>JAFMJW010000254.1 GCA_017853315.1 Alphaproteobacteria bacterium
TGGGGAGGTTCGGGTGGGTGATGGTGTGGGCGCCGAAGATCATGCCGGCGCGGTGCATCTCCCGGACCTGTTCCCACGACATCATGATCGCGCGGAGGGGGGCCAGGTCCTCGATCGCGGCCGCGCGCCGGACCGAGTCGAGAAGCGCCATCCGCTTCTCGGTCGGCACGTTCTTCATCGTGACGATGAGCTTCGTGAAGGCGTCCTTCCGTTCGGTCGGCGTCGTGACCGGCAGGCGGAACGGCATCGGGTCGGAGATCTCGAGGACGGGAACCCGCGTCGTGAAGACGCAGAATCGCAGGATCCCCGTCCAGAGGATCACCCGGTTGTCGATGCAGCCGGTGCTCACGTAGAACGTCGCGTTCAGGCCGTGGCGCCGAAGGATCGGGAAGGCGCGCGTGTAGTTGTCGAGGTAGCCGTCGTCGAAGGTCAGCGCGACGGACTTCGGCGGAAGCGCCCGACCGGCCTGCAGGGCGTCGACCATCTCGTCGAGCGAGATGACGCGGTAGTGGCGGCGGAGGTAGGCGCACTGCCGGTCGAAGTCCTCGGGAAGGACCGCGAGGCCGGGATCGAGGCAGAGGTGCGTGCCGTCGGCCTCGCTGCTCACCGAGTGATAGCGCAGGATGACGGCGCGCCCGGCGAGGCAGGCGCGCGCAAGGCCCGCGAGACCGCCGTGGTGGATGGCGCTCTTCGCGAGACCCGTGAGGGTTCGACGGATCGGCATGTGGGGGCGGAGATCAGTGAGCGAAGTTCTTGTCCGCCTCTCGGAAGTCGGTGACCAGGCCGAGGACGGGCAGTTCCAGCTCGCGCTCGATGTCGCTCGCGAAGTGGTAGGTGCGGTAGAGGAACTCGAGACCGAACGCGCCGGCCACGCCGAGCCCGAGCCCGGACAGGATCGCGACGGCGGTCGCGAGCAGCGTGTTCTGGTTGTACGGGTTGGACGGCGGTGTCGCCCGGTCGACCACGCGGACCGAGTCGAGGCGGTTGGCGGTCATGTCCTGCGAGAGCTTGGCCTCCTGGCGGCGATTCTCGGTCGCCTGGAGCTCGACCCGCTTGTTCTGGACCAGCCCGTCGAGTTCCTGGAAGCGGACCCCGCGCCGGTTCATCGCGTCGAGGCCGTCGCCGAGGTTGGCGAGCGTCGTCTCGAGAGAGCTCTTCTTCGCGATCAGCGCCTTCAGGTTCGCACGGGCGCGGAAGACTTCTTCGCTCAGGTTCTGGCGGACCTGGTTCAGCTCGTAGCGCTCGGTGCCGACGATGCGGGACGGCTGCTTCGCGATCTGGCGGCGGAGGTCCGCGATCTGCTCGACCTTGTCGCGCACGCGACGGTCCTCGTCGGTGTACTTCTGACGGAGCTCCGAGAGCTCGACCGACAGGACGCCGACGCGCTCCTCGAGCGCCCTCGCGACGGGATTGTCGATCATCTCGACGTCCGACGACACCTTCTCGGGCTGCTTGTCCTGGGCCGACGAGAGGCTCTCGATGAGTTCTTCGGTCTGCCTGATCTGGCCGACGGTCTCCTTCAGCGCGAGGTCGTTCGCCATGATCTGGCGCACGCTCTCGTCCTTCTGCTGCTGCAGGGCGAGGATCCCCGATCGCCGCTGGTAGCGGTCGAGGCGACGCTCGGCCGCCCGAAGTTCGCGCTTCAGGCGGTCGGCACGCTTGTCGTAGAACCGTCCGACTTCCGGCGACTCGAAGAGGCTCGGCCGGTACTCGAGGTAGGTGTCGACCACCGTGTTGGCGACCGCGGCCGCCTTGTTGCGGTCGGTGTCGACGAACGCCACCTCGATCATCGGCGCGGTGGGGTAGGGCGTGACCTCGAGGCCGCTTCGGATCGCACGCGCCGTCGCGCGGTTGCGCTCCTCCCGGTCGTTCGGCACGTCCGCGAGGATCTCGACACCGAGGCGATCGGCGGCCGCGATCAGGAACGACCAGTTCTTCAGGTTCTCGACTTCCGCGTTGACGACCTGGGTGTCGGGGATCTGCGAAGAGCGCTTCTGCTCCTGGGGGGCGAGCTGGACGTAGGACCGGTTGCCCACGAGGAGGAGCTTCGCCGAGGCCCGGTAGGGCTTGGGCCGCAGCATCGCCATCGCGATGATCGGGAGCGACGTCAGCAGGAACGCGAGCAGCACGAAGCGCTTGCGCTTGAAGACGACGTGGAGGAATTCGCGGAAGTCCTCGTTCACTTCTGCACCTCGGTGGACGAGGACGGGAGGACGGCGATCTCGAGGACCTCCTGCGGGTTCGACAGTCGCTGGAGGATCTGCGGGATGTAGGTCTTCGTGCAGTTGAGCACGGCGCCGAGAACCGGCGCCCCGACCCGCTCGAGCTCGCGGAGCGAGATCGACGGCGAGGCGAGCGGGGTGCTTTCCGCCCGGACGACGAGGATCACGCCGTCGGTCTTCGGCGCGATGTAGGCGCTGTCCGCGTACATCTCCATCGGCGCCCCGTCGATCAGGATGCAGTCGAACTCGCGGCGGAGCGCGGACACGAGGTCGTCGAACTTCTGGCCCTCGAAGATGTAGGGGACGCGTGCGGGCCCGCGCCCCGTCGGCATGAACCAGAGGTTGGGGATGTCGGTCGGCAGGTAGTGGATCCTGCGCTGTGCGGGATCGTCGGCGAGCGCTTCGCAGAGGCCCGGGGCGTCGGCTCCGTTGAAGATGCGGGAGAGCCCGGGCGTGCGGAAGTTGGCGTCGATGAGCAGGCAGCGCCCGCCGTTCGCCATCGCCCATCCGAGCATGGTCGACGTGGTCGTGACCCCTTCCCCGTGGCGAGAGGCGACCAGCAGGATGAGTTGAAGGGGCCGCGTCGTGCGCGCCGCGAGCAGGTTCTTGCGAAGCTGCTGGTACTCCTCGACGGTCGTCGGCGACGACACGTGCGAGAGCGGGTTCCCCGAGGCGGAGTAGGCGCCGTTCGTGCCGTTGGCGTAACCGGCGCCGTGCCCGTTCGCCCCGTTGCCGTTGGCGTAGGCCTCGGCCCGGGCGGGGCGCTTGCGGAACCGGAACCAGTTTCGCTCCGACGTCGCGGGCAGCGAAGGAGACTCGAACTCGGCATCGACGGGTGTCTCGGCCGGCCCGGTCGCCTTCTTCCGCCGTTCCTCCTCGGCCCGGCGGAGTGCTTCGTAAGTTCTGCCCACCATGCCTCCTAGAACGCGAGGGTCGTCAGGTCGAGGCCGGGGCGCGGCACGGTGGGGAGGAGCCCCCGGATCCACTGGTCGACGACGACGTCGGCCTCGCCGATCCAGGTCTTCGGGACGAACAGGATGTCGTCGGGAGCGAGCGCGATCTGCTCGATGGCGTCTCCCTCGATGACTTCCTCGAGGTCGATCTTGTCCGCCTTCACCTCGCTTCCGCGCCGGTGGATGTGCACGACCTGGTCGGTCTTCGCGGTGTCGATGAAACCCCCGCGTTCGATGATCGCCTGCAGCGGGGTGAGCCCCGCGCGGTAGACCACGAAGCCCGGTTTCGCGACGTCCCCGCCGACGTAGACCTTGTGCTCGGCGAGCTGGACGATCACCACGCTCACGACCGGGTTGCGGAGCGTGTGCGAGGACTTCTCGACGATCGCGTGCTGGAGTTCGTCGACCGTGAGCCCTGCCGCGAGGACGTCTCCGGCGGACTGAAGCCCGACCTGGCCGTCGGGGCGAACGGGGACCCGCTCGTTCTCCTCGGGATGGTAGGGGAATTTCACGTCGATCAGGTCTCCGGGCGCGAGCCGGTAGGCCTGGCTGCTCGCGAGTCGCGTGACCGCGCCCCGAGTGGCCGGGTCGATCGCTGCGCCGGGCGGAACGGCTGCCCCGGCGGCGGTGGCCGCGGCCTGGGCAGGGACTCCCTGGGCGACCAGCATCGCCTGCTGGTTCCTGGAACTCGACGCGCTGCAGCCGGCCAGACCCAGCAAGGCCAGGCCCAGCGCCGCGAGGGACACCGGAAGACGCCCGCTCATGCGGTTCCATTTGCGCCGTTGCGATGCGAATTTGCAAGTGAATTCTTCGAATCCGGGGCCCGTCGGCGAGTCCGGCGATCCCTGCGGAACCAGCTTCCGGATCGCGGCGCGAGGGCGCTCTCCGGCCCGCCTGGAGGCAAGCCCCGGGACGCGCGCCCGCGAGATCGGCCGGTCATCGCGGAGAACGGCGAGCGAGAGAACCGGAATCCGCGATTCCCGAGAGGTGGGCAGAGAGTTCATGGCAGCATGGCGAGACAGCCCGCGCCGCGTGTCGACTGGATGCTGCGGCGAGGCCCTCGGCCCCCGAGAGGAGGCGCCGAAGTACTCGACATCCTACAGGTTTTCGGGATCCAATGCGAGCCCTGCCCAACTCTTCGATCGTGCGCGCCTGCACGGATCGAGGTTTGCCGGGGCCTGTCGTCCGCGGGCCGTGGGGGGCGGGCGGAAACCTGCTCTGGATCCCCGTCAGCCGGGGGGCTCCTCGGGCGAGCCCGGGCCGAAGATCGGCCCGAGTCGGTCCGCGGCTCCCCGGAAATCGGAGTCGTCGCCGAGGTCCCGGACGACGACGCGGTAGACGCGGACGGAGCCGAGCCTGCCGGGCTCCACCGTCGCGCGGCCGAGCAGGCCGGGCGGCAGGGCACCCCGGATTCGCTCCGCGATCACCCGGTCGCGGGTCGTGGCAACCAGCAGGAACGTGCTCTCGCCCGCCCCGATGACCCGTGCCCGCGCTTCGGGCTCGGGAAACAGGATCGACTGCCCCGGTTCGAGAT
>JAFMJW010000255.1 GCA_017853315.1 Alphaproteobacteria bacterium
CGCCCGACCACGTCGAGGCCTTGAAGGCGCTGGGCTACGTCGAGTAGTCCCGGCGTCATGGAGCCGGCGCACGCGGCCTCGTCCCGCGTGCCCGCGGGCGACGGGGGAGAGACGGATGCACCGCGCCGCGCGGCCCGCTTCCCGCGCGCGCTCCACCTCGCGTTCGCCGCGGCCGCGCTGCTCTTCTGCGCACCCTACCTCCGCCCCGGCCGGGTGCTGCTGCCGACCTCGCTCGCGACGATGCCGCCGTGGTCCGAGCCCGGGGCCGCGACGCCGCCCTCGAACGACCTCATGGCGGACGCGCTCGTCCTCACCCTGCCCGAGCGCGTGCGCAACGGCGAGTCGCTTCGCGCGGGCGAGATTCCCTTCTGGAACCCGCGCATCTTCGGCGGCTACCCGCACCTCGCGATGATCCAGAACGACGCGCTCTACCCGCTCTCCGCGCCGTTCGACGCGATCGAGCCGGTCGCGGGCATGGCCTGGAGCATCGCGCTCCACCTCGCGCTCGCGGGAAGCCTCGCCGCGATCTTCCTGCGGGAGACCGGCGTGTCGAGCGGGGGCGGGCTCGTCGGCGGGGTCGCGTTCGCGCTGAACGGCCTCTTCCTCGTCCGCGCGAGTGCACCGAGCTACGTGTTCAGCGGCACGTGGCTGCCGCTGCTGCTGCTCGGAGCCCGCAGGCTCGCGCGCGGCGGCCGCCTGCGCGACGGTCTCCCGCTGGTCGCGGGCGTCGCGATGTCGCTTCTCGGCGGTCACCCGCAGATCGTCTCGCTCGGGCTCGTGGCGGCGGCCGGGGTCGCGGCCTGGACCGCGTGGCTCGCGCGCGACGCGCGCGACGCGGACTCGCCCGCCGGGGCGCGGCCGCCCGGGTCGCCGGTCGCCACGATGGCGCGAACGGCCACCCTCTTCGCCGCCGCGACGCTCCTCGGCGCGGGCCTCGTCGCCTTTCAGCTGCTGCCGTTCGCCGAGCTCCTGCGTCACTCGGCGCGAACCTCGGTACCGCTCGGCGAGTACCTCGCCTCGGCGCTCCCGCCGCCGGCCCTCGCCCAGTCGATCCTGCCCGACGTCTTCGGCCACCCCGTCGACGGCGATTGGTGGTTCGGCGAGCTGGCGCCGCTGCTCGACGGATCTAAGCGCGGGGAGCGCTTCTGGGCGTTCAACTACAGCGGCGAGAACCTCTTCACCGGCGTCGTTCCGCTCTTCCTCGCGGTCGCCGCCCTCGCGCGACCTCGCCGGCGCGACGAGGTCGCGTTCCTCGCGACGCTCGGCACGCTCGCGATCGCGACGCTCCTGCTACCGCCGCTGCTCGCCCTCGCCTGGCTCGCCGTGCCCGGGTTCGGAGCGTCCCGCCCGGACCGGGTCCTCTTCCTGTGGATCGCGGCGGCGTCGCTGCTCGCCGGGCACGGCTTCGACTCGCTCGTCCGCGGCGCACCGGCCGAGGCGGGCGGGCGCCGCGCGGAAAGTGGCCGCGCGCTCCTGGCACCGGTCGCGACGGTGCTCGCCGTCGCGACGCTCTGGTGGCTCCTGCCCGCGCTCCTCGACGGCGCGAGGCGCGGGGATCTCCTCGCGTGGCTGCGCGGTGCCGGCGCACGCGTCGCGGGGCTCCGCCGCGGCATCGGGTGGCAGCTCGCGACGCTCGCGGCGGCGCTCGCCGCCTGCGCGGCGCTCGCCGCGACCTCGCTCGGCGGCCGCCTCCGGCCCGCGGCGCTCGCCGCTCTCTGGGCGGCCGCGGTCGCCCTTCCGAACGCGTCCTTCGGCTGGCGTTTCAACCCATCGCAGCCGCGACCCGAGCTCGGCCGCACGCTCACCGAGCGCCTCGTCCTCGATCGCGCGCCGGGCAGCAGGCTCACGCGCATCGTCGCGCACGGCCCCGTCTTCCCTGCCAACGTCCCCGACCTGCTCGGGATCGACGACGCCAACGGCGCGAGCGCCGCCGGGCTCGATCGCTACGTGGCGCTGGTCGGCGCCTTCGACCCGCGGGCCGTCTCGAAGATGAAGTACTTCCCGGCGCTGCGGGACCCGCAGGTCGCCGCGGGCCCGCTCCTCGACCTGCTCTCGGTCGGCGTCGCGATCACCGACGAGCCGATGCCGCCTCCCTGGCAGCGCGTGGGCGAGGAGGACGGACTCTCGATCTGGCGCCATCCCGCGCCGGCACCGCGCTACCGGGTCGTCGAGGACGCGGTCCGCGTGGACGACGACGCGGACGCGCTCCGGCGCATGGCGGCTCCCGGGTTCGACCCGTCGCGCACGGCGATCGTCGCCGGTGCCGATCCGCCGCGTCCGGTGGCGGCTCCCGCCGGTTCCGCGGTCCCCTCGGTCGAGGTCGAACGCGGGAGCGCGCACCGGGTCGACCTGCACGCGAAGGCGCCGAGGGGCGGGCTGCTGGTCGCGAGCGAGGTCGACTACCCGGGCTGGGAGGCGACCGTCGACGGCGCGACCGCGCCGGTGCTGCGCACGAACGTCGCCTTCCGGGGCGTGGCGCTGCCGCCCGGCGAGCACCGCGTGTCCTTCGTCTACGTGCCGCGTTCGTTCCGCGCCGGGCTCGTCGCGAGCGTCGCCGCCGCCGTGGTCACGGCGCTCCTCCTGCGCCGGCAGGCGTGACCGGGCTCAGTCGCAGCACGACGATCGACCCCTGTCGCATCTCCTCGTCGCCGAGGTCGACGAGCGAGCGGCAAGGCCCGTCGGACAGCAGCACGAGCCGGTCGAGTCGTAGTTGCGCGACCCTCGCCCTCGCCGCGTCCGGGCCGAGCCGGTTGCAGACAGACTGCAGCCCCTCCACCGGCCGGTCGAGGAACAGAGCCCAGACCGTGCCGAAGTCCGCACCGAGGCGCTCGCCCGGCACGACGGCTTCCCGCAGCCGGGTCGCGACGAAGTCGAAGTCGGCGGCCCGGGCCGCGCTTCGCGACCGCGTCGGACCGGCCCCGCCGAGCCGCATCGCGAGCGCCGCCGCGGCGAGCAGCGCCACGACGGCGGCATCGCCCCCGACCGCCGGCGCGAACCGCCGCACGCACGAGCGCGCCACCGCGGCCATCGCCGCGAGCGCGACGGCCGCGGGCACGAGCGCGAGCCGAGCCTGCGCGACGTAGTAGGCGACCACCAGCAGCGCCGTCAGTCCCGCGAACCACTCCGGCGCCTCCCGCCTGCGGACGAGCACGACGAGCCAGGAGAGGGTGGCGGCGATCGCGATCGCCACCGCCGCCACGGTCGGATGCACCCCGTCCTTCGACCCGAACAGCGCCGCGTAGGAGAGCCCGTTGCGGGCGACGCGCGACAGCGCCTCGGCCGGACCGACGACCGGCGATCCCGGGTCGACCGGGTCGGTGCGCAGGAGCGCCGTGGCGTAGGACTGCAACGCGTCCCCGCCCCACGAGATGGGCGCGTCGGGCACGAGCGCCCAGGGCAGGTACAGGGCGACGGCGACCGCGCACGCGGGGAGGGCTCGCGCGAGGCGCGAGACGACCGAACCCTCGGCACCGGGAGCGAACGCGCGGGCGGCCGCGAATGCGGGCACGAGGAGGAGGTTCGCGGTGCGAATCCACGCCGAGGCCCCGACGGCCACGGCCGCGAGGAGGTCCCGCGCCGGCGACGGGCGCGCGACAGCCGCGCGGATCGCGAGCAGGGCCGCGAGCGCCGCGGCGAAGCCCGGGACGTCGGAGAGCGCCTGGTTGCACAACTGCTGGAAGCGAGGCGCGAGCCAGACCGTCGCCGCGACCGCGCAGGCGACCGGGTCGCCGAGCCGCGGACGCAGCAGGACGAACAGCAACGCGACCGCGAGGATGCCCACGAGTCCGCCCGCCAGGTTGATCGCCGCGAAGTCGAAGCCGCGCCAGGCGACGAGCGGCGCGAGCAACGCGCTCCAGCCGGGCGGCCGCAGCGTGAACGGCTCGCCGAGCACGCGGTAGCCTTCGCCGCGGGCGAGCGATCGCGCGGCGAGCAGGTAGGTCGCCGCGTCGGGCTTCGCGTCCCAGTGGCGCTGCACGGTCCACGGGAGCGTCGCGGCCGCGCCGACGACGAGTGCCGCGAGCCACGGCAGCGCCGATCCCGCCCTGGCCCCGGTCGCGCCCGGCGCGCTCACCGCGCGCTTCCCGGCGTTCCGGTCGCGACGGCGGGACGGGACGGCCCGCCTGCCTCGGCGCCGTCGGCCGCGGGCGCCGCGGCCGGCGCGGGCGCCGCGGACGCGGAGGCGGCCCCGCCCGCGAGCAGGCGGTCGACCAGCGCACGGGGAAGTCTTCGCATGCGCACGATCGCGACCCGCTTGCCCTCGTGCATCGCCGGATTCAGGAACTCCCAGGCGACGTCGCCGCCGGGCGTCACCTCGATCGCGCGGCCGCTGTCGGAGTCCGCGATCAGCGTGTTGCCGTTCGCGAGTCGCTGGTTCGAGCCGCGGGTCAGGCTGAAGAAGCTCGCCGGGTCGGGCGCGTGCCACTCCCAAACGATCCGGCGCGAGACCGGGTCGACCTCGATCACCCGCGACCGCTTCCGCGAGACGCCGTTGTCGAACAGCAGGACGTGGCCGTTCGACAGCATCCGCGCGTCGTGCGGGCCCGAGATGTCGCCCTGGCCCCAGTGCCAGACGACCTTCTTCGCGCGCCAGTCGACGATCGCGACCGCGTCCTGGTGGCGCATGCAGACCAGCACGTTGCCGATCGCGTAGAGCGGGTCGCGCGCGGCGAGTTCGGGGCTTCGC
>JAFMJW010000256.1 GCA_017853315.1 Alphaproteobacteria bacterium
CTCAGCCGTGCGTCGTCGGCAGGACCGGAAGGATGTCGTCGCGCTGCTTGCCCGCGAGCGTCTTCTGCAGCTGCGCGAGCGCTTCGTCGGCCGAGGCGGCGAGCGCCATCAGCGAGTGGTCCGCGCGGACCAGCGGGATGTCGCAGGGAACCGCGGTGAAGAAGCCGTTCGGCAGGCTCGACACCATGACGAAGAACGGCTTCCCGTCCTCGGCCCGGAACTGGAACCACTCCACCTTCTGAACGACGAACCCGGAATCCGACATGACGTGACCTCGATCCAAGCTCTCCGCCGACGGTCGACGGCGCGAAGGCCGTCCGCCGGACGCGCCGAACTCGCATCGTTCGGCGAACCCGCCGCCTACCACGTCCTGCCGAGGCCCGCAGCGGGCAGGAACGGGTACGAGGGGGGCGCTTCCGGTGCGTGCGCGGACGGAGCGGGTCCAATGCCGCTCCGCGAGCCCTCACTTCGCGGGATTGCGCCCGGCGTACTCGGACACGAGTCGCGCGACGAGGATCGCCAGGTAGAGCTGGCCGAAGATCGCCTCCACCATGACGAGCCCGCGCGCGGGGCTCGTGATCGGCAGGACGTCGCCGAAGCCGACCGAGGTGAGGACGACGAAGCTCAGGTAGACGAGTTGCGGCGTGCGGCGCATGTATTCGGGGTCCAGCGTCCGGCCGCCGACCTCGAACGAACCCGGTTCGAGCGTCTCGGTCAGCGAGAACGCGATCGCGAAGCAGATGCCCACCAGGAGATAGACGCTGCAGCCCCCGAGGATCGTGTCGAGCCCGACCATCGGCTGGGTGAGCACGTCGCGGAGGATCACGAAGGTCCCGATCGTGAACAGCGTCAGCAGGGCGAGATCGGCGACGAGGATCGAGGCCTCCGTGCGCATCCACAGGCCGACGGCGCGCAGCAGGATGAGGAGGAAGAAAAAGGCCTTCAGCCATCCCGGCGCCGACCGCAGGTGCAGCGGACCGAAGGCGATGGCGACGAGTCCGGCGAGCAGGACCACCGGCACGTGCGGAACGGCCCGCACGAACGAGATGCTGACGAGAACCGCCAGGATCGCGAAGAAGACGTAGAGGTAGCGCTGACTCTCGGCCCGCTCGAGGAGGTTCTCCCGCGAAGGCGCCATCCCCTGTCGCTAGCCCATCGCCGGGATCCGGACCAAGCGGTCCCCGGCAAGAGGGGTGCTTGCTCGCCGGTCGCTCGGCGAGGCAGAAGCCCCCCATGCGCATTCGGGACGTCGGAATCGCCCTCGGCATCTTCCTCTCGGGCTGGGCGTGCGGCGGAGGTGGCAGCACCGCCGTCGCCGAGATTTCCAGGCTGATCGAGATCGGGGGTGCTTCGCTTGCGGGCCAACTCGAGCAGGCTGGCCCGCCGCCGATCGCCCCCGGAGTCGGCATCGCCGAGCGAGTCGCGGAAGGGGACGGTCGCCGGCACTTCACGCTGACCGTCGCCAACGAGACGCTTGGTGGTTCCGAGGATTCGGTCGCGCTCTACGCGCTCGCCGACGGGCACGGGTCGATCGGCGAACTGTGGGGTGCGAACCTGCTGGCCTTCGCGCATTCCGACATGACTTCCGGAGCCGTGCAGGGGCTCGAGATCGACGTCGGAAACCTCGGCACGCGAGCCGACGTCCCGGTCACCGGGCTGAACGTCTTCGCGATCGGACCTCGCCCCTCCGACGTGGCGATCGGCATCCTCAACGGCACGGCTGCCGGCGCCGGCGGTTTCCGCACCGGCATCGCGTTCCGCTCCAACTCGCCGGGGCGTGCGGTGAGTGACGCGCTGGTTCGGGTGGAGCCGGGGTTCGGGCGGGTCGCGCGCGGCATCGACCTTCGCGAAGCCGAGTTTGCCGACGACGCGCTGGCGACGCCGGGCTTCGCGGTCGGCGCCGACGGCGGGGTCCGCTCACGCACCCTCGCCACGGGGCGGACGAGTTTTGCGTGCGTCGATTCGGAGGGAAGGTTGTTCGCGAGTCCCGATCCCTGTCGCTAGTACGCCGGGTCAGGGAGTCTGGGGCCCCTGCGTCCCGAGGAGGAACTCGACGATCCGAACGTCCTCCTCGTCGGAGGCCTCGCCGTGCCCGTGCAGGAAGTCGACCGTCTCGCGGCGCGTACCCTCGCGATCGGGCTTCGCCCGCAGCGAGGCCGTCATCGCCCCCGCCTCGTGGCAGAGCGCGCAGTGCTGCGCGAAGAGATCGTCCGCCGGGACCTCGCGAACCGCGGGCACGGCCTGCGGGGGCGCAGGCGCGCGGTCGACCAGGGCGGCGAACGCGAGCGTCGCCGCAGCGGCGAGACCGCCGAACACCCACGCCGCGCGACCGAGGAGCGAGTGCACCATCGCTCACACCATGTCGAAGCGTTCGGTGTGGATCGAGCCTCGGGGCACGCCGAGCTCCGGCAGGATCCGCTCCATCGCGTCCATCATCGAGGGCGGACCGCACACGTAGAACTGGAAGCGCCGGTACGGGCGCGGCAGGTGTCGACGGAGCACGTCCTCGGTCACCCGGCCGCTCTCGGCGTCGTCGCCGGGCTCCGCCTGCTCCAGCACGTACACGACATGGAGGTCCATCTCCGCCGCGAGCGCGTCGAGCTCGTCGCGGAACACCAGCGCGCCCGCGTCGGCCGCAGCGTAGAAGAGCAAGACCGGTCGCCGGTCCTCTCGGTCCCGGAGCGTGAGCAGCATCGAGCACATGGGCGAGATGCCGATGCCGCCGGCGATCAGCACGAATCCCTGTCCCGGCTCGCGGTCGAGCGTGAACGAGCCGTGCGGTCCGTCGACCCACAGCGGGTCGCCCGGTCGCAACGCGGGGACGACCTGCCCCGACCAGTCTCCCAGGTTCTTGATCGCGAAGTCGGCGCGACCGTCGGACGACGGCTCGGCCGAGGAGGCGATGGTGATCGGGTGCTGCTCGAGGCTGAACGGCGTCCGGCCGGTGATGAGCCACGCGAACTGCCCGGGCTCGAATCCATGCCATCCGCGACCCGGCGGCGGCTCGAGCGAGAGCAGGAACGTGTCGTCCCCGACTTCCCGGTTCTCGACCACGCGCCACGGGTGTCCCCAGATGCGCAGCGGCCGCCACACGCGGTAGCGGGCGAACAGGAGGAGGAAGAGCCCCGCGTACCCGGCGACCAGGAAGCGCACCGCCGGCACCCGCGAGTACGACCCCTGCGCGAGCGCGTGGACGGCCGCGCCCAGCACGATCCCGAGCGCCCCGATCCCGTGGAGGAGCTGCCAGGTCTCGTAGCGCCACCGCAGGCGGCGACGCAGCAGCGAGTTGCCGACCACCGCGACCGCGAGCCAGAGGGCGGCAGCCCCCGTCGCACGGCCGACGTCCCGCTGGAAGGGATCGAGCCATTGGACGGTCGCGCCCGAGCGAATCGCGAGGAAGCCCGCGTGGAGTGCGAGGAACGCCGCGGCCGCGATGCCCATCCAGCGATGCCACAGCATGAGCGCGTCGATCCCGAACGGCTCGGCCGCGGCGCGGAATCGTCCGACGAGCGAGAACTCGAGTGCGCACAGCGTGAACGCGACGAATCCCGCACCGGTGGCGGCCTCGGTCCAGAAGCCGCGCGGCGTCGCGATCGGGTCGACCCAGAGCGCGAACGCGAGCGGCAGCAGCACGAGGAACGAGTACAGCCCGAACCAGGCCATTCCCCGCAGGAGCAGCGCCATGACCGCAGGCTAGACTTCCGGCTCGCCGGGATCGAGCCGCTCACCGGGGGCACGAGCCCATGCGACCCCGCCCCGCGCGGTGCCCGCAGGTCGGGCCCCAGGACCCGGTCGACGGAGCGGCCCCCGCGCGATCAGCCGATGGGCTTCACTCCGACGGCAAGGACGCGCGGCGTCGCGAGAACGGTGTACACCTCGGGCTCCGCCAGTCCTTCGAGGAACACGTCGCGCGCGGCCTGCGGGCTGAAGCGGTAGTAGTCCGCGGGGAACTCGTGGACCTGCAACGTGGGGGTCGAGGCGAGCAGCGACGGCAGGCTCCTGCGCAAGGCGGCGCGGAGCCCGGGGACGCGCAGGGCGCGCGCGAGTCCTCGGTCGAGGGTGCCGCTTGCGAACCCCGGGACGCCGATCACGACCAGCGCCCCGGGGCGCGCGACACGCCGGATCTCGGCGAGCGTGAGCCAGAACCGGCGATCGTGCTCGAGGACGGAGTTGCACAGCACCGTGTCGAAGGAGCCGTCGGGGAAGCAGGCCATCTCGTTCGCGTCGGCTCGCAGCACCTCGAAGCCCGCGTGGGTGAAGGGGCCTTCGAGGTTCACGCCGATCCGAGAGTGCGCGTGGCGGAGCGCCGGCAGGCAGAGCAGGGTGTCGTCGGAGGGGGTCGAGCCGATCTCGAGGACGTCGCCGCCCGCGCCGCGCGTGCGGCAGATGCGGTCGAACTCGGCGAAGATGGTCGGGTGCACGGAGGAGTCCCCGGGGTCCGTTCCTAGCACGGGGCGGAGACCCGCTCGGCGGGTGCGGGAGACGGGGGCCGCCCGGAGGCTGCGACGCGTCGCGTCACCGGCGCGACACCTCGCGCGACGCCTCTCCAAGGTTCCGCGTGGACCGCTCTTTAAGGTGGTTGACTGCGAGTCTCACGCCGTGACAACGCTCCCGGCCAATCGACTCGGTCAGGGCGATCCGATTCGCCGACCCTGGCCTGGACA
>JAFMJW010000257.1 GCA_017853315.1 Alphaproteobacteria bacterium
CCGATCGAGACGAAGTCGACGGCGACGAAGTTCGGGATCCGGCCCGACTCCGCGCGGCACTGCTCGACCCGCGGCCACAGCACGTCGAACACGTTCACCTCTTCCGCGTTCGCGGGGTCGGAGAACGGCGTCGAGAGCCAGTGGTTCACCTGGAAGATCGGGTTGTCCGGGCTGCCGCGGAACGGCTTGCAGCTGAAGTCGGCCGGGCTCGTGAAGAAGTAGGGCGTGTCCCAGGAGAGGTCGTAGGCGTACTGGTACCAGGCGGGCGGTGGGCCGTCGGCCTCTGCCATCACGAGGAGTCGCGTGCCCGCGTCGATCATCTGGCCGAGCGTCGGCCAGGGCTGCCCCTCGGGATGCGTGTAGACGTACCGGACGAGGCCCGACTCGACGAAGGCCGCCTCGGTCGCTGCGGCGGAGATCCCGTTCTGGATGACGAACGAGATCACCTCGTCGGGGTGGGTGTCGAGGAAGCTCCGGAAGATGGAGAGGGCCTCGACGAGGTCGATGTGGCCGAGCTCGCAGTACTCGTGGCAGAGCCAGGTCCGGCCCTGCCACTCGTGCGTGTCGATCAGGAAGACGCGGATGCCCTGGTCGAGCTGGTCGGCGAGGTCGTGGACCTGGTTGGGGAGGAGCCAGCCCTGGTCGGAGTTCGACATGGCGTTGTGGGCGCCGGCGAAGGCGACCTGGTCGAAGGGGCGGTCGCAGAGCTCGGCGTGGCCGTTGCAGAGGCGGGGCGGGGAACTGGAGGTGGTGCCGCACGCGGCTGCGATCGCCAGCGCGACGAGAGCCCATGGAGCAAGGCTCGGCAAACGCGAGCCCGAACACGCCTTCGTCATCATGTCACTCTCCCCGTCCCGCCGACGCCATGCCGTCACTCGGGACCACGTCAGCCAGGAAGGTAGCCCGCCCCCTCCAGCCCTCGATACACCCTCAAGTGCAACTCGCTCGTCACCACCGCCACCTGCTCCAGGCGGTTCGTCCAGGCCCTGAGCTCGAACCACACCGTATTCTCCGCGAACCGCGTGAGCAGCGCCACCGGCGGAGGATCCGCCAGCACCGCCGGATGCGTCCGCGCGACCTCCCGCAGCAGCCCCAGCACCTTCTCCGGGTCCGCCCCGTACCGCGTCGACACCACGACGTCGATCCGCCGCAGCCGGTCCGGCCTCGTCCAGTTCGTGACGCGCTCCGAGATGAGGCTTCCGTTGGGCACGATCACGTCCGCGCCGCGCGGCGTC
This sequence comes from Alphaproteobacteria bacterium, assembly GCA_017853315.1. Lineage (GTDB taxonomy): Bacteria > Desulfobacterota > Binatia > UBA12015 > UBA12015 > REEB422. The sequence continues at coordinate 1,236 of JAFMJW010000257.1, forward strand.
CGCACCGTGCTGGACCGCACCCCGATGTAACGCACCTCGCCCGCGAGCTCGCCGAGCTGCACCTCGTCGCCCACCTGGATCGGCCTCTCGAAGAGCAGGATCAGGCCGGAGACGAAGTTGTTCACGATGTTCTGGAGCCCGAAGCCGATGCCGAGGCCGAAGGCACCGGCGAGCACCGTGAAGCGGTTCAGGTCGAGCCCGAGCGCCCCCAGCGCGAGGACGAATCCCGTGCCGAGGATCGCGTAGTGCAGCACGGTCGAGATCGCGAAGGGGAGGCCGCGCGCCAGGTCCCAGTGCGGGTAGACCTCCTCCTCGAGGACGAAGCGCAGGAACCGTGACACGATCGTCGCGAGCCAGATCGTGAGCCCGAACGCGATCAGGTCGCCGAGCCCGACGCTCAGGTTCTCCGTGCCGATCCGGGTCGCGAGCACGTCCTTCACCGTCTCGAGAACGATGTGCCCGACGGCGAGGCTGCGCAGTACCGCGAAGGCCCATGCGGCGATCGCGAGCCAGTCGATCGCGTACCGGAGTCGGCTCTCGACGAGCGCCCGATGGTGGGCGACGGCCTTCATCGTCCCGATCGGCGGCACCCGCAGCAGCACGCCGACCATGGCGTCGAGGATGCGCGCGACCAGCCTGAACACGACCCCCAGCGCGACCGTCGAGAGGACGGCGCTGCCCAGCAACCGCGCGAGTTCCATCCAGCCCGCGACCGCAGCGATCAGCGCCGCAACGGAAGCGGCGAGCGCCAGCATCGCGAGTTCCCGCACGCGCGGCACGCCGAGGGCCGCGCGCCAGCGGTCCATCCGCCCGGATCGACCGAACGCGAACGCGCCGAGGCAGGCCGAAGCGAACAGCAGCTCCGCGATCAGCCACAGCCGCTCCACCTCCGGCACCGCGAGCAGCGAGCCCCGCACGAGGTCGACCAGCAGGAACCCGATGAAGCCGGCGATCAACGGCCCGACTCCCGGGGGAGACAAGGACAGCAGCAGACGGGCGGCGGTCGGCAGCAGGAGGAGCATCGACCCCTGGTCGAGCAGGTCCGGGATCTGCCCGCTGCCGGCGCGCAGCCGGATCGCGACCAGGACGAGCACGATCGCGGCAGCCCACGGAGTCCGGAGCACCCGCGCGGAGGTCTCCTCGTTCGCGACGTCGCCCGCGGCACCGCCGTCGCCTGCGGAGCCGGACTCGCCGCCCTCCCGGATCGCCTCCCACCTGCGACCCGCTGCGCCGAGCAGCAGCGCGGTCCCCAGCAGCACGAGGGTCGCGGCGAGCACGCGACCCCGGTTTTCCGACAGCCACGCACCCGCCTCCCCGAACTTGTAGCGGACCAGGTCGCGGATCTCGCCGACCATCGCGCCGACACTCGGCAGCCGCCCCGCGTTCCAGATCGGGGGGCTGTCGCGCTCGAGCGTGCGACCGACGCGCGCGAGCCGCGCCGCTCCCAGGTCCGCGAGGATCTTGTCGGCGGGGCCGATCTCGGCCGCGACCTTGCTCTGCAGGATCAGGGTCTGCTTGCGCTCCGCGCCGAGCTTGTCCCGCAGCTGCCGGATCGACTCGACCGTCGCGTCGATGCGCTTCAGCAGCTCGGATGGAGCCTGCGACGCGGCCGCCTCGGCCCGCGACGCGCCCCAGAGGTCGCTCTGCGCCGAGAGCTCCTGCAGCGCCGACTCGAGCTCGACGGCACGCTTCGTCAGGTCCTTGCCCCAGCCGGCGAGTTCGTCGCGGATTCCCTGCCAGGTCGCGTTCAGGTACTCGATGACGCGCGGCGGTGCGCCCTGCGCGAGCAGGCGCTCGGGGTCGTCCTTGCGATCCTCGACCGCGCGCGTGAACTCGGGCAGCCGCTCCTCGACCGCCGTGACCACGGGCGGCGTCGGCACGATGCGCTCGATCCGCCGCAGCAGTGCGTCCGTCTCCTCGATCCGCGCCGTGATCTCCGGCACCGCCACGACCGGCAGCGGCGTCGCCGTCGGCTCGGGCGCGACCGACGGAGCAGGGTCGGCCTGCCCCCTCACGGCGGCCGGTGCGACGGGCAGGAAGGCGATCCACGCGAGCAGGGCGATGGCCGCAGGCCGGCGACGGACCGTCATCGACACGACGGTATCAGCCCCCCGCGCGCCCGCGCCAACCCTCAGTCCCTCATCCTCGCCTCGAACACCCTCTGCCGCCGCCCCGACCGATCCAGCGCCTTGAACAGGAACCCCCGGAACATCATCACCCAGCACAGCAGGGTGCTCGCGAGCAGCGGTGCGGCCCACCGAGCGACGCCACCTCTCTCCGGCAGCACGCTCTCGACCAGGTTCGTCAGCAGCCCGAGCGCGCTCGACGGCCCCATCTCCGTCATCGCCACCACGCCCATCGGAAGCCCGACGAGAAAGAACGGCGCCAGCATCGCCGCGAGCGGCACGAGCCACTCGACCGAGTTCTCGCGCATGAACTGCACCGCGTCGTCGATCAGCGCGACGCCCTCGCGCCGCCCCTGGTAGACGAGTTCCGGAAGCGGGTTGCACACGAGGAAGACGAGCGCGTCGATCGCGAGCGCCACCCACAGCATCGACGGGTTCTGGCTCGTGATGAGCGTCAGCAGGAACTGGATCACGTAGAAGATGAAGAACAGCCCGACGACGCTGCCGAGGTAGCGGCCGAAGCTCTCGGCAAGCTCCGACGGCTGCACGCGCTCCTTGCCGACGGCGCCCTCCAGGATCGACAGGAACGCGCTCGTCGCGGCCGCGACCGCGAAGTACACGAGCAGCCCTCCCGCCATGCCGAGCCCGCCCGCGACCCGGGCGAACATTCCGACCAGCACCGAGAACGCCGGCAGGAGCACGATCACCCAGGCGTTGCGGGCGAGCGCGCGCGAGGCGTCGACGGCCGCCGCGCGGTACATGTGGAGCGTCGCGCGGACGAGCAGCGGGAGGTCGTTCAAGCGAGCCGCCGTTCAGGCGCCGAGCTGCCGGGTCAGGTCGCGCGCCAGGTTCTTCTGGTGGGACTCCAGCGTCCCGCCGCCGATCTCGAGCAGCTTCGCGTCGCGCAGCAGGCGCTCGACCTGGAACTCGGTGCAGTAGCCCCAGCCGCCCAGCACCTGCATCGCCGCGTCGGCGACCTCCTTGCCGACCGGCGCCGCGAAGAGCTTCGCCGCGTCGGTGCCGACGCGGTTGCGCCGGTCGGGGCCGACGCCGCGCGCGACCGAGTAGATCAGGCATCGTGCCGCCTCGGTCTTCGCGTAGGCCTCGGCGAGGTAGCGCTGGATCTGTCCGAACTCCGCGATCGGCTTGCCGAACGCGTGCCGATCGACGCTGTAGCGCAGCATGATCTCGAGGCACCGGTCGGCGATCCCGAGGCTCATCGCGGCGAGGCAGAGCCGCTCGATCTCGAGGTTGCGCATCATGTGGACGAG
>JAFMJW010000258.1 GCA_017853315.1 Alphaproteobacteria bacterium
GTCCTCGCCCGGAGGTGAACGTCATGAGGAAGTGGATCGTCCTGGCCGCGCTCGCGGCCGTCGCATGGTGGTTCTTCCCCCGGGCCCGCTCGGGCCCGGGAACCGGTCGCATCGAGCTCGACACGGCCGCGTACACCGACACGAGCCGCGACGGCGTCGACCCGGCGAAGGTCGTCGCGCGCCGCGCCGACGCTCCTTCACGACCGCCGAACATCGTGCTCGTCATGGCCGACGACCTCGGCTACGGCGACCTCGGCGCGTACGGCAACACGCTGCTGCCGACGCCGAGGATCGACGACCTCGCCCGTCGGGGCGCGCGCTTCACGCAGTTCTACGCGAGCCACTCGAACTGTTCGCCGTCGCGTGCCGGGATGCTCACCGGGCGCTACCCGCTGCGCACCGGCATCACCTTCCCGATCCAGTCCGGGCGCGACGACTGGCGGCGCACGCTCACCCGCAGGATCGGAACCGCGACGGCCGAACTCGGCGCAGCCGACTCGGTCCTCGCAGGCGAGTCGACGATGGCCGGGATCCCGGCGTCGGAGATCCTCCTGCCGGAAGCGCTCCACCTGGCCGGGTACCGCACGGCGCTCGTCGGCAAGTGGCACCTGGGCGACTTCTCCGTTCGCCCCGAGTACCACCCCCGCCGCCACGGCTTCGACTTCTTCGCCGGCTTCCCCGCCTCGAACGACCTGTTCCCCTACGAGTTCTGGCGCGACGAGACGCTCGTCGAGGAGAACGTCGGCCTGCGGCAGGGCGACGTGACGGCACGGCTGGTCGACGAGGCCAAAGGCTTCATCCGCGCCAACCGCGACCAGCCCTTCTTCCTCTACTTCGCCGAGAAGAACGTCCACTCGCCCCTCATTCCCTCGAAGCGATTCGCGGGCACGACCAAGGGCGGCGCCTACGGCGACCTCGTCGCCGAACTCGACTGGAGCATCGGCGAACTCGTCGATGCCCTCGCCGCGAACGGCCTGCTCGAGAACACGCTCTTCCTGTTCACGAGCGACAACGGCCCCTGGCACCTCGGCAACCCGGGTGCGCTGCGAGGCCGCAAGGGACAGCCGATGGAAGGCGGGCAGCGCGTGCCGTTCATCGCGACCTGGCCCGGGCACATCCCGGCGGGTCGTGTCGTCGACGTCCCCGCCATGAACTTCGACCTCTTCCCCACCATCCTCGGGCTCGTGGGTCTCGACCTGCCGCGCGACCGCGCGATCGACGGTCGCGACCTGTGGCCGGTGATCTCGGGTTCGTCGAACGCCGACCCGCACGACGCGCTGTTCTTCTTCAACGCGAACTCGATCGACGGCGCGCGGGCCGGGCGCTTCAAGTACTACCGGTGGGTCAATCTCTACACGTGGCCCGTTCCGCTCGACAAGCCGAACAACGTCGCCGGCGTGCTCGCACATCGCTACGTCTACACGGATCCGGTCACCGGGGAGTCGGTCGGGCTCGTCACGCACGACCCGCTGCTCTTCGACGTGATGGCCGACAGCAACGAGTCGTACAACCTGGCCTCCGCGCACCCCGACGAGACGAAGCGCCTGAACGAAGCGATCGACCGCTGGGAGCGGGACTTCGTCGCGAACCCGCGGGGGTGGAAGGACCGTCCGGCGCCTGCGCCCTGATCGCCCGGCGGGACCGCGACCGGACGCTGCCGGGGAGCGCGGATCGCCCCGGAAGCGCCCGGCCCGCCTGGTCAGTGCCGTAGTTCGTTCGGGCGGATGCGCTCGTCGAGCAGGTCGGCGAGCGTCGTCTCGGAGAGGTCGCCGTGGCGGCGCGCCTCGACCCGGTCGAGCACGTCGACGATGCGCGGGTCGCAGCCGTGGGGCGGCGTCGCGCGCTCGAACCAGTCCTCGACGGCGGCGAGGTCGAGGCGCCCGGGCTCGCGCGTGAGGATCAGGTTTCCCGTCTCCTCCTCGACCGCGACGAGCCCGGCCTTGCGAAGGCGCTCCGAGACGTCGGAGAGATGGCCCGGGTCGCAGCGCAGGTCGCGCGCGAGCCCGAGCAGGTCGACGCCCGGGCCGCCTTCCCGGATCGAGGTGCCGGCCCGCACCAGGATCTCGAGCGCGAGGCCGAAGTCGGACGTCCGCGACGAGAAACGCCCCTCGGAGGTGCCGCCCATCTCGAGCACGGCCGCGATCTCGGCCGCGGCGAGGACCACCACCCAGCTCACGTAGATCCAGACCAGCGTCACCGGCAGCTGGGCGAGCGCGCCGTAGATCGCGTTGTAGCGGGCGACGCCGAACTGCAGCGCCACGTAGCTCGACTGGAGGAACTGCCAGACCACGCCCCCGACCAGTGCGCCCGCGAGCAGCGAGCGCGCGTGCGGCCGGCGGTTCGGCATGATCGCGAAGAGGATCGCGAGGATGACGACGTTGATCGCGTAGGGGGCGAGCCGGATGAGCCTCCCGGCGATCGGGCCGATCGTGTCGTCGGAGAGCAGCTTCTGCATCATCTCGTGCTGCTGCACGAAGGACGTGATGCCGACCGCGGCGAGCAGCAGGAAGGGCGTGACGAGCACGGCCGACAGGTAATCGGTCGCCATCCGCCACCAGGAGCGCGCGTGGCGCACCCGCCAGATGTGATTGAAACTCGACTCGATCGCGCCCAGGACGGAGATGACGGTCGTCAGCAGGCCGAGCGCGCCCAGGGTCCCGAGCGTGCCGAAGTTCGTGTTCTCGATGTACGAGATCAGGCGGTCGACGGTCGCCTCGGGGAGCGCGAGCCGGGAGAGCAGGATCGACTCGAGCCCGCGCTGGGCGCCGAGCCCCTTCAGCACCGCGAACATCAGCGCGAGGAGCGGCACGATCGAGAGCAGGCTCGTGTAGGTGAGCGCGGACGCGTGCAGCAGGCAGCGGTCGTCGAGGAAGCGTCGCGCGACGACGATCGCGAAGTCGCCGAGCTTGCGGATCCCCTCGCCGGCCTCGACGACGGCCGTCCGCTCCTGGCTGCGAGCAGGCACCATCGGGCAAGGTCTTGCCATGCCGGCCGGGCGGGCGCGACCCCGGGAGAGCCGCCGGGGTCGGGGCGGTCCCGACGCGGCGCCGCGTTGCCACGACCGCCCGACCGTGGTCATCTTCCCGCATGAAGACGCCCCCAACCCCGCGGTCGGCCCCTGCCCCCGCGGGCCTCCTCGCCGATCTCGAAGGCACCATCGTCGCCGAGAGCGGCGATCCCTTCTCGACGGGAGAGTGGCGACGGCCCGACGGACGGACGGGAGGGCGATCCGACCGTCACGCCGTCGATGCAGAGTGCATTGCGGCGCCTTCGTCGCGCCGGTATCGCCCGCGTTCGTGAACCGCGCGGCGGAGGGAGCCATGGCCGAGACGACTTCGAAGGACACGCTCACGCTCGAGGACCGGCTCGCGATCGGCGAGGCGATCGCGCGCTACTGCCACTGCGTCGACCGCGGCCGCTGGGACGAGTTCCCGGACCTCTTCACGGCCGAGGGCACGCTCGATCTCCGCCCCTTGATGGGCGTCTACGAGGGCCGAGACGCGATCCGCACGGGCTTCTGCGACATGCTGAAGACGGTGCCGATCACGATGCGCCACCTCACCAGCAACCTCGTCGTGACCGGCTCGGGCGATCGCGCGCACGCCGAGTGCTACGTGCTCGCGATCACGAGCGGCGAGGGCATGCCGACGCAGCAGATGACCGGCTTCTACGACGACGAGCTGGTCCGCGACGGCGGGCGCTGGCGCTTTCGCTCGCGTCGCATCCAGCCGGACGTGCCGAAGTCGAAGTCGTGAGCGACGGGGCGAGCGGCATGGACGCGACCGTGGCCGCGACGGCCGGAGGGGGCCCTGCGGCGGCGGGCTCGCCGCGCATCTTCCCGATGCCCGAGTTCACGCTCGGCGACCGGCTGACTCCCGAGCAGCGCGATTTCCTCGACGAGTGGGGTTTCATTCGCTTCCGCGGCTTCGCCGATCCCTCGGTCGTGCGCGAACTGTCGGACGAGACCGAGGAGATCGACCGCCGCATCGTCGCCGAGGGCCGCGAGTCGATCTTCGGCGTGCCGCTCGTGATCGGGAAGCGCGCCGACGGCTCGCGCTACGTGCAGCGGATGGTGTTCACGTCGCTGTTCGGGCCGAAGCTCTCGGCGTTCCTGAAGGACCCGCGCTTCCGGGGGATCCTCGAGGTCGCCGGCCACGACTACCGGATCGCCGAGCGCGAACGCGACGGGCTCGTGCTGAACCACTTCCGCCACGAGGCGGGCTCGGCCCACCAGCAGCTCGGCTGGCACACCGACAGCCTGCGCGACGTCTTCTACTTCGAGAAGCCGCGGCGCTACCTGAACGTCGGCTTCTACCTCGACGACTCGCCGATCGCGAAGGGCGGCCTGCGCGTGCTGCCGAAGACCCACGAGCAGCCGATCCGCCGGATGCTGCTGCGCAAGATCCACTTCGTCGACTTCGAGCCCGACGCGGACGAGTTCGCGATCGAGGCTCGTGCGGGCGACCTCACGATCCACGACGGGCGGCTCTGGCACCGGGTCGCGAAGTCGGAACTGACCGGGGACGCGAGCCGCAGGCGGGTCATGTACCTCCCGCTCATGAACGGGCCGGTGAAGCTGAAGGACGACGACAGCCCGACGCCGTTCTACTTCCGGCT
>JAFMJW010000045.1 GCA_017853315.1 Alphaproteobacteria bacterium
TCATCCACGACATGCGCTGCGACGGCACCTTCGAGAACGGCGTGCACGACGTGCTGGAGCGCGACTACACGACCCCGATCGACGTGATCGCGACCTACGAGGACGGCGTGCACGTGCTGCGCCCGGTCGCGGCGCCGGGCGTCGAGGTCACGCGCCGCCGCGACGGCGCGGAGATGATCTGGAAGTACCTCACGTTCACTGCGCGACTCGAGCGGCTCGGGCCGCCGGAGATGCCGCCGCCGCGGTGAGCGGCGTCCGGATTCCCCGTCCACCCACGAGAGGTTCATGGTGAAGCCGACGGCCCTCCTCCTCGCCCTCCTCCTCGCCGCCTGCGGCGACTCGTCGGGCACCGCCGGCCTCACGGCCGCCCAGATCCCGATCGCCCACACGCCTCCCGGCGGCTACGGCGACGCCTTCCCGGCCACCGTCCTCTCCGCCTGCACCGAGCCGCTCGTCGCCGACGCGACCGACCTCCGCGGGATGTGGAAGACCGTCGCGGTCGAGGTGAACGGCGTACCCGCGCCGGCGGCCCACCCCGCGTGGCGCCACGTCGAGCGCATCGAGCAGTGCGGCGACCGAACCGTGATCGCGGGCGGCGGCGTGATCCACGACATGCGCTGCGACGGCACCTTCGAGAACGGCGTGCACGACGTCTACCAGGCCGACTACCGGACCCCGCTGAACGTGATCTGCACCTGGGAGAGCGGCGTCCACGTGCTGCAGCCGACCGACCTGCCCGGCGTGCGCGTCACGCGCAGCATGGACGGCGATCGCCTGAAGTTCGTCTACGTGAGTTTCACGTCCTGGCTCGAGCGCACGGGGCCGCCCGAGAGCCCGACGCCCTCGGTCGAGTGAACGTTCCTGCAGCGACGCGCACGCGATCGGACGCGCGTACACGCGATGGACGGCGCCGCCGACGCCCCGCACGGGCCGTCGCCCGAAGCCCGCGCCGACGCTGACCGGTCGCTCCGGCGCTGCCCGACCCCGTCGGCCGCCGCCGGGTTCCCGAAACCCCCTCGACATCCGTCGCGCGCCCTGATCTCGTCGCCCCGGGCGCGAACCGGGGAGGCGTCCACCGAGGAGGGATCCGACGTGAAGACGATCGGCTCGACGACCCTGCGGACGCCCGCCGCTCGCTGCGGCACGCACTTCTCGACCGCCGCGCGCACGCTCCTGCTCGGCGCGACCGCACTCGCGTGGACGGCAGCCTGCAACGACGGCGCCTCGTCGCCGCGGCCCGGCGCCTCTCGGCAGGTGCTGTTCAGCCCCGAGGGCAACAACCTCTGGGCCTACGACACCGCGCCGCCGTTCGAGGCGCAGCGGGTGAACACCGCGAACCATGCCTTCGACGACGCGCCCGAGGATCCCGGCGACGTCCCGCAGGACCCGAACGGCTGGGACATCAACGGACAGATCTGCTTCCGGCGCGAACGCGGCGTCACGCTCATGGTGAGCGGCGAGGACACGCACCAGCCGGACCCGCCCGCGGGCTGGGGCATCTTCCGGCTCGACGGCGCGAGCGTCGGCGACTTCTCGATCGAGCGCGTCGGACGACTCGTCCCGACCTACCAGCCGACCCCCGACGGGCCCGACAACTTCGGCTGCGGCTTCCTCTCCGACGGCCGCCTCGTCACGACCGACATCGGCAACTCCGTGACCGGGGACGCGAACGGGCAGCTCACGGTCTGGTTCCCGCCGTTCGACCGCTTCGAGGTGCCGTACTGCAAGATCGACCTGCATCTCGCGACCGGCCAGCAGGTCTGGGTGTCTCCCGACGACGACGTCTACGTCGCCTCGCCGCGCCCCGCCCCGGAGCCCGACGCCACCGCCTCGGGAGTGTTCCGCTACCGCGGGCCGTTCCCGACCTCGCCCGACGCCGCCGGCGGCTGCGGCCGGACCGACGCGCTCGGCTCGCCGCTCGCCGACTCGTTCCGCAAGGAGAAGGTGCTCGCGGCGGGAGAGCACGGGCTCGTGAGCCCGTCGGGGGTCGTCGGTACGCCCGACGGCCGCTTCTACGTTTCGAGCGTCATCACCGGCGTCATCAACGAGTACGACGCCGACTGGAAGTACCTTCGCACGGTGCTCTCGCCGCCCGCCGGGGAATCGATCGGCGCGACCTCCTACTCGACCGGCACGCCGCTCGGTCTCGCGCTCGGCCGCGACGGGACGCTCTACTACGCGGACGTCGGCATCGTGTTCCGGAACGGGGGCTTCGGCCCGGGACGCAGGAACGGCTCGGTGCGCCGCATCGCGTTCACGAACGGCGAGCCGGGAGCGCCCGAGATCGTCGCCTCGGGGCTGATGTTTCCCGACGCGCTCGGCCTCTGGCCGCCCGCGGAGTGAGCCCTCACGCGGGCGCGGCGCCGGCCGCCGCCGCGGGCGGCGACACCGGCAGCTCGCGTCGACGCCAGGTCGCGTAGATCACCGGGTAGACCAGCAGCTCCAGCAGGAAGGAGGTGAAGAGCCCGCCCACCATCGGGGCGGCGATGCGCTTCATCACGTCGGAGCCGGTGCCGGTCGACCACATGATCGGGAGCAGGCCCATGAAGGCGGCGACGACCGTCATCATCTTGGGCCGCACCCGGCGGACCGCGCCGTGGACGACGGCCTCCTCCAGGTCCGACTCGTCGCGCATCTGCCCCGCCCGCACCCGCTCGTCCCAGGCGAGGTCGAGGAACAGCAGCATGAAGACGCCGGTCTCGGCGTCGAGTCCCATGAGCGCGATCATGCCGACCCAGACCGCGATCGAGGTGTTGTAGCCGAGCGCCCACAGCAGCCAGACCGCGCCCACCAGCGAGAACGGCACCGCGAGCAGCACGATCGCGGCCTTCGTCGCCGAGCGCGTGTTCAGGTAGAGCAGGACCGCGATCAGGAAGATCGTGAGCGGCACGACCGTGCGCAGGCGCTCGCGCACCCGCAGCATGTTCTCCCACTGCCCGCTCCAGGCGAGGCTCGTGCCGACGGGGAGCGAGACTCCCGCCGCGACGGTGCGCTTCGCCTCCTCCACCCATCCCCCGACGTCGCGGCCGGCGATGTCGACGAAGACGTAGCCCGCGAGCCGGCCGTTCTCGTCGCGGATCATCGCGGGGCCCTCGACCACCCGGACGTCGGCGATCTCGGACATCGGCACCTGCGCGCCCGAAGGCGTCGCGACCAGCGTGCGCCGCAGCGCGCCCACGTCGTCGCGCCAGTCGCGCGCGTAGCGGACGTTCACCGGATAGCGCGCGCGCCCCTCGATCGTCGTCGTCACGTTCTCGCCGCCGATCGCCGACAGCACGGTCCCCTGGGCGTCCTCGACCGAGAGCCCGTAGCGCGCGAGCTGGTCGCGCTTCAGGTCGAAATCGACGTAGTAGCCCCCGGCCGTGCGCTCGGCGACGACGCTGCGGGCGCCGGGCACCCCCTGCAGCACGCGCTCGAGCTCCTCGCCCACCCGCTGGATCGCCGCGAGGTCCGAGCCGAGCACCTTCACGCCGACCGGCGTGCGGATGCCGGTCGAGAGCATGTCGACGCGGTTGCGGATCGGCATGGTCCAGATGTTGGGCAGCCCGGGCAGCCGGAGCTTCGCGTCCATCTCGGCCTGCAGCTCGTCCCAGGTCAGGTGTTCGGGCTGGAAGTGCGACAGCACCCGTCGCACCGGCGCAGGCCAGTCGGAGTACCAGCGCCGCACCGGCCGCCACTCCGACTCGGGCTTCAGCACCACCGTCGTCTCGACCATCGAGAGCGGGGCGGGATCGGTCGGCGAGTCGGCGCGGCCGGCCTTGCCGAAGACGCTCCGCACCTCGGGGAATTCGCGCAGGATGCGGTCCTGCACCTGCAGCACCCGCTGCGCCTCGCCGACCGACATGCCGGGCAGCGCGGTCGGCATGTAGAGCATCGCGCCCTCGTGGAGCGGCGGCATGAACTCCGAGCCGAGCCGGTTCCAGGCCGGGATCGTGCTCGCGACGAGTGCGGCGGCCGCGGCGAGCGTGAACGCGCGGTGGCGCAGCACGAAGCGGCAGACCGGCTCGTAGACCCGGAAGAGCACCCGGCTGATCGGGTGGCGCTCCTCGGGGTGGTAGCGGCCGACCGCGAGCGAGGTCGCGAGCGACGCGAGCCAGCGCGGGCGGAAGCGGAACGGCTCCATCCGGGTGAAGAGCATGCGGATCGCCGGGTCGAGCGTGATCGCGAGGAGCGCCGCGATCGCCATCGCGAGGTTCTTCGAGATCGCGAGCGGCCGGAAGAGCCGCCCTTCCTGGTCGACCAGCGTGAACACCGGCAGGAAGGCGACCGCGATCACGAGCAGCGAGAAGAAGACCGACGGCCCGACCTCGCGCAGCGCGCGCAGCCGCACCTCGTGGAAGTCGCCCTCGCGACCACCCGCGATCCACTCCTCGAGGCGCTTGTAGGCGTTCTCGACCTCGACGATCGCACCGTCGACCAGCACGCCGATCGAGATCGCGATCCCCGAGAGCGACATGACGTTCGAGGTCACGCCGAGCAGCCACATCGGGATGAATGCCAGCACGACCGAGATCGGGATCGTGACGATCGGGATGATCGCCGACGGCACGTGCCACAGGAAGACGAGGATCACGAGGCTCACGATCGCCATCTCCTCGACCAGCGAGTGGAGCAGCGTGTCGATCGCGCGCCGGATCAGGTCGGAGCGGTCGTAGACCGGGACGATCTCGACGCCCGGGGGCAGCCCCGGGGCGAGGTCGGCGATCGCCTGCTTCACGCGGTCGATCACCGCGAGCGCGTTCTCGCCCTGGCGCATCACGACGATGCCGCCCACCACGTCGCCCTCGCCGTCGAAGTCGGCCACGCCGCGGCGGATCTCCGGCCCGATCGCGACCTTCGCCACCTGGCGCACGAGGATCGGCGTCCCGGTCTTCGCATCCACCGAGACCACCGTGTCCTCGATGTCCTCGACCGAGTGCAGGTAGCCGCGGCCGCGCACCATGTACTCGGCGCCGCCCATCTCGAGCAGGCGCCCGCCGACCTCGCCGTTCGACTTGCGGATCGCGTCGACGAGCTGCGGCAGCCCGAGGCCGTAGGCGCGCAGGCGCTCGGGATCGGCGCTCACCTGGTACTGCTTCACGAAGCCGCCCACGGCGGCGACCTCGGCGACGCCGGGCACCGACTGCAGCTGGTAGCGGAGCCACCAGTCCTGCAGGCTGCGGAGCTGCTGGAGGTCGTTGTGCCCCGAGCGGTCGACGAGCGCGTACTGGTAGACCCAGCCCACGCTGGTCGCGTCCGGCCCGATCTCGGTGCGGACGCCTTCCGGCAGCCGAGGCAGGATCTTGCTCAGCAGCTCGAGCACGCGCGAGCGCGCCCAGTAGAGGTCGGTCCCGTCCTCGAAGACGACGTAGACGTAGGAGTAGCCGAAGTCCGAGGCGCCGCGGACCGCCTTCACCCGCGGCGCGCCGAGCAGCGCGCTCGCGATCGGGTAGGTGACCTGGTCCTCCAGGATGTCGGGGCTGCGGTCCCATCGCGAGTAGACGATCACCTGCGCGTCGGAGAGGTCGGGGATCGCGTCGAGCGGCACGCGCCGCATCGTCCAGAGACCGCACGCGACCGCGGCTGCCGTCAGCAGGAGGACGAGGAAGCGGTTCCTCGCACTCCACTCGATGATCCGCTCGATCACCCGCGTCCCCTCACGGCGCGCCCGCGCCGCCGTGCCCGGCGTGCCCGCCGGCCGGCGCGGGCGCGGTCCCGGACGAGCCGCCGAAGCCCGCCGCGGCCGCGCGGAAGCGCGACTCGGAGTCGACGAGGAAGTTCGCCGAGACGACGACCCGGTCGCCCGGGACGAGGCCGGAGAGCACCTCGAAGAAGCCCTCTCCCTCGCGCCCGAGTCCGAGGGCCCGGGGCTCGAAGCGGTTGCCGTCTCGCACGACGAACACGAACTGCTGGCGCCCGGTGTCGACGACCGCCTCCCGCGGCACCGCGACCACGTCGGTGGACGCGACGAGGATCCGCGCCTCGACCAGCGACTCCGGCCGGAGCTCTCCGCCGGGCGTCCGGACCTGCGCGCGCACCCGCAACGTGCGGGTCTCGGGGTCGATGATCGGGTCGATCGACGAGACCTGCGTCTCGAGGACGCGACCGGGCAACGCCGCCGAACGCACGGTCATCCGCTGGCCGGTGCGCACGAGCGGCGCGTCCTGGTCGGGCACCTGCGCATAGATCCACACCGTTCGGCCCGGCAGCAGCAGGCTCTCGGCGCCGGCCCCGCCGCGAAGCATCTCGCGCACCTGCTCGTCGGAGACGCCCTGCTGGCGCAGCCGCAGCCGCGCCGCGCGCGCGAGGCCGTCGGCCCCCGCGCGGGCCTCGGGCGAGCTGCTGCCGGCGAGCTCGCGCTGCGCGCGCAGGGCCTCCCGGTACTCGGAGAGCGCCTGGAAGGCCTTCGGGTCGTAGGCCACCCGGCCGGCGGCGCGGATCTCGCGCTCGAGTCGGCGAAACCCGACCTCGTCGGTGCGCACGCCGATCAGCTGCTGGCGCTCGGGCTCGATCGTGATCGCGGTGCGCCCGGCGACCCCGCCCGCGGCCGGCGGCATGGACGCGGCACCGCCCGCGGCCGGGGACGAAGACGCATCCCCGGCCGGGGCCACGCCCCCCGGAGCCGCGACGCCCGGGGGCCCGTCGGCCACGAAGACGAGGTCCATGCCGCAGATCGGGCACTTGCCGGGGTGGTCGGAGACGACCTGCGGGTGCATCGCGCACTGCCAGTGTCCGTGCGCGTGCTCGCGGGAGCCGTCGCCCGCGACGATTCCGTCCGCGTGCCACGCGGGCACGAGTCCGGACCACCACGCCGCGGACGCGGCGACCGCCGCGAGCAGCAGGAGCCAGGGCAGCACACGCCTCACGGCCGGCCTCCCCTCGCGGCGCCACCGCGTGCCGTGGCGGTGGCGGTGGCCGCCGCCGCGGCGCGCGCGCGCGCGATCGCCGCGTCCGCGTCGAGCTCCTCGCCGGGCACGCGCGGCAGGTCGCGGCCGACCGTGCGCTCGATCTCGGCCCAGGTCGTCTCGAACTCGGCCTGGGTCGCGACGTGCTCGAGATGCGCCTGCTCGATCGCGCGCACCGTGTCGAGGAAGGCCATCAGGTCGACCGCACCGGCGACCCACGCCGCCTCGGTCACGCGCAGCGACTGTTCGGCCTGCGGGATGTGGGTGTCGAGGAAGACGTCGTGTTGCAGCACGTCGGTGCGCGCGCGCAGCAGCAGGTCCTCGATCGAGCGCCGGATCCGGTCCTCGAGCGCCCGCTTGTCGGCGCGGGCGGCCGCGATCCGGGCGTTGCCCTCGGCGACCGCGGCCTCGACCTTGCCGCGCTGGACGAACGGCAGCGTGACCGAGGCCATCGCCCCGAAGCCATCGGGCTGGTCGTGGTTCACGAAGCGGCTCACCGCGACCTCGAAGTCGGGCCAGAAGCCCTTCTCGGCGAGCGCCACGCCGGCCTCCTCGCGGCCGATCGCGGCGTCGCGCGCCGCGAGCTCGGGGCGTGCGTCGAGCGCGAGCGAGGCGAGCTCGGCCGCCGTCCAGCCGACGCGCGGGTGTCCGGGCGGCTCGGGCGGGCCGAGCGGCGTCGCCGGATCCCGGCTCAGCAGGGAGTTGATGCGGACGCGCGCCTGCTCGATCGCGAGGTCGCCCATGCGCACGCGGCTGATCGCGTGTCCGAGCTCGACCTGCGCGCGCAGCACGTCGGCCTGCGGCACCTCGCCGATCGCGTAGCGCTGCTCGGCGGTGCGGGCGAAGCGCTCGAGGATCTCGCGCTCGCGCGCGTAGATGGTCGCGTTCGCGTGCGCCTGCCAGTAGGCGACGAACGCGGTCTTGAGCTCCAGGTCGACGTCGAGGCGGGCCGCGGTCGCGTCGCCCCGCGCGACGTCGGCGTCGCGCTCGGCCATCTCGCCCGCGAGGCGGCGCTTGCCCGGGAACGGCAGGCGCTGCGAGAGGCGGAAGATGTTGTTGTCGGCCTGCCCGACCTTGACCCCGTCGGGGAAGTTCCAGGCCTCCCAGCCGAGCGTCGGCTCGTCGAGCGCCGAGACCCGCGCCGGCACGGCGGCCGCGGCCCGCGCCCGCGCGTCCGCCGCCGCGATCGTCGGGTTGCGCTCGCGGGCCTCGCGCAGCAGGTCGCCGAGTCGCGCGGGGGGAAGCTCCGCGCGCTTGCGGGTGCCGCTTGCCTCCGCCGGCCGGGCGGCCGACCTCGCCCGGGCGATGTCGGGAGCGAGGGCCGCCGCGAGCAGGAGGATGCAGGCCGCGAGCCGTCTCGCGATCGCGGCCCGCCGTTCGATCGAGGTGTCCATCGCCCGGGAATACGGCCGCGGACGGCCCCCGTAACGGCGGGGCCGCGGCGGCACGGCCGGACGCCCGGGTCTGCTAGGGTCCGGCGTGTCTTCGTCGCGCCCGGGGCCGAGTCCGGCCGCCCGGCGTTACGCGGACGCGCCGGGGCCGTATTCGGAGGACGACGACGCGTGACCGACGAGTCGACGAGCGACGAGATCCTCATGGCGGCCTACCAGGCAGGAAGCGAGCAGGCGTTTCGCACCCTCCACGACCGGCACGCGGGGAGCGTCTACGGATTCCTCGCGCGGCGCGTGGGCGACCCCGCGATCGCGGACGACCTCTACCAGGAGGCCTTCCTGCGGGTACACCGCGCGCGCGCGACCTGGGATCCCGAGCGCCCGTTCCGGCCCTGGCTGTTCGGCATCGTCCACCACCTGCTCGCCGACCACCTGCGCGGCCGGGGCCGATCGCCGGAGCGCCCGGACGCGGACGCGGTCGAGCGAGCGTCGTCGACCGGCGAGGCCGGGCCCGGACGCGCGGCGGCGCCGCCGGACCCGGAGCAGGCCGCCGCCCGACGCGAGTCGACCGAAGCACTCGACCGGGCGCTCCGCGCGATGCCCGAGGAGGAGGCGACGGTGCTCGTGCTCGCGCGGGTCGAGGGCTTGCCCTACGAGGAGATCGGGCCGATCCTCGGGCGATCTCCGGCCGCAGCGAAGCAGCTCGCCTACCGGGCGCTGAAGCGCCTGCGCGCCGAGCTCGCGGCGACCGGACACGGAGAGACGTCGTGAGCTGCGATTGCAACGGAGCCGAGTGCCTGCTCGTCGACGAGCTCGACGGCTCGATCGACGAAGCCGGCCGACGCGCACTCTCCGAGCATGTCTCCGGCTGCGAGGCCTGCGCCTGCGCGCGCCGCGAGATGCGCGAGGCGTGGGACGCGATGGCCGCGGCCGCGCCGATCGAGCCGCCGGCGGCCACCCGCGAACGCGCCGCGGCCCGGGTGTCGACGCTGCTTGCCGAGGAGCGCGACCAGCGGCGCGCTTTGGCGGTGGCACCGATCGCCGCCGACGACGACGCCACCGTTGCCGCCGTCGCCCCGAGCCTCGCCTCGCCCGACTGGAGCCTCGTGCCGCTCGCGATCGCCTCGGCGCTGCTCGTCGCCGCGGCGACCCTGCTCCTGCTGGGCGGGCTCGTCCACGGCACGGCGCTCCCGCAGAGCCACGTCTTCTTCTGCGCCGCGACCTACACCGGGCTGCTCGTCGGCGCGTTCTCCTGGATCTACAGCGCGACGACCGTGCGCGGGCTCCACCTCGACGCCGCCGCGCGGATCGGCGTGATCGCGCTCGCGATCACGGTCGCCGCGACCACCGCCTGCCCCGGCTTCCACGTGCTCGCCTGGTGGGACCGCTCGGCGACCGGGCGCTGGCTCACCGAGGCGATCGGCCCGGGCGGCAGCTCGCTCGTCTTCGGCTTCGCCTACGGGCTCGTGCCGGGATTCCTCGCCGCCCTCTTCGGCGGGCGCATGCTCGCCGAGCGCCCGGTCGCGAACGCGCTCGTCGCGGCGACCGTCGTCTTCCTGCTCGCGCTGCCGGTCGTCTACCTGCAGTCGGCGCCGTTCACCTCCGGGCTGATCGCGAGCTGGGTGGCGGGCATCGCGGCGGGAACGCTCTGCGGGGTGGGCGGCGCGTTTCGCGTGCGCCGTCGCAACGCGGTCCTCGCGGCCTGAGCGAACCTCGCGACGTCGACGGCCGGGGTCGGGGTCGGGGGCGCTACGGCAGGACGACGAGCGGGCGCAGAACGAGGACGGCCAGGTCCCAGACGAGGTGCGCGACGAACACCGCGACGAGGCTTCCGGTCGCCGAGCGCAACAGGTCCCAGCAGAACCCGACGCACAGGCAGGTGAGCACGAGCGCCGGCGAGCCGATCGGGGAGTGCGCGAGAGCGTAGAGAGCCGCACACGCGAACGCCGTCGGCAGCCAGTCGAGACGCTGCGAGAGCGCGCGGTGAACGACGCCGCGCCAGACGATCTCCTCGCAGGCCACGACGAGCGGCAGGAGCAGGAAGATCACGATCGGGCCGGGATGGCCGAAGGCGACGTAGAGCCGGGTCACGTCGGGCACGATCGCGGGAAACCAGCCGGTCGCGACCGGCCAGAGCGCCCAGGTTCCCAGCGCCATCACGAGGCCGACCTGGACGCCGATCGCGACCTGCAGCAACGTGGGTCGCAGCGCGGAGAGGAGCGTCGGGCTCCCGGTCGCGAGCGCGGACGCCCCGAGTGCGGACGCCGTGATGCCGACCGCGGGCCAGATGCCGAAGACGCGCGACAGCGACGCGCCGACCGCCCATGCCGCGATCATCGCGAGGGCGCGCACTCGATCGCCCGCGAGGCCCGGTTCGGACACGCTCACGCCTCGCCTCGGCGAGCCGCGAGGATCACGCGCTCGATGACGCCCCAGGCGCCCGGCACGGGGCCTTCGCGACGCTCGGCGGCGAGCGCTCGTCGCGCGGCCTCCTCGAAGTGGAGCAGGCCCCGGTGCCCGATCATCCCCCAGAAGCGGTCGTCCTTCGCGAGCAGGTCGTCCTTCAGGCCGACGACGATCTCGCGCGCGACCGACCACTCGGCGCGGGTCACGAGCCGCACCCAGTGGCTCGAGAGCCGCGGGGTGACGAAGGGAACCTGGATCATGAAGGGGCGCCCGACGCCCAGCACGTCGGCGGTGCGCTCGAGGATCTCGCGGCCCGAGAGCACGTCGGGCCCCGGCACGTCGAACCAGGCGCTGCCCTCGACCGGCACGTCGATCGCGCCGAGGAGCGCCGCGACCACGTCGTCGATCCCGACCGGCTGCGTGCGCGACTCGAGCCAGCGCGGCAGGACCATCAACGGAAGCCGTGCCGCCAGGTCTCGCACGATGAGCCAGCTCAGGCTTCCGTGGCCGATGATCATGCTCGCACGGAGCTCGACGGTGGAGACGCGGCCGGAGCGCAGGACCTCGCCCACCTCTTCGCGGCTGCGCAGGTGCTCGGAGGCGTCGTGCGGGCCGGCGACACCGCCCAGGTAGACGATGCGCCGGACGCCGGCGGACTCCGCCGCACGCAGAAAGCTCTCGGCCTGCGCGGTCTCGGCCCGACGGAAGTCGACGCCTTCCGAGGCCATGCCGTGCACGAGGTAGAACGCGCAGTCGCAGCCCGCGAGCGCGCGCTCGACGGCGCCGCGGTCGGAGACGTCGGCCTGCACCCACGATCGATCGGGCCAGCGCTTCGCAGCCTTCCCCGCGTCGCGCGTCGCACAGCGGACGGCAAAGCCCGCATCGACCAGCGCTGGCAGGAGCGCGTTTCCGACGAAGCCGGTCGCTCCGGTCAGGAGGACCGAACGCCCTCTTCCGCTGCCGTGTTCGTTGCCGGTCTGCACGTCGCTTCCTCGTCGCGGAGCGAGTCGGCCGGAGAAGACCGGCGAACCCTCGTCCACGGGGGAGAGGTTACGCCGTGACCGCGATTGCGCCAGCGGACCGCCGGAGAATGCGGCCGGGGCAGCTCGCGGGCCGGGCCGGAGCGGCTTTCGGCGGGGAGCGGTCGGGCCGCCTCTCGGGGACGGCCGCCCGACCGCGGGCGAGGCGGCCCGGAGGATCTCGTCCTTCGGGCCGCCCGCGATCTCGGGCTTCGTTTCGTCGTCAGGCGCCGGCCGGGCGGGCCGCCGCGTCGAATCCGATCGGGGTCCAGGGGCGCCGGGTCCGCATCAGCGAGCCGAGCGCCGTGCCGACGGCCGCCGACGCGAGGACCAGGGCGACGAACCCGAGCGGCGTCGGGTCGAACCACAGGCTGGCCGTGGGGATCGGGGAAGGAACGGCTTCGATGACGGGAATCCAAGCGAACATGATTGCACCTCCTGCCCCATGCGTTCGCAGGATCGGTGCCAAGAGAAACCTGCCCGAATGACGGTCTCGGCCCTTCGTTCGGGGGGCCGGGTGTCGCGATTCGCATCCCCTCGGCCCGCGCGGGCGGGGGAACCTGAGGCAGGAGCGCACAGCGGGCGCGGATCCCCTACGGGACATCGGGCGACCGCCCGATCCGGGGGCCGCGCGGGCTGCGGGGGCCTGTCGACGCTCCTGCCGTCGGCCTCGCCAAGCGCGTCGCGCCGGCGCCGGCCCCCGCGGATCAGCGGGCTCCGGCCTTGCCGCCGTAGCCGGACACGGAGCCGCGGGCCTGCTCGCGCCAGCCGAGCATTCCCTGGAACGTGGCGCCGAACATCGCCCCCTGCGTCACCCACAGCCAGACGGCGAACGACCCGACGAGCAGTCCGTAGACGAAGTTCTTCATGCGAGGCCTCCGGGCGCCCCGGGCGCCCGCTCCATCGTCGCCCGATCCCCGGCGATCCGGGGCACTTCTGGCCCGACCCGCCGGGATGCGGTAGCGATTCGACCATGAACACCGCGATGTGGGGAAAGGCGATCCGCGTGATCCCGCGGGTCGACAAGCAGGAGTGGGACTCGCTCGACCTGGTGTCGCGCTGGCTGATCGCCACGCGCTCGGCCGTGCTCGTGATGACGTTCAACGCGGCGGCCATCGCGGGGCTGCTCGCCGCGCGCGACGGGAGCTTCCACCTCGTGCCGTGGCTCATGGTGACCGTCGGGCTGCTCCTCGCGCACGCGACGAACAACCTCGTGAACGACCTGACCGACCATGCCAAGGGAGTGGATAAGGACAACTACTTCCGGGCGCAATACGGCCCCCAGCCGCTCGAGCACGGGCTGCTCACCCGGGGCCAGATGCTGGCCTACATCGCGGTGACCGGCGGGATCGCGCTCGCGGCGGGCCTCTACCTGGTCGCGACCCGGGGGCAGGCGACGCTCACGCTGCTCGGGATCGGCGTCTTCTTCGTCCTCTTCTACACCTGGCCGCTCAAGTACGTCGGGCTGGGCGAGGTCGCGGTGATCCTCGTCTGGGGTCCCCTCATGGTGGGCGGCGGCTACTACGTGATCACCGGCGACTGGAACTGGCCCGTGATCGTCGCGAGCCTGCCGTGCGCGCTCGCCGCGACCACCGTGCTGTTCGGCAAGCACACCGACAAGCTCGAGGCCGACCGGGCGAAGGGCATCCGGACGATGCCGGTGCTGCTCGGCGAGACGAACGCGCGCATGGCGACGATCGCGATGCTGACGCTGCAGTACCTGCTCGTGTTCTGGCTGGTCGCGACCGGCAAGTTCTCCTTCCTCCTGCTCGCCGTGCTCGGCGCCGCCCCGTGGTGGTGGCGCGCGGTGCAGGCCTACTCGCAGCCCCGCCCCGCGGCGCCGCCGGCGGAGTACCCGCCCGGCATCTGGCCGCTCTGGTACGCCGCGTTCGCGTTCCAGCACACGCGGCGCTTCGGGCTGCTCTTCCTCGCCGGCCTCGCCGCCGACGTGTTCGCCCGCCGCATGGGCTGGGTCGGCTGACGGCCGGCCCCGACCGAGAACCGGAGGACCCATGAAGTTCGACACCGGCCTGATGACGGCCAACCTGCGCGAGGTTCCCGCCGCGGCGAAGGCCGCCGAGCGGATGGGCTTCGACGCGCTCTGGACGGCCGAGACCGGCCACGACGCCTTCTTCCCGCTCGTGCTCGCCGCCGAGCACACCGAGCGCATCGAGCTCGGCACCTCGATCGCGGTCGCCTTCCCGAAGAGCCCGCTCGTCCACGCGATGCAGTCCTGGGACCTGCAGGCCCTCTCGAACGGGCGCTTCATCCTCGGGCTCGGCACGCAGGTGAAGGCCCACAACGAGCGCCGCTTCGGCGTGAAGTGGGAGTCGCCGGGGCCGCGGCTGCGCGAGATGATCCAGATGATCCGCGCCGCCTGGGACTGCTTCCAGAACGGCACGCGGCCGCGCTTCGAGGGCAAGTTCTACAACTTCACGCTGATGACGCCCTTCTTCAGCGGCGGCCCGATCGAGCACCCGAAGATCCCGATCTACATCGCCGGCGTGAACGAGTACATGTGCCGGCTCGCGGGCGAACTCTGCGACGGCTTCCACGTGCACCCGTTCCACTCGATCGAGTACCTGCGCGGGACGATCCTGCCCAACCTCGAGGCCGGGGCCGCGAAGGCCGGGCGCGACCGCCGCGACTGCAAGCTCTCGACCTCGGTGTTCGTCATCCTCGGCGACGACGAGCGCGAGCGGGCGGGCCTGAAGGGCCTCGTGAAGCAGCAGCTCTCGTTCTATGCTTCCACGCCCGCCTACAAGCCGGTGCTCGAAGCGCACGGCTGGGGCGACCTGCAGGAGAAGCTGAACGAGATGACCCGCCGCGGCGACTGGGCGGGGATGGCCGACCTGATCGACGACGAGATGCTCGACGTCTTCGCGACGACCGGTACCTGGGGCGACATCGCCGGCAAGCTGCGGGCGAAGTACGACGGGCTCCTCGACCGCGTCGGCTTCTACGTTCCGTTCCGGGACGGCGAGAAGGTCGAGCGCTGGCAGGACGTGATCCGCGCGATCAAGGCCTGAGCGCGCCGCGCGCCGGGGCGTCGCCCCCGCTCACGCGGGGCGTCGCCGGGAGCGCGCGAGCAAGGCCGCCGCGACCGCCGTCGCGAGTGCCGAGATCCAGGCGCCCACGCGCACGCTCGCCGGACGATAGAGGAATTCCACCCGGTGCCGCCCCGCCGGCACGGCGACTCCGCGCACGAAGCCGTTCACGCGCAGCACCGGCGCGTCGACGCCGTCCACCGAGGCCCGCCAGGCGGGATCCCACGCGTCGTTCAGCACCACGAGCCCGGACGTCTCCATCTCGGCGGCGAGCTCGACCTCGTCGGGCCGGTAGGCCTCGATGCCGACGGCCCCGCGCACCCGTGCCGGGAGCGCCGCGGGCAGATCGCCCTCGACCGCGACCGTCACCGTCGGCGCCTCGAAGGCGGCAAGGTGCGACACGGCCTCGTCTCGTCCCGGGACCGCGAGGGCTCCGCGGGGAACGAAGGCACGCGGCACCGCTCCCGCCACGCGCCACGCGGCGACCGGTCCGTCCGGCGGGACGGGCGCCACCCGCTCCAGTCCGGGAAGACCGGAGAGGTCCTTCGACGCCGTCACCCACGCGGTCGAGAGCGCGCCGAGGACCGGCGCGACGCGCGTGGGCGGCACGCCCTCGACGAGCCGTGCGAGGCGCTCGTCGTCGGCCAGGTTGAGCGACGACGGGGCGTTCAGGTTCGCGATGCCCCAGTAGCTCGAAACCTCCCAGAGCATGAGGTCGCGCTCGAGCAGGAAGGCGTCGGGGAACGGGCGCGCGGCACGCGGACCGAGCGCGTCGCTGTAGATGCGCACGGGCGGCTCGGTCGAGGCGACCGCCGCGAGCGTCCGGGGCGCCGCGCGCAGCTCGCCGGCATCGACGGTCGGCAGCAGCCCTGCGTTCGCGCGGAGCAAGTCGATCGCCGCGAGCGCCACGAGCGCGAAAGCCGAAGCGACGGGTCGCGTGCGCCCGAGCGCGGCGAGGGCGCCGACCGCGAGCAGGAGGGCCGCCGCGAGCGCGAGATCCGAGCGCAGGAGAGCGAGTTCGAAGCGCTCGGTTCCCCGGAGCGCGAGGCTGCCCGCCACGCAGGCCGCGGCGAGTGCGGCCGAGGCCGCGAACACCCGACCGAAACGGCGCGGCTCGCGCCCCGCGGCGTCGAGGGCCGACGCCGCGAGGCCGGCCACGACGAGCTGGACCGCGAGCAGCGCCTTCTCCGGGTGGCGCACCGTGCGCAGCAGCGGCACGTGCTCGAGCAGCCACGCCTGTCCGGGAACGCGGTCGCCGAACGCGACCAGCAGGAAGACGAGCCCGACGACCGTCCAGGTGCGCGCGTGCCGCCCGCCGCGAACGGCGGCGAGCACGGCGAGCACCGGCCCGAGGTAGAGCGTGAGCGCCCAGGGTGCCCGGGTACGGCCCGCCTCGAGGAGCGCCGCGGTCTCGTGGAAGCTCCCGCCGGGTGCGACGTAGTGCCGCGGCACGACGAGGCCGAGCAGGCCCGCCGGCGAGAGAGAGAGCTCCGAGGCCGCGGCGGCCGAGAGACCGCCCGCGCGCGACGAGCGCAGCACGAGGTCGGCCGCCGGCACGAGCAGCGCCGCCGCGAGACCGCATCCCAGCAGGTCGGCGCCGATCGCGCCGGCGGCGGCGCGGCCGAGCCCTCGTCCGCCGCGCCCCGCCCGCTCCGCCGCGAGCGCCGCGAACAGGACCTGCTCGAACGCGAAGACCTCGGGCAGGCCGCCCAGCAGCGTGAGCGCCACCGCGGCCGCCGTCCCGACCAGCGCGGTCGCGCCACCGCGAGCGCACCAGGCGTCGAAGCCGGCGAGCGCCCACGGCATCCACGCCGCCGACTGCAGCACGTTGCGCATGTTGTCGGCGGAGACCGTGACGCCACCGAAGCCGAACAGGACGCCGGCCAGCGACGACGCCGCCACGGACGCGCCTCGCCCCCGGAGAATCGCGAAGGCGCCGGTCGCCGCGACGACGTGGTGGAACGCGGTCGACGCGGAGAAGCCGAGCGGGAACGGCAGGGCGCGCGACGCCCAGGCCGGCGGGTAGAGCAGTCCCGCGAGCGGATCGGCGGCGAGCGGCTTGCCGAGCACCTCCCAGGGGTTCCACTGCGGGAACCCGTCGACACGCGAGAGCTCGCGCACCGTCCAGTCGAGCGCGAGGAGGATCGTGTACTGGTCGCGGAAGACGGCGACGCGGCCGCCGAAGATCTCGTCGCGGTAGAAGATCAGCGCGAAGGCGATCGCCGCGAGCGCGAACGCACCCGTCCCGGCCGCGACGCGGGTGCGCGGCCCCTGCACTCAGAGGATCCCGGCCTGCCGGGCGAGCCAGGTCGCGATCCCGCCGCCCGCGATCAGGAAGAAGGGATTCACCCGCACCGTCGCGAGGATCGCGACCACCGCCGCGGCGATGGCGTAGGGCAGCGGCCCGTGGCCCTGCATGACGGCGCGCTCGATCGACACCGCGCCGGCGAGGATCAGGCCGATCGTCATGGGACCGAGCCCGCGGGCGATCGCTTCGCGCCACGGGTTCGCGGCGAAGCGGTCCCACGCGTGGCCGGCCGCGAAGGCGAGCAGGCCCGAGGGCACGAAGAAGCCGAGCAGCGCCAGCGCGGCCCCGGCCCAGCTCGCCACGTGGTAGCCGATCACGCCGACCATGAGCATGTTCGGCCCCGGCGCGAGCTGGCCCAGGCTGTAGATCTGCCCGAACTGCTCGGCGGAGATCCACGGCGCGGCCCCGACCGTCCACGCCTTCATCTCGGGAAGGACGGCGGCACCGCCGCCGATCGCGAGCAGCGAGAGCATCGAGAAGACGCCGAACACCTGGAGGAGCAGCATCAGGCGTGCCCCCGGCCCGCGTCGTCGTCGGCGTCGCCTGCTTCCGCGCGACCGCCCTCGCCGCCGGCCGCGCCCGCAGCCGCCGCCGCGGCCGCGCGCGGACGGTAGCGCCCGATCGCGATCGGGGCGATCACCAGCAGCACGAGCGGAAGCGGAAGCCGGAGCCACGAGACCCCGACGAAGGTCGCGGCCGCGATCGCGACGTCGAAGGCGTTTCGGACGACAGGCTGCGCGAGCCGCCACGTCGTCTGCACGAGCAGTCCGACCGCCGCCGAGCCGACCCCGAGCAGGACCGACGACAGGTCCCAGGCCTTCGCGTTCTCGGCGACGAGCACCCCGAGCGCCATCACGACGATCGTCCCCGGCAGCATCATGCCGAGACAGGCGACGAGCGCCCCGGGCGCGCCGCGGAGCCGCTCGCCGACGTAGACGCTCATGTTGGTCGCGTTCAGGCCGGGCAGCATCTGTGCGAGTTCGAGCCCCTCGACGAAGGTCCGGTCGTCGAGCCAGCGCTCGCGCACGACCAGCGCCTCGCGGAGGTAGGCGACGACGCCGCCCCCGAAACTCGTCGCGCCGAGCAGGAAGAAGGCCTTGAAGATCCGGCCGAGCCCGATCCGCTCCGCCGGGGGCGGGGCCTCACTCATCGTGGACCTTGCGCCCCGAGAGCCCGTAGTACAGCCAGGTCTTCGTGTTGCCGAGCTCGACCCAGGCGCCGGTCTCGCGCTGCAGCAGGCGGTAGAGGCGCTCCGAGCGGAGCTTGGGAACCGGGTTCAGGCGCCCGTAGTGGCGGAAGTGGGTCTCGTAGGCGAACTCGCCGATCAGGATCTTCCTGGTCTCGGCGTTGCGCCAGACCGCCATGTCGACCTTCGCGGTCTTCGAGCCGCGGAAGCCGATCTCGCCCAGGTCGTAGAGGACCTCCTCGACCCGCGTGTCGATCGCGGGCGCGATCGGCGTCTCCGGGGCGATCTCCAGGCAGGAGAGCATCGGGAAGATCGCGAGGCACTCCGCGAAGGTCTTCGGCAGGGGCTCGCGGTGCGCCTTCAGCTGGCAGGTGTGGGAGAAGATGCTGCGCATCCCGCCGAGCGCGCTCGACACGAGCAGGATCTCCTCCTTGAACTTCATCACGCCCGAGACGCCGGGCGCCGGCTTCGGGTCGACGCCCAGGGCGCGGCCGACGTCGGGATCGCGGAACTTGAGCGTGAGCTCGTATTCCTTGGCGGGGCCGTCGGGCAGGATGTCCCGCCGCACCCGCAGCATGAACGAGTTGCGGTAGAAGTCGAAGCCCGGGGTGTCGAGGAAGATGATCTCGCGCAGGCGCGGCTTCGTCTCCTCGCGATTGCGGCGGATCGAGAGCTCGAGCTGGCCGGCGACGCGGCGGGCGAGTCGCCAGTAGTCGGAGACGTCGCCGGCCATGTCGTCGGAGAAGTCCTCGGCCTTCAGCAGGATCTTGAACTCGCGCCAGTGGATCGACTCGAAGGCGTCGAACAGGTCGACGTGCGCATGCCGGCCGCGGCGCCCGCGAACCTCGACCTCGGAGGAACCGTGCGCGCCGGCGCTCGAGTGCCTGCGCGCGTGCGCCGAGGCCGGGATGCCGCGCTTGCGGCCGGGAGCGGGCGCGGCCTCCGCCGCACCCTCGGGAGAAGCGCCGAGCGACTGCTCCACCGCCGCCGTCGCCTCCGCCATCTCCTCGGCGACCACGGCCTCGCGGGGCAGGCCGATCGCGCCCTCGCCGACGGCCTCGGCGCGGCGCTTCGCCTCCTTGCGGCGCTTCTTCTCCTCGCGCGCGGCCTGCTTGCGGCTCGCCTTCTCGGCGTGCGCCGCCTCCTTCGCGGCCCGCGCGGCCTCCTTGCGTCGCCGCTTCTCCTCGCGCTCGGCCT
>JAFMJW010000259.1 GCA_017853315.1 Alphaproteobacteria bacterium
GGTGCTCGCGAACCACCTCGTGCATCCGTGGTTCGGCAGCCGCCCGCTGGGCGTCTGGGTGAGCGCGCAGCCCTGGCTCACGATCCCGATGTCGTGGATCACCGTCCTCGCGGAGGCGCTGTTTCCCGTCCTCGTGCTCTTCCGGCGCACCAACCCGTGGATCCTCGCGCTGCTCGCCGGGATGCACCTCGGGATCCTCCTGCTGATGGACCTCTGGAGGTTCAGTCTCGTCTCCGTCGCGGGCTACCCGGTCCTGCTCCATCCCGGGATCGCCCGGGAGATCCAACTCCGCTGGCAGGCCTGGCGGCAGAGCCGTCGCGGATCCGAGGACCGCCCGGCACCGGGAGTCGCCGGGGTAGGGATCCCCGACGCCCCCGGCCGGTCGTTCCTTGCCAGCACGGGACGGGGCGGATACCCCACCGCAGCGGCGTCCCGGACTCGGGCGCGCCGGCCATCCCACCTCCCGAGGAGAAATCGATGTCCACGCAGAACGCCTTCCGACGCTTCGCCGGAACCGAGGGCTACATCGCCTCGGGCCCGCTGGTGGACGCCGTCAACTGCTCGATCGCGCTCGAGCGCCCGCTCCTGATCAAGGGCGAGCCCGGAACCGGCAAGACCGTACTCGCGCGCCACGTGGCCGAGGGCCTCGGCATGCCGCTGCTCACCTGGCACATCAAGAGCACGAGCAAGGCGGTCGAGGGCCTCTACGTCTACGACACCGTGCAGCGCCTGAACGACAGCCGCTTCGGCGGCGGCGACGTCTCGGACATCTCCCGCTACATCAAGCTCGGGCCTCTCGGCCGCTCGTTCGCGGCGGAGAAGCGAATGGTGCTGCTCATCGACGAGATCGACAAGGCCGACCTCGAGTTCCCGAACGACCTGCTGCGCGAGCTCGACGAGATGCGCTTCACGATCATGGAGACGGGCGAGGAGGTGGCCGCCCGCGAGCGCCCGGTCGTGCTCATCACCTCGAACAACGAGAAGGAGCTGCCCGACGCCTTCCTGCGCCGGTGCATCTTCCACTTCATCGACTTCCCCGGCCGCGAGATGATGAAGCAGATCGTCGACGTCCACCACAAGAACCTCGACGCGAAGCTGCTCGACCAGGTGCTGATCAAGTTCTACTGGCTGCGCGAGCAGAACGAGCTGCGCAAGAAGCCGTCGACCTCCGAGCTCGTCGACTGGATCGCGGCGCTCCTGCGCTCGGGCATCACCCCCGACCAGGTCGAGTCGCACATCCCCTTCCTGGGCGCGCTGCTCAAGAAGGAGCAGGACGTCGAGGCGCTCGAGTCCTACGACAAGCGCGGCGGCCGCTACCCGAACAAGTGGAGCGACCTCGGCCCGCGCTACAACCAGTAGCCCGGCGTCGCGCCCGACGATGTTCCTCGACCTGTTCTACGGCCTGCGCGAAGAGGGAGTGCCGGTCTCCCTCCAGGAGTGGCGCGCCTTCCTCGAGGCCCTCGAGGAGGGGCTGCACGGCTGCAGCCTGCTGCGCTTCTACCACCTCGGGCGCGCCTGCCTGGTGAAGAGCGAGACCTACTTCGACGCCTACGACAAGGTCTTCGCGCGCGTCTTCAAGGGCGTCGAGGGCTCGATCGCGGACGACGTCACCGAGCAGCTGCTCGAGTGGCTGAAGGACCCCAAGAACCTGCCCGAGCTCTCGCCCGAGGAATGGGAGAAGCTCGAGCGGCTCACGAACGACGAGCTCATGCGCCGCTTCCTCGAGACGCTCGAGAAGCAGGACGAGCGGCACGACGGCGGCGACCGCTGGGTCGGCACCGGCGGGCGGTCGCCCTTCGGTCACGGGGGCCGCCACCCGACCGGCATCCGCGTCGGCGGCCCGGGCCGATCGCGCTCCGCGATGAAGGTGGCCGAGCAGCGGCTCTTCGCCGACTACCGCACCGACCAGGTGCTCGACACCCGCCAGGTGCGCGTCGCGCTGCGGCGCCTGCGACAGCTCACGCGCACGGGAGCCCAGACCGAGCTCGACCTCGACGAGACGATCGACGAGACCTGCCGCAACGCCGGCGAGATCGAGATGGTCTTCCGCGCCCCGCGCCGCAACGACGTCCGGCTCCTTCTCCTCATGGACGTGGGCGGCACGATGGATCCCTACGTCGACGGCGTGAGCCAGCTGCTCACGGCGCTGCACGAGGAGCGCGGGCTGCGCGACTTCAAGTTCTACTATTTCCACAACTGCGTGTACGACCACGTCTACTCGCGGGCGCGCATGAGCCGCGAGGACGCCGTGCCGACCGGCGACATCCTGCGGCGGCTCGACTCGCGCTGGAAGGTGGCGCTGGTCGGAGACGCGGCGATGCACCCGGCCGAGCTCGCCGACGCCTACGGCGGCATCGACCCGCGCGTGACCACGCCGACCCCGGGAATCGAGTGGCTCTCGCGGATCGCGGGCCACTTCGACCGCTCGGTGTGGATCAACCCCGAGGACGTCGCGCGCTGGGACGACTACCGGACCGTGAAGACGATCCGGAAGGTCTTCCCGATGTACCACCTGAGCGTCGACGGCCTCTCGCAGGCGGTCACGGCCCTGGTCGGCGCGCGCACCTGAAGCAGGCGGCGTGCGCTTTCGTTGACCGCCCACGGGGGCTGGCGTAGCGTCCGGTCACGCGGGCCTCCCATGCGCTGCGTCGCCCCGACGAACTCGACCGTCGCCATCGACCACCGGCCCCCCGGCATCACGGACTCACCTTGGACACGCGCTCCTCGCTCGACCAGGTCCGGACCCGGCTGAACCGGGCCGCCGTGCAGCGCGCCGCGAGCGTGACGGTCGGCAGCGGCCTGCTCCTGCTCGCCGCGAGCGCACCGATCGCGAGCCGTCTCTCGGCCTGGGGCTTCCGGCTCGCGGCCTCGGCGCTCGTGGCCGCCTGGCTCGCGATCGTCGCGCGGACGGTCCTCGCCCTGCGCGGAGAGCGCGCGGACGAGGTCGCGACCGCCCGCTGGGTCGAGTCGAGGATCGACCTCGACCAGCGGCTGCTCTCGCTCGTCGCGACGCCCGAAGGGGCGCGCTCCGCGCTCTGGAGCGCCCTGGAAGACGACAACCGCGACGCCCTGCCCCGCTGGGCCGACCATCCGCTCGACATCCCGCGGATCCCGGCGATCGCGGCGCTGCCGGTTGCAGGGCTGGTCGCGGCGCTGCTCACGCTCGTGCCACTCGTGCGCGAGCCGCAGTCGCCGCCCGAGCTCGCGCGACGCGCCTCCGAGGACGGAGGCGGCGCGGACGCGGAGGGCAACGCCGAGCCGTCGGCGGTCGGTGCGGGCACGACGCAGGCGGCGGGTCCTTCGGGCGGAGGCGAGGGCCCGACACGCACGATCGAGGGCGCGGCCGCGGGCGGCCGCGAGGTGCGCGAGATGCTCGCGAGTCGCTTCGAGCGCTCCGTCGCGGGCCGCGCGCTCGGCCCGCCGCCCCCCGCCGGCGCGCGACCGCCCGGCGCGAGCCAGGATCCGCCGCAGGCCGGCATCGACGCGAAGCCCGGCGGCGTCGGACAGACGAAGGGACAGCCCGGCGGTCGCCCCCCCGACGCGACGCTCGCCCGGCTCGAGAGCGGCGCGGGCGGCGAGAAGACGATGGGCGGCTCGGGCGGCAGCGGTTCGGGCGAGAAGAAGGGGCCCGAGGGCCAGCCGGGCGGCGAGACCCGCGCCGCGGGACCGGACGCGACGCGCGACGGGAAGGGCAAGGGGCAGCCGCCGCGCGGAGCCGACGGCCGGCAGGAGGCCCCGGTCGGCGACGGCGACGCGACCGGCGCGAAGGCGCCGGGCGGAGGGGGTTCCGCGGCCGGGAAGGGCAAGGGAGGCGCGATGCTCGCCACCCACCCGCTGGTCGAGAATCCCCGTCAGTCGGCGCGCTTCGCACTCACGATCGGAGCCGGGCGGCGCGACGCGGCCCCCGGCCACGACGGGACCCCGGACGACCCGCATGCGACCATCGCCGACGTCGCGCGAGGCGCGCAGTCCGACGAACGCCACGTCCGGCACGAGCAGATCCCCGCGGAGTACGAGCGGGTGGTGAAACGCGTCTTCGCGAGGGAGCCATGACGAGCGCGCAAGAGACGAACCCGACACCGACCCCCCAGGAGTTCCGCGACGCCTTCTCCGCGCTCGAACGCGAGGTCGGCAAGGCGGTGATCGGGCACCGCGAGGCGCTGCGCTCGATCCTGGTCGCGTTCTTCGCCGGCGGGCACGTCCTGATCGAGGGCGTTCCCGGCATCGGCAAGACGCTGCTCGTCCGCTCGCTCGGCGAGGCGCTCGACCTGTCGTTCTCGCGCGTCCAGTTCACGATCGACCTGATGCCCTCCGACATCACCGGCACGCGCATCCTCGAGGAGGGAGCCGACGGACGGCGCACGATGACGTTCGTGCCCGGCCCGCTCTTCGCCCACATCCTGCTCGCCGACGAGATCAACCGCGCGACGCCCAAGACCCAGTCGGCGCTGCTCGAGGCGATGGCCGAGCTGCAGGTGACGGTCGCCGGCAAGACCCACGGGCTGCACACGCCCTTCTTCGTGCTCGCGACGCTCAACCCGATCGAGATGGAGGGCACCTACCC
>JAFMJW010000260.1 GCA_017853315.1 Alphaproteobacteria bacterium
CCGATCTCCGATCCGGCGCTCGGCCACGTCCGCGAGCCCGCACTCGCGGAGCACCGCCTCGACCCGGCCGGCACGCGCCGCGCGCTCGGGGACGCGCACGCTCGCGGCCAGCGAGAGGAAGCGGAGCACGCTCATCTCCGGCCACAGCGGCGTGCGCTCGGGCAGGTAGCCGACCCGGCGACGCACCTCGAAGGGATCGTCGGCGAGCCGGACGCCGGCGACCGTCGCCCGCCCCGCGTCGGGCGGGAAGAAGCCCGTCAGGATGCGCAGGAGCGTCGTCTTGCCCGAGCCGTTGGGCCCGAGCAGCCCGACGACCTCGCCCTCGGCGACCGTGAACGACACGGCGTCGAGGGCACGGGTCGGCCCGAAGGACTTCGAGATCTCGCTGGCTTCGATCAAGCCGGGTGCGGCATCAGCTCGCCGTCGCCTGCGCCTTGCCCGCCTCCTTCAGGAGGAAGCCCGGCCGAAAGACCACGAAGAGCACCGGCATGAGCGTCATCGTCGCGACGAAGCTCACGAGCATCCAGAGTGCGAGCAGGAGCCCCATCTCGGCGTCGAACCGGATGTTCGAGAACCACCAGACGAGCGTCCCGATCACCATCGTGATCGCCGTGAAGGCGACCGCCTTGCCCGAGGTGCTGACGGCCTCGCGGACCGCGTCCTCCAGGTCGCCCGACTTCTGGATCTCCTCGATGACGCGGCTCACGATGTAGAGGCCGTAGTCGATGCCGAAGCCGACGCCGACCGTGACGACCGGCAGCGTCGAGATGTTGATGCCGATGTTCTGGATCCCCATGTAGGCGTTGATCGCCAGGTTCGAGAGGAACAGCGGGATCAGCATGTAGATGCCGGCCATCCACGAGCGGTAGGTGAAGAGCAGCACGACGTAGATCGTGAAGAAGCCGAGGAAGTTCATCAGCAGGTCGTTGCGGAGGATCTCCTCGTTCGCCGCCGCGAGCACGCCGATCAGGCCGCCGGCGAGCCGGAAGGTCGCCTTCTTCATCGGGTTCTCGGCGATGAACTGCTTCGCGCGGGCGATGATGCGCCGGATGTTGTCGCCCTTGTGGTTCTTCGCGAAGAACGTGACGTGCGCCGTCTTGTAGTCCGGCGTCACGTACTTGGCCGTCTCCGACGGAGGCGAGCCCGAGAAGAAGACGAAGAACAACCCGCCGACGTCGACCCACGAGTTCGGGATCACGCCCCACTTCGGCTCCAGCTCGTGGAAGACCATGTTGACGCCGCGCAGGATGTCCGCGAGCGAGAAGCTGTATCCGACGTCGGGATCCCGCTCGAGGGTGCGCTGGAACTTCTCCATCGTGCGCAGGACCTCGGGGTCCTTCATCGCGTCCTTGTCGGCGCCCTCGGCGACGATGATGAGGGGCTCGACGCCGCCGAACTTCTCCTGGATCTTGATGTGGGAGACGTTGTACGGCGAGTCGGCCCAGAGGAGCGGCGACGCGGCCGTCGGGTCGCCGACGGTGAGATCCTTCAGGAAGTAGATCGAGACCGCCGTGAGGAGCGCCCACAGGGAGAGCGTGACGATGCGGCCGGTCTTCGACAGGATGACGTCGGTCGCCGCGAAGATCAGGTTGCGGAACCAGCCCTTCTCGCGGTTGACGACCGTCTCGCGGTCGGGCGCGGCCAGGTAGTGGTAGACGATCGGGTTCAGCAGCAGCTCGCTGACCGTGATCGCGAAGATCCAGAACGACGCCGAGATCGCGAGCTTCTGCAGCATCAGGATCGGGACGAGCAGGATCGCGAGGATGCCGACCGCGTCGGTCGTGATGCCCGAGAGCGTCGGCACGAAGAGCTCGGCGAACGCGGCGACGATCGCCTTGTCCTTGTTCCAGCCCGACTTCTCGAACTCCTCGTAGTAGCGGTCGTGCATCTGGACCGAGTGGGAGACGGCGCGGGCCGTGATGAAGAACGGGATGACGAGCGCCAGCGGGTCGAACGAGAGTCCGATCAGGTTGATGAAGCCGAGTCCCCAGATCGCGGAGATGACGCCCGTGATCGTCGGGCGCAGCGCGCCCCTCCAGTCGTGGAAGTAGAGGTAGAGCAGGATCCAGGTGAGGATCGTCGTGATGAGGAAGATCCACTTGGCTTCGCGGGCGTAGTTGTAGACCCAGCCGTAGAGGGTCGGCTCGCCGGCCACCGAGACCTTGAGGGCCGACTCCTGCAGCGGGAGCTCGACCTCGAGCGCCTGGTCGCCGCGCTTCAGGCCGAGCTTCACGTTCTCGCCCGCCGCGTGCGCCCCCACCGCGCGGGCGACCTCGAAGCGGTTCGCGACCGGCTTGCCGTCGACCGAGGTCACGACGTCGCCGAGCATCACCTTGCCGGCCGGCGGCGAACCCGGCGCGACGTAGTCGACGGTGGCCGGCGGGGCGCCGGTCGCCTCGTCCTTGGAAGTGAAGCCGAGCCCGGTCCACGCGCCGGTGAACGGCAGGACGACGCGCTCCCGGACCTCGTCGAAGATCCGCTCGTAGTCGAGCTTGCCCTCGATGAAGTTGGCGCGCATGAGCGCGGCCTTGTCGTCGAGGGAGACCAGGATGCCGTAGATGCTCTCGGTGTTGTGGACGGTGTCGCGGATCTCCTGCGCCTTCTCCTCGGTCTTCGGCGGGCCGATCATGACCGGCTCGGAGTTCATGAGGCCGCCGGCCGCGACCTTGAGCGAGCGCGTCGTGCGGTGGCCGATCGAGTCGATCTGCGCGTGGTTCACGCCGTAGACCTTGTCGAGCTCCTCGGTCATCCGGTAGATGCGCGTCAGCGTGTCGACGGTGAAGATGCCGTCCTCGTTCTCGACCATGACGACGACGTTGTTCGCGCCGCCGAAGCTGCCCGCGTACTCGTTGTGCACCTTCATGAACGGGTGCGTCTGCGGCAGCAGGTCGCCGAAGCTCGTGACGAAGCCGCTCTGGTAGAGCTTCCAGGTGTGCCAGCCGAAGAAGGCCGTCGTCAGGAAGACGATCGCCATGACCGGGATACGCTGCTCGATGAGCTTGCGCCCGAGCCAGTAGAGCGGGGATTCCTTCGTCGGGGTCTGCGGTTGGGCGGTCACGGGCGTCTCCTCGTCGGCTTTCTCTCGTGTCGTCGTCGGGTCGCGAACGCCGCTCAGGCGGCCATCGGGACCCAGGTCTTGCCGCCGTCCTTGGTGCGCAGGATCGTGCCGAAGCCGCCCACCATCCAGCCGTGCTCGGGGTCGGCGAAGTCGACCTGGCGGATCCAGGAGAAGAGCCGCATGCCGATGTCGGCCTGCTTCCAGTTCTCGCCGAGCCCGCCCTTGCGGAGCACCTGTCCGGCCGAGCCCACCGCCCAGCCCGAGCCGTCGGGGAAGGTCTTCACCGAGAACAGCGGCACCGTCGCCTGGGTGTCGACGTCGGAGAACGCCCACTTGTCGCCGCCGTTCGCCGTCTCGGCGAGGCGGCTCTCGAGGCCCGCGACGACCCCGGAGGTCGTGTCGTTGAACCAGCCGCCGAAGAAGGTCGGCAGGCTCAGCGCGTCGACGATCTCGCCGCCGACGAGCGTCCCCTCCTGCTCCTTCCAGGTCGCGCCGCCGTCGCTCGTGCGCAGGATCTTGCCGAACTCGCCGACGATCCAGCCGTTCTTGTCGTCGACGAACTTGACGTCGTAGAAGGACGGAGCCTGCGCGACGACGTCCTCGTCGGCCATCGGACCGCCGGCCTCGACTCCCGCCGACTTCGGCGCCTCCCACTGGCGGGCCGTCCACGTGGCGCCGCCGTCCCTCGTCTCGACGATGGTCGCCTTGTCGCCGACGGCGACGACGTGGTCGGCGCTCGGGGCCGCGAAGCTGAACAGGTAGTTCTCGGTGCCGCTCTGCTGCGGCGCCCAGCTCGCGCCCCCGTCGACGGTCTTGATGATCGTGCCGGCCTGGCCCACGGCCCAGCCGGTCTTGCCGTCGACGAGCCGCACCTTGAACAGGGCGTTGTCGGTGCCGCTCTTGCGGATCTCCCAGTTGCGCCCGGCGTCGTGCGAGTCGAGGACCTTGCCGCCGTAGCCGACGATCAGCACGTGCTCCGGCGTCACGGCCTGCACGTCGTAGAACCGGTCGGTGATGTAGATCTTCCGGTCGACGAGCGGCGTCATCTCCACCTCGCCGTGACAGGCGGCGAGCAGGACGAGCGGCAGGCCCGGCAGAAGTCTCGACACTCTCGACATCACGAAGACACCTCCTCGGCGCCCGCGCCGTCGAGACGGCCGCGGGACGACGGGTCCGGGCGCTACTCGCGCACCCTCTCGGGGAACCAGGCGGCGACCCCGTCGCTCTCGACCAGCTGCTGCTGCTCGATCTTCCAGCGGCCGTCGTCGCCGCGGACGAGCGTGTACAGTTCGTACTCGTTCGCGCCGCCCTTGTTGATGAACTTGTCGCTCGACTTGAGCAGGTTCGGCACGACGACCTTGTCGCCGCTCGGCCGGGCCGGGAAGACCTCGAAGGAGTCGATCTTCACGTCGGCCGCCCGCAGGAGCGCCGTCTGCTCGGCCACCCACGCGAGCTTGCCCTTCTCCGCCGTCATGTTCGGCCCGAGCGTGTCGTAGGC
>JAFMJW010000261.1 GCA_017853315.1 Alphaproteobacteria bacterium
TCACCAGCGCCGCGTCCTTGATGCGCACCTTGTGGTGGACCTCGTAGCGCTCGCGGAGCCCGCGCAGGATCGAGATCGTGTCCTCGACCGAGGGCTGGTCGACCTGGACCGGCTGGAAGCGACGTTCGAGCGCCGCGTCCTTCTCGATGTGCTTGCGGTACTCGTCGAGGGTGGTCGCGCCGATGCAGTGGAGCTCGCCGCGGGCGAGCATCGGCTTCAGCAGGTTGGAGGCGTCCATCGCGCCCTCGGCCGCTCCGGCGCCGACGACGGTGTGGAGCTCGTCGATGAACAGGATGATCTCGCCCTCGGAGGCCTGGACCTCCTTCAGCACGGCCTTCAGGCGCTCCTCGAACTCGCCGCGGAACTTGGCGCCGGCGACGAGCGCGCCCATGTCGAGCGTGATGACGCGGCGGCCCTTCAGCCCCTCGGGTACGTCGCCGCGCGCGATGCGCTGCGCGAGTCCTTCCACGATCGCCGTCTTGCCGACGCCGGGCTCGCCGATCAGCACCGGGTTGTTCTTGGTGCGACGCGAGAGCACCTGGATGACGCGCCGGATTTCCTCGTCGCGGCCGATGACGGGGTCGAGCTTGCCGGTCTCGGCGAGCTTGGTGAGGTCGCGGCCGAACTTCTCGAGCGACTCGTAGGTCGCCTCGGGATTCTGGCTGGTGACCCGCTGGTGGCCGCGGACGGCCTGCAGGGCCTTCAGGAGTCCGGTGCGGTCGAGGCCCGCGGCCTTCAGCGCGGCCCCGGCGGCCCCGCCTTCCTCGAGCATCGCGAGCAGGAGGTGCTCGATGCTGACGTAGTCGTCCTTGAGGCCCTTGGCCTCGTCCTCGGCGCGCGTCAGGGCGCGGCCGAGTCGCTGGGTCAGGTGAACCTGGTCGGCCTGGGCCGCGGAGCCGGTCACCTGCGGGATCCGGTCGAGCGCGCGCTCGACCGCCTCGCGGGCGGCCTTGGGTTCGCCTCCGGCGCGGTCGACGAGCATGCGGGCGAGGCCGTTCTCGTCGTCGAGCAGGGCGGCCAGCAGGTGCTCGACGTCGACGCCCTGGTGGCTGCGACGGACGGCGAGTCCCTGCGCGCCGCGCAGGCCCTCGACGGACTTTTCGGTGAGCTTCTGGAGATCCATGGGGATCGACTCCTCGGACCCGGCCCCTTCACTGCGGGCGTTCGGATCGCACGCCGAACGTAAGCATGATCGGCACCGGGACAACCTCGGGGAATGCCCGAGCGCGGTGGCGGTCCGTCGTTCCCGGGCGGCCGCGGACGCGCGGGCCGATCGGCCGGTCCGACCCGCCGGGCGAGCGATGCATCCCTGCCGGGGAAATCGCGACTGGAACCGGCGAGGGACCCGTGGTAGCCCCGGCCCCGTATGGAGATCCTGCGGTTCGTGGGCTCGGTCGCGGTCTCGCTCTGGGGCGTCCTGATGATCCTTCTCGGGATCCTGAACGGGATCTTCCTGTGGGTTCTGGTCGGTCTCGTCGTGCTCGCGGTGGGTCTCCCGCTGCTCGCCTCGAACTCGCGGGCGGCGGCCGCTCTCTACCCGACGCGCAACCCGCGGGCGGGCGCCTGAGCCGTCCATGAACTCCGAGAAGGACCGCCTGGGCGACAAGCTCCACGACGTCGAGAAGGCGCGGGAAGACTTGTTCTTCGCCGAGCGCGACCGCGAGCTTCTCGCGAAGCTTCGTGCCGGCTCCGAGCCCGCGGGCGCCTGCCCGAGCTGCGGCGCGGCGCTCGAGCTCCGCGAGGAGGCGCCCCTGCGGATCCGCGCCTGCCCGGCCGGACACGGCGGCTGGATCGCCGCCGAGGACGGGGCCGCGATCGCCGGGGCGGGTTCCTCCGAGGCGTTCGGGCGCGCGTGCGCCGTGCGCCGCTGACGCCCTGCCTTCCGTGTTCTCGGGAATCATCGAGTCGACCGGGCACGTGAGGTCGCTCGAGCGCCGCCCGGGAGGCGACGCCGTGCTCGCCGTGGACGTCGGTTTCGATCCCGGAACGCTGGTCGCAGGCGAGAGCATCGCGACCAACGGGGTGTGCCTCACCGTCCGGACGATCGGGATCCGGGGCTTCGCGGCCGACCTGAGCGGAGAGACGCTCGCGCGCACGACGCTCGGCGGACTCGCGGCCGGCGACGTCGTGAACCTCGAGCGATCGCTTCGCGTCGGCGACCGCATCAGCGGTCACTTCGTCTTCGGACACGTGGACGGGGAGGGGGTCGTCGAATCGATCCGCCGCGACGGCGAGGGCTGGCGCTTCACCTTCGGCTTCGCACCCGGGTTCGCCCCGTTCGTGGTCGACAAGGGCTCGGTCGCGGTCGACGGGATCAGCCTCACGCTGTGCGACTGCACGGAGCGGACCTTCGACATCGCCGTGATCCCGCACACCTTCGAGGCGACGAATCTTCGGCGACGCAAGGTCGGCGACCGCGTGAATCTCGAGGCCGACATGCTCGCCCGCTACGTGAGGCGCGCGATCGCGTGCGGCGTCGAGCCCGGCTGACCCGGGTCGAGCCCCGGGCCCGCGGCCTCAGCGCTGTGCGCGGGAGCGGGCGCCGAAGGTGAGGAAGTAGTTCCGGCTCTCGTTGACCGTGAAGCCGAACAGCGGCCCCTCGCCCGCGGGCTCGACCGCCGCGACCCGCACCACGGGCTCCCAGGCGCGGCCGCGAGCCTCGGCACCGTATTCCGCGGCATCCGGCAGCACGTAGCCCGCGGGGTAGGTCCATCCTGCCTCGAGCGCATCGCCCGGGGAGAGGTCCCCCGCGCGGACCTCCCGCCCGTCGGCACGGACGAACACGTGGCCGATGCCGACCCTCACCGAACGCCCCCCGTCGTCGACGACCCGGACGAGCCGTCCGGCCGGCTCGACCTCGCGGATCTCCCGCATCATGCGAAAGCCGAGCGATCCGTCCTTCAGGCGGGTGAGAACGGGCACGAACTTCCCGACCATCCCGCCGATCGCCACCGGGCCGTCGATCGACTCGACCTCGGCGTCACCCGCGAGCCTGGTCAGGGTCGGCGGCGGCGGAGCCTTGGGTTTTCCCATTTTGGCATCAGCCGCGTCGGGATTTTTCCCATTCGTCGTCATCGCTATCTCCCCCGGGCCTCGCGTCCACGGCGAAATCACCATGACGTCGCGACGTTGACAAGCTTCGGGTCCGTCCGGAAGCGACCGACCGGGGTGGCACGACGGGTGCTTCCCCGGGGAGCGGACCTAGCTGGGGGATCGCACCATGGACAACAGCCTCGTCGCGGAAGAAACCGTCGTTCGCATCCTCGCTCCCGACCTGATCACGCCCGACCAGCACCGGGACCGGATCCGCACGGAACCCTGCGACCGGCCCGAGATCCGGCTCATGATCGCGGTCTTGGAGGACGCGGTCGCGACCCTCCAACGCTACGCCTGCCACCCGTCGGCGCGCCACCAGAAGGAGTGCGAGGACACGCTCCTCTGGATCGCCTCCCGCGACACCTCGTGGCCCTATTCGTTCGAGAACGTCTGCAGCGCTCTCGCGTTCGAGCCCGAGAGGGTGCGCCGCGGCATGCGGGCCGCCGTCGCGCCCTGCGAGCGCGCGGGCAACGGGCAGGCCGATTTCTACCGGTTCCCGTTCCGGCGGGTGAACGGAAAGCGGCACGCGATCACCATCCGGGACCGATCGAAGGGACGCAGGCGCGCCTGAGGGCGGCTCCCGGTCGGGATCCTCAGCGACCGGGGTCGAGCAGGATCTTGCGCGCCCCGGGCTCGCCGGCGCGGCGCAGGGCGAGCAGCGCGTCGTCCAGAGGGAAGATCTCCTCGACGAGGGGCGCGACCGAGATCGCTCCGCTGCCGAGCCCCTCGAGGGCGGGCGGGAAGGGCCCGCAGCGAGAGCCGATCACCGAGATCTCGTCGATCACGTGCGGGGCCAGGTCGACCTCGTGGCGCGAGGCGACGGTGGACTTGAGGACGACCGTCCCGAGCGGACGCGTCGCGCGCAGCGCGACGGCGAGCCCCTCGGGGCTTCCGGTGGCGTCGACGACGAGGTCGAAGGAGGCGGCGCTCTCGAGCGCGGGGGTCGCCGCGAGACCGAGGCTCTCCGCGACCCGGGCCGCCCCGGCGCGGCGGGCGAGCACGACCACCCGGTCGCCTCGGGCGCGCAACGCCTGCGCGACCAGCAGCCCGAGCTTGCCCGCGCCGACGATCAGCGCGCGGCCGCCCGCGAGGTGCACGGTCTGCTCGGCAGCGCGAAAGGCTGCGGCGAGAGGCTCGACGAACACCGCCGTCTCGTCGTCGATCGAGTCGGGAACGCGGTGCAGGTTCGCGCTCGGCATGCGGAGTCGCTCGGCGAACGCGCCGTCCGCGCCGACGATGCCGAGAACGCTCCGCGACGGACAGTGACGACCATGCCCCGCGTCGCAGGTCGCGCAGCGGCCGCAGGCGAAGTTGATCTCGCCGACGACCCGCGCACCGACGAGGTCCGCGGGGCCCTGCTCGACGCGCCCGACGAACTCGTGGCCCGGGATTCCCCGGAAGCCGAGGTAGCCGGCCAGGATCTCCAGGTCCGTCGAGCAGATGCCCGCGCGCGTCAC
>JAFMJW010000262.1 GCA_017853315.1 Alphaproteobacteria bacterium
CGAGCCGGTCGGCGACCGCGGCCGCGCCGGGCTCGTGCTCCACCACGACCACCGCAGCCCCGTCGTCGCGAAAGGCGCGCAGGAGTTCGAAGATCGCCTGCTTGCCGACCGGGTCGATGTCGGTCGTGGGCTCGTCGAGCAGGACGAGTTCGGGCTGGAGCGCCCAGATCGCGGCCATCGCCAGCCGCTGCTTCTCGCCGCCCGAGAGCGTCGCGGGATCCCGGTCCTCGAAGCCGGCGAGGCCGACGCGCGCGAGCGCCGCGCGGGAGCGCTCGCGGATCTCCGCGGGCGGGCGTCCCAGCTGGTCGAGACCGAAGCCGACCTCGAGCGCGACGTTGGTCGAGAAGAGCTGCGCCTCGAAGTCCTCGAACACGATCCCGATCCGCCCGGCGAGCTCGGTCGGGTCCACCTCCTCGGTCGGCCGGCCGAAGAGCGTCCGCTGGCCCTCGACCGTCGCCGCCTCGAGGCGCGGGACCACGCCGCCCAGGCACTTCAGCAGCGTCGACTTGCCGGCGCCGGTCGCGCCCATGATGGCGACCACCTCCCCCGGGCGCACCTCGAAGTCGACGCCGTCGAGCGCCACCGTGCCGTCGCGGTGGATGCAGCGCAGCCCGCGGACGCTCGCGACCGGCGCCGTCATCCGAGGAGCGCCATGCCGACGAGCGCGAGCAGGACGAAGGGCGCGACGCCCAGCCCGACCTCGGGCGCGCGCGTCGGCGAGCCGCTCGCCCAGGCCCACGGCGGCATCCATGCGCCGGTCGAGACGAGGTTGCCGACGACGTGCCCGCCCACGACCGCGAGCGCGAAGAGCGCCAAGCCGGCCACCGCGCGCGCTCGCCCGGGTCCGGGGTGCGGGTCGACGTCCTCGTAGAGGAGTAGTGCTCGCTCGACCCGCGGGTGGAGCACGCGCAGGACGAGCGGTGCCAGCAGTCCGGCCGCGAACAGGTTGTTCGCGAAGGCGACGTTCCCCAGCACCGAGAACGGGACGAAGCCGAGCAGGTTCAGACCCCAGCCGACGACCAGCGCGCAGGCCGCCGAGGCGCCGGTCACCGCGAGCGCGAAGCGCACCCAGTCGCCCGGGCTCTCCGGCACCGGCCGGCCGCCGCCGAGGGCACGCCAGATGCGGTAGGGAGCGAGCCCGTAGAGGACGTTGCCGAGAAAGCCGAAGACGTCGCCCGGGCCGAGTCCGCCGAAGGTGTCGCCGATCATGTTGCCGATCGCGGCCCCCCAGGCCGCGGCCGGCCCGAAGAGGAACGAGCAGACGACCGGCACCGCGTTCGCGGGGCGAAGCTCGGTGATCCCCGGGATGAGCGGAATCACCTTGAAGGGGATCAGGATCGCCGCGTAGAGCGAGGCCGACATCGCGGCCAGGACGACCATCCGGGTGTTCGACCACATCCCGAAGAGCTCGCTGCGCGAACGACGGGGCGCGGGGCCGGGGGCGTGTTGACTCCCCGGGGAGGCGTCCCCTACCGTCTCGGTCATGTCCGCGCGCCGGTCGGCCATGGCATTCGTCGCAGCCTCGCTCGCCGTCCTCTCGACGGCTGCCTGCAGCCCCAAGAAGATCGAAGTGCGCCCGGCCGACGACCTATACAAGGAGGCGCAGGAGTTCCACCAGGACGGCGCGTACACGGCCGCGATCGACGCCTACAAGCAGCTCCTCGACAACTACCCGCTCGACCCGCGCACCGAGGAGATCGAGCTCGCGATGGCGCGCGCCCACTATGCGGACGGTGCCTACGTCGAGTCGATCGCCGCGTTCAGCGACTTCCAGCGCATGCACCCGACGAGCCAGGACCTGCCGGCCGTCGAGTACGCGGTCGGGCAGTCCTACCTCGACCAGGCGACCACGATCGACCGGGACCTCGCCGCCGCGTCCAACGCCTCGCGCCGCTTCGAGAGCGTGATCGACCGCTTTCCCGAGGATGGGCACGCGGTCGAGTCGGCTCGCAAGCTGCACCAGTCGCGCGAGTTCCTCGCCGAGCGCGAGCTCTACGTCGCGAAGTTCTACTACCGGCGAGGCCGGCTGCCCGCCGCGCGCGCGCGCATGACCCAGCTCGTCGCCCGCTACCCGGAGACGAAGGCGGCCGGCGACGCGATGGAGCGCCTCGCCGAGGACGGCCGGGACAACGACGACCCGGCGCTCGCCAAGCTCGCCGAGGACGCCGCGAAGGAGAACGAGCAGCTTCGCGGGTCCTTGCCGGCGGTCGTCACGACCCAGGACCCCTCGCGCGAGTTTCGCTCGAAGTGGTTCTCCTGGCTGCCGGACTGGAAGTGGCTGCCGAAGCTCGGCAAGTCGCGCGACCTGGTCGCCTCGGGCGAGGCGCCGCCGGCGACGGCGAGCCCGGACGGCACCCGCCCGACGAAGAGCGACCTCATGCCGCCCCGGATCGGGCCCGCCACCGCGGCCCTGGTCGAT
The DNA here is from genome assembly GCA_017853315.1 of Alphaproteobacteria bacterium. Classification (GTDB taxonomy): domain Bacteria; phylum Desulfobacterota; class Binatia; order UBA12015; family UBA12015; genus REEB422. Next base: position 2,420 of record JAFMJW010000262.1, read on the forward strand.
GGCCTGCGCGAGCGCCAGCCCGTGGTGGTCGCGGCCGCCAACCCGAACCGTGCGCAGGGCAACCGCCCCGCGGGATTCGGTGCGACGCCGGGGTCGATCCGGGCGATCGGCGCGGGCGGCTTCCCGGGCGTCGCGGTTCCCGGCAGCGTTCGGTGAGCCGCGGCCTCGCGGTCGTCGGCGTGGGCGGGCTCGGCGCGCCCGCGGCGGCGGCGCTCGCGGCCGCCGGAACGAGCCGGCTCACGCTCGTCGACCACGACGTGGTCGAGGACTCGAACCTGCCTCGCCAGCCCCTCTACGGAACGGGAGACGTGGGGCGGCCGAAGGCCGTCGTCGCCGCGGAGCGGTTGCGCCGCGCACACCCGGGCCTCTCGGTCGATGCGGTCGTCGCGCGGGTGGACGCGGGCTCGGCGCGCGACGTGCTCGCGGGCCACGACGCGATCCTCGACGGCACCGACGGACTCGACGCGAAGGTGCTGCTGAACGAGACCGCGCTCGCCCTCGGCACCCCGCTCGTCCACGCCGGCGCGATCGGCTTCGAGGGCCAGCTCGTGAGCATCCTGCCGCGCGAGTCGGCCTGCCTGCGCTGCCTGTTCGTCGAGCTGCCCGACGCGGACGAGATGCCGACCTGCCAGCAGGCGGGCGTGCTCGGGCCGGTCGTGGGCGCGATCGGGCTCGCGGCCGCCCGCGAGGCGCTCGCGATCGGGTCCGGCCGGCGGCCCCCGCTCGCCGACCGCCTCGCGATCTTCTCGGGGCGCACGCTCGGCTGGCGGACGATCGAGCTCCGGCGCCATCCGCGCTGCCCGGCCTGCGCCTGACCGGGCCGGTCCCACGCTTGCGGATCGACCGACAGGAGGCCAAGATCCGTCCGGCCCGGTCCCGCCGGTCCGGTTTCATCAACCCCCGAGGAGGTCTCGAGCGATGTCCGTCACGGTCAAGGTGCCCACCCCGCTTCGCAAGTTCACCGCGGGTGCGGAGTCGGTGCAGGGCACCGGCGAAACGGTCGGCAAGCTGGTCGAGGGGCTCGACCTGAAGTTCCCCGGGATCCGCGAGCGGATCTGCGACGAGCAGGGCCGCGTGCGCCGGTTCGTCAACCTCTACGTGAACGGCGACGACATCCGCTTCCTCCAGCAGCTCGACACGAAGCTCAAGGAAGGCGACGAGATCTCGATCGTCCCCGCGATCGCCGGCGGTCGCTGAGGCCCCGCCGACCGGCCCGCCGATGCGCCGCGCCGACGGCCTCCGCGGGGAGAGCGTGCTCGACCTGGTCGGGCGCACCCCGCTCCTGCGGCTGACCGGGATCACCCGCGACCTGCCGCGCGACGTCCGCGTCTGGGCGAAGCTCGAGGGCTTCAACCCCGGCGGCTCGGTGAAGGACCGCCCGGCGCTGCGCATGGTGCAGGAGGGGCTCCGCACCGGGGCGCTGCGGCCGGGCAAGACGATCCTCGACTCGACCTCGGGCAACACCGGGATCGCGCTCGCGATGATCGGGGCGGCGCTCGGCTGCCCGGTCGAGCTCGTGATCCCGGCCAACGTGAGCGTCGAGCGCAAGCGCATCATCGAGGCCTACGGCGCGAAGGCGATCGAGAGCGACCCGCTGCAGGGCTCCGACGGCGCGATCCTGCTCTGCCGCGAGATCATCGCGCGCGACCCCGACCGCTACTTCAAGCCCGACCAGTACTCGAACCCCGCGAACCCGCTCGCCCACTACGAGACGACCGGACCCGAGATCTGGCAGCAGACGCAAGGACGGGTGACCCACTTCCTGGCCGGCATCGGCACGAGCGGCACCGTCATGGGCACGGGGCGGTTTCTGAAGCAGGTGAACCCCGCGATCCAGGTGCTCGCGGTCGAGCCGGAGGATGCGTTCCACGGCCTCGAGGGGCTGAAGCACATGGAGAGCTCGATCGTGCCCGCGATCTACCACGAGCAGGAGCTCGACGGGAAAGTACCGGCGCCGACCGAGGAGGCCTACGACATGGTCTACCGGATCGGCCGCGAGGAAGGACTGCTCGTCGGGCAGTCGTCGGGAGCGGCGGCTTGGGCTGCGCTCCAGGTCGCATCGAAGCTCGACCGCGGCGACGTCGTCACGATCTTCTGCGACTTCGGCGACAAGTACCTGAGCACGAACCTCTGG
>JAFMJW010000263.1 GCA_017853315.1 Alphaproteobacteria bacterium
AGCCAGGCGTGGCACTGCCGCCACGCGAGCGTCGCGAGCAGCGCGCAGGCCGCGGTCGCGAGCCCGGCGGCGGCTCGCCGCGCCACGCCCGCCGGGACGAGCGCCGGGAAGGCCCCGACGAGCCCGAGCGCGAGCCCGATCGAAGGCACGTAGGTGTACCGATCGGCGATCGACTGCACGCCCACCTGCACGACGCCCGCGACCGGCAGGAGAGCCACGAGGAACCATGCCCAGCCGATCCCGAGCGAGGGCAGGGCGCGCCGCGCGAGCCAGCACCCCGCCGACACGGCGACGAGCATGGCTGCCGCGCCGAGGCCTGCTGCCGCGCCCCAGCCCGACTCCGGGAACGGGACGACGGCCGCGAGTCCGGTGGGCCAGGCGGTGAGCCCGAGGTAGCGCAACGGCGAGATCGCGGCGTTTGCGAGTCGCTCGCCGAGCGGAAGCCGGTCGAGGCGGGCGACCGCACCCGCACCGCGTTGGGCGGCGACCGTGACGGCGGAGGAGAGTGCGGCGAGGATCCACAGCGGCCACTTCTCGAGGGCGAGGCGGGGTAGGTCGGACGTCTCGCGGAGTCGCCCGAGCGGCCAGGCGTCGAGCAGCAGGAGCAGGACCGGCAAGGTGACGAGCATCGGCTTGCAGGCGAGCGAGAGCGCGAGCAGCGCGGCGGTCGCCGCGACCCGCGGCGCGTGGGCCCGGTCGATCGGGCGTCCCGGGCGGACGAGGTCCACGGCCCGCGACCCGAGCCATGCGTGGACGGCGAGCAGTCCGAAGAAGGCCGAGAGCACGTCCTTGCGCTCGCTGATCCAGGCGACCGACTCGACCCGCAGCGGGTGTACCGCCCAGGCGATCGCACCCGCCGCGGCGACCGGGCGCGAGCCGGCGACGCGTGCGAGCAGCACGAACACGAGCGCCGCGTTCGCGGCATGGAGCAGGAGGTTGGTGAAATGAAAGCCGGCCGGCGAGAGTCCGTGGAGACTCGCGTCGAGCATGAGGCTCGCCCAGGTGAGCGGGTGCCAGTTGCCGGTCTCGAACGAAGTCGCTGCCCAGGCGAGTCCGCGCGTGGTCAGCCCGTCGCGGACCATCGGGTTCGACGTGACGTAGACGTCGTCGTCGAAGGTGAGGAAGGAGCCGCCGAGTGCCGGCAGGAACGGCAGCGCCGCGAGCAGGAAGACGGCCACCGTCCACCACGGCGAGGTCGCACCCTCGGCCTCCGGGGCTGCGGTCGCGCGGGGCCGGGCTCCGCCCGACCCCGTTCGAGAACGCGCAACGCGATCGCGGCCGCGGCCTGCGGCGGTGCGCGGCGCGGGGGCGCCCCGGGGCGGTGGCTGGCGGCGGGACATGGGCGGGCTCCACGGGCGAACCTGTACGGTCGGGGGGCCGCCCGCAACCCGGCCCGGCTTCCTCCGGGACGACGCGGGGTGCTACGAACCAGCGCGTCGCGACGCAGGCGCGACGCGCCGGCGGCCGTGATCGCAGGGGGCAGGGCCGGCGCGGCGGGGAAGGAGGCATCGGCCAGGGCGATGGAGCGCATCGGCTGGATCGGGACCGGCGTCATGGGCGCCTCGATGTGCGGTCATCTCGTGGCGGCGGGCCATCGGGCGACCGTCTTCACGCGAACGCCTTCGAAGGCCGACGAACTCGTCGCTCGCGGCGCCACGCGGGTCGACTCGCCGCGGGCGGTCGCCGAGTCCTCCGACGTGGTCTTCGTCATGGTGGGCTTTCCGGCCGACGTGCGCGAGGTCGTGATGGGCGAGCGCGGCGCGCTCGCGGGGGCCTCCCCGGGCACGCTGCTCGTCGACATGACGACGAGCGACCCGGCGCTCGCCCGCGAGATCGAGCGCGAGGCGAACGCGCGCGGCGTGGGCTCGCTCGACGCCCCGGTGTCGGGCGGGGACGTCGGCGCGCGCGAGGCGCGTCTCTCGATCATGGTCGGCGGACGGGCCGGGGACTTCGCGCGCGCACGCCCGCTCTTCGAGCGGATGGGCCGCACGATCGTGCACCAGGGGCCGGCGGGGGCGGGGCAGCAGGCGAAGCTCGTGAACCAGGTGCTCGTCGCCTCGGGCATGATCGGCATCTGCGAGGCGCTGCTCTTCGCGACGAGGGCCGGACTCGACCCCGAGACGGTGCTCGCCTCGGTGTCGGGCGGGGCCGCGGGGTCGTGGGCGCTCTCGAACCTGGGACCCCGCATCCTGCGCCGCGATTTCGCGCCCGGCTTCTTCGTCGAGCACTTCGTGAAGGACCTGGGCCTCGCGGTGGGAGAGGCTCGCCGGATGGGCCTCGATCTCCCCGGGCTCGCGCTCGCCGAGCGTCTCTACGGAGAACTCGCGGCGCTGGGCCACGGGCGCTCGGGCACCCAGGCGCTCGTGCTCGCGCTCGCGAAGCTCTCCGGGATCGACCCCCCGTGACCTGGCTCCGCGCGGCCAGATTGCGCGGGGCAGGCCGTCGCCTGCGCGCGCCGCGCGACCGGGCTCAGGCCGCGGCGGTCGCGCCGGCGGCGGCCGCGCGACGCTTGAGATAGGCGTCGCGCACGATCGCGATGTCCTCGAGGTAGGGCCCGAGTTCCTCGACCGTGAGCGCCTGCGGCCCGTCGCACAGCGCCTTCGACGGGTTCGGGTGGAAGTCGACCAGCACCATGTTCGCGCCGGCGATCACGCCCTGCGCGGTCACGTGGTGGATGTCGGTGAGGCCGTCGGGGGCGAGCTCCTTGCGGCCCACCGAGTGCGACGGGTCGATCGCGACCGGCAGGCGCGTGAGCCGCTTCACGACCGGCACGTGGGCGAAGTCGACGAAGTTGCGGTGCGGGTCGCCGAGGTTCGTCTTCATGCCGCGCAGGCAGAGGATGATGTTGCGGTTCCCCTCGCTCGCGACGTACTCGCAGGCGTTCAGCGACTCCTCGAGCGTGATTCCCATGCCACGCTTGAACAGGACCGGGAAGCGGTTCTGCTGGCCGACGAACTTCAGCAGCTCGAAGTTCTGCGCGTTGCGGGTGCCGATCTGGAGCATGACACCGGTCGGCGAGCCCGCCGCGTCGAGCGCCTCGTTGATCTCGGAGATGTGCGACTCGTGCGTCACCTCCATCGCGATCACGCGGATGCCGTACTTGCCGGCGAGCTCGAAGACCCACGGGAGGCAGGACTTGCCGAGCCCCTGGAAGTCGTAGGGGCTGGTGCGCGGCTTGTAGGCGCCCATGCGGGTGGTCGCGATGCCGGCCGAGCGCAGCGCCCGGAACATCGCTTCCGCGTGCTCCGGCGTGTCGACGGCGCACAGGCCGGGGAGCACGTGGAGCGAGTCCTGGTCGAAGACGACGCCCTGGTACTCGAAGCCGACCGCCTCGACCTGCCCCTTGTGGCGGCCGAGCATGCGGTACTTCTCCGAGATCCGAACGACGCGCTCGACGCCGTCGATCTCCTCGAAGGCCGCCGTCGGGATCGTCGCGGTCGACCCGATCAGGTAGATCTCGATCAGCGAGCGGGTCGAGCCGGCGACCTCGTGCACGCGGGCCGTCACCCCGGGAAAGGTGGCGGCGCGGTCGGTGACCGCCTTCACCGCGCGCGCGTCGCGCGGCGTGTCGGGTTTCAGGATGACGATCACGCCGCTCATCGGGGTAGCAATCCGGCCGTCGGGCGCAACCGACGCGCTGCTCCGTGCGCCGGAGGTCGCCGCCCGAGGGGAGGGTGCGAGCGCGTCCGCCGCGCCGCCGGAGGCGTCGGCGCGCGCGGTTCGTCGACGGTCCCCGCGATCCCCGCCGCGGGCTCCCGCGGCCGGAGCACGAGCGGGTAGAGGCCGAAGTCGCCGCCGCGGCCGTCGTCGGAGACGAGCACGAGGCTGCGTCCGCCGTCCGGGAGCATCGGCCCGAGAGCCGCGCCCTCGAAGTCGAACCTGCCGGTCGCGGCCTGCCAGAGGAGATGCTTGCGCAGGACGGGAGGATCCGGCGGGAGCGCGCCGCTCGCCTGCACGTCGGCCGCCGAGCCGAGGTCGGCCTCCCACAGGGCGACGTGGATGCCGTCGGGTCCCTCGCCGCGCTCGAGCACGAGCAGTCCGCCGTCGGGCAGCGCCACGAGCTCGCTCACGCCGTTCGACTCTCCCTCGCCGGCGCGCGACGGCTCGGTGCGCCAGGCCCACTGTCCGTCGGGCCGCCAGTCGCGGTCGAAGCGCTGCAGGCGGACGAGCGTCCCCGTCGCCCCGGTCGTGCGCGGGCCGTCGGTCGCGAGCGCTTCTTCGTTCGCGGTCCAGCCGACGCCGGTCGCGGGGTCGCGCGACAGCGACTCGAGGCCGAGGTTGCGACGCGACCGGGCGAAGACCTCGGGCAGGGAGACGTCTCGGCGCAGCCGTCCGGTCGCGGGATCGACTTCGCGGATCGCCGGACCGTCCTCGTCCGAGACGAAGACGGTCGCGGAGTCGGGCGCATAGGCGATGCCCTCGGGATCGCGCGCTCCCTCGATGCGCGGGCCGGGATGGACGACCGCGTCCGCGATCCGCCCGTCGGCGGCGACCTCGATGCGCACGGGATGGAGCGAGGCGAGCCGGTCGGAGACCGCGAGCCAGTGGTC
>JAFMJW010000264.1 GCA_017853315.1 Alphaproteobacteria bacterium
ACGGGCCGGTGAAGCTGAAGGACGACGACAGCCCGACGCCGTTCTACTTCCGGCTCCGCAGGTTCGCGCGGGGGTAAGGGCGGGCGCGGACGCCCGCGATTTCGGGCCTGCATGGGCTTCGCCGGCACGGGGATCGGAGCAGGAGTCTTTTCCGTGGGATTTCGCATTCGAAAACGTTGCCTGGCCCGGCCAACTGGGCATCCCTTCGGGGTTTGAACCCCATCCTGACACCGACCCATGAGGAAACCGCTGGGAAGGCTCACGCGCCTCTCGCTCCGAGACGCCTGGAGACACGAGTCCGGCGAGTTCACTCCGTGGCTCGCTGAACCTGAAAACCTCGCCTTGCTGGCGGAAGCTCTCGGGCTGGAGGACCTCGTCTGCGTCGCGACCGAGACCCAGGTCGGGGACTTCAAGGTCGACCTCCTCTGCACCGACGGCGCCGACCAGGTCATCATCGAGAACCAGCTCGCGCCGACGAACCACGGCCACCTGGGCCAGATCCTCACCTACGCGGCTGGCGTGGGTGCGAAGAAGGTGATCTGGATCGCCGAGTCGTTCCGACCCGAGCACGCCGCCGCCCTCCAGTTCCTGAACGAGAACACCAGCGAAGACCTGGGATTCTTCGGCGTGCAGGTGGAGCTCTGGCAGATCGGCGACTCGCCTCCCGCGCCGAAGTTCGAGGTCGTCGTCGAGCCGAACGACTGGGTCCGTGCGGGACGCGAGCAGGCGCGGGCTGCGGCCGACGCGTCCCCGGGGCGCCGGTTGCAGCAGGGTTTCTGGACGGCGCTCGTGGAGAAGGCCGCGAAGGAGGCGCCGAAGATCCGGCTCGGCACACCACGCCCGCGGCCGTGGTTTCGGTGCCCTCTCCCGCGGGTCGGCTTCGCGTGGAGCGTGCGGATCCACGGTCGCGACTCGAGCCTCGACGTCGGCCTCGTGATCCGCGGTACCGACGCGGCACGACACTTCGCCGCCCTGGCCGCTCGGCGCGCCGAGATCGAGAGAGGGCTCGGGTTCGACCTCGAGTGGCAGGAGTCGCCCGATGCCGGCCGGTACAGGCTCGCATCGACCCTGGAGGACGCGCCGCTCGAGGACGAGAGTCGGTGGGGCGAATACCTCGACTGGATCGTCCGACGACTCGCGAAGATGGACGAGGTGCTGCGGCCGGTCGTGATGTCGCTGCCGTGACGTCTCGACTCACGTGTTTCCGGCGAACCTCCCAGGGCACCGGCGCGCAACCGACCCCCAAGACCGGTTCGGGGAGGAATTTGCTAAGCCCCAAAGCCCACGGCCCAACGCCGAGCCTCTTCGGGGACGAGCCTACCTGACCGCCGCCAGGTCGTTCGTGACCATCGCCCGCTTCGACCAGTGTTCGCCGATCCCCTGCACGAACTCAGGACGGACGAGTTTGGCGCGATCGACCAGACACCCGTCGGACTCGACCCTGACGTAGAGTCCTTCCGCAGGCCCGTCGGTGAGTCTCGATGGCCCGAGCAACTTCCGGAGCCCCCCCAGGTCGAATCGACCACGACCGAGTTCCGGCACGACCGATACGCCGACGCGACCCGCCAACTGGTTCCTCCGGTCCACGCTCCAGAACTCGCCTGCCTCTCGATCGAACACGTCGAAGGCGAGGAACCAGTCCGGCAGCCGCGTGTAGCGCACGCTGTGAACCGCGTGGCACCACTCGCCGAACAGGACGAGGTGCGGAGCGAGTGCCGCTTCGAGCTCGTGGCGCCTCGTCGAGAGCCACCGCCGGAGCGGCCGCCACTGCCCCTGCAGGTCTTCGAGGTCGAGGTAGCTGCCGCGGTTTTGCGCCCGCAGCATGCCGTCGTCGTCGACCGAGAACCCGAGGTTCGCCCCGTCCACCTTCTCCTCCACGACGACGTCCCGTGACAGCAGCGCTCGGACCGCATCCTCGGAGAGCACCTTGTCGTCGCGCGGAACTCCGGCTCCGAGCCACGCGAGATGCGGGGTGTGGGGAAAGCGGAAGAACTCGCTCATCCTGGTTCCGCCTGCGCACGCAGCCAGAGGTCGAGGACCTGCACCACGGTCACGCCGGCCTCCCGAAGCTCGGTCTCGATCTCGAGCCAGTCGCTGTCCACCGCGTTCACGATCGAGATCGCCGCAGGATCGACCAGGGCGGCGGCGAGAAGCTTGCGATCGGAGCGGTCGAAGGCGGCAAAAGCCGGCGGCACGACGGCCATGCCGTCGGCGTCCCATTCGAGCCCGACGAACCGGGCCGTCTGGAGCTTTTCGTGAACGACCTGCAGACCGTAGTCCTGGTCCGTGAGCCTGTGCCGGTACTCCTTGTAGATCTCGAAGAAGTCGTCGATCACGATCTCTCGACTCTCGTCCGCGCGAAAGGCGGCCAGCCAGTCGAGCACCGCGGCCTGCTCCGCCGGCGGCACGTGACTCTCGTCGAAGGGCGAGTAGGGCTCCGCCGCGCTCGCGACCAGCAGGACGTTCGTGTCGATCACGTGCCCCGTCACCGCCCTCCCCCCTGGCCGGGCTGACCGGCACGCTCGATCATCTTGCGCGTCTGGCGCTCGGTCTCGCCGATGGCGTCGCCGAAGAAGTGCTTCGGCCAGTTCCGGACGCGACCATAGGGGTCCACTTCGAGCCGTGTCAGCTGGGGCGCCCCCTGGTCGTCGCGATCGACGAAGTAGAGCCGGCAATCCTCGCTCGCGAACCTCTCCTCCGCGATCATCGTCTGGAGCCGCCGGAACAGGTGCTCCGAGTGCGTCTCGACCAGGAACTGCACCTTCCGCTCGCGCGCGACCTCGACCATGAGCTCGGCGAGCCCGCCCTGCGCGCGCGGGTGCAGGTGGATCTCCGGCTGCTCGGCGACGATGGTCGTCCCTGGCTTCACGAAGTGCGCCAGCACGAGCATCGGCAACACCTGGGAGATCCCGAAGCCGACGTCCATGATGTTGGCTCGCTGGGAGCCGCGGATGATGATGAGTTCGTAGTGCCTCGACCGGCCCTGGCGCTCCAGCAGGAGCTGGTCGGCCACCCCGAGCCGCTTCAGCCAGTCCGACACGCGATCCACGAGCCACTGGGCGCCGCCTTCCCGGGTGGCGCTCTGCTTCTTCCTGGTGTTGTCGCTCGCGAGCAGGGCGTGGACGGCCTTCTCGCCGCGCTTCCCGAGGTCGCCCGGCTCGACGCCGCTCCACAGGTAACTGCGCTCGGGGTGCTCGCGCAGGGGGCCCAGGTAGGCGATGTCGGAGATCATCTGGCGGATGCGCAGCGCCAGGTCCTGCACCTCGGCGCCGGTCGGTCCGAGCAGAGCGACGGCGTCCGCCGTGAACGCGAGTGAGCGCTCCGGCAGGTAGGTCTTCTTCGGGGTAGGGAACGTCTTCGTCGCGCTCCCGGCCACTTCCTCGGGCGCCTCGAGGAGATAGGCTCCCTTGCTCTGGCGAATCGCGGAGAATCTTCTTCCCGAGCTCTCGAGGTCGAGCCGGCCGAGGAACAGCTTCCCCGTGATCGTGTGGTAGGTCGCCGAGTAGGTCGACTGGACGCCCTCGTTGTCGAGCGCGGTGAAACCGAAGCCGAGCTCGTTCGACGCTCCATCGCCGTGGATGACCGACTCGGCCGTACCGACGTCGACGAGGTCCGCGGACTGCCCACCGAGGTTCAGGTCGAGGGTGCGGTCCGGGCTGTCGAAGGTCTGCTTCAGGAGGAGCGGCACCTGCAGGATCGAAGTCTTGCCGGCGGAGTTCGGCCCGAGAAAGAGCGTGATCGGAGCGAGCTCGATGCCGGGGTCCCAGAGCTGCTCGCCCCAGGCCTTGAAGTTCTTGATCCGCAGGTTGGTCAGCATCGCCGTTGCCTCCCGCTCTCGCGGCCATGGGCCGGGTGTCACCGCGCCGCTCGGCCAGCCGCGAGAGAACTACCCGAGGCGGGAGCGGCGGACCAGCCGAGCGAACCGGCACCGCGGCGGCCCTGCCCCCGCCCCTGTTCCCGTTCCCGGAGCGCGAAGCCATGCGAGCGCCCCTTGTTGATCGTGCGGGCGAGCCCCCTTGTCGTGCATTCCCATTCGACGGCCAACTCCTCCTTCGATTCCCTGGTGCTGCCGACCGTCTCGCTCGCGGTCGCCAGGCCACACCGGAAGCGATGAGGACCAGAGCGCGAGAGCTGGCCGAACCTTTCGATCTCGTTCCGATCGCGGAGGCCTACGCGCGATTCCATCAATCGCGTCTGAAGAAAAGCCCGAAGCCGAACGTGCCGTCACGCCACGGGCGACGCAGAGCGAGACAGACGGGTCTTCACTCTTCTGCGAAGCAGGCCGTTGTCGGAGGTTCGAGAACCCCCTCCGCCAAGCCGCGGACTTCGCCTGGAAGCCGGAATCGGGAGGTAGCATCTCGAAGCCGTGACCGGCCAGTTGCGGGGCGTTGGTACGCCCCCGTCGAGCGCCGGGTCCGTCACCTCGAACCCTGCCTCGGCCAGAGCGGTCGCTACGGCGTCGCGCCGGATGCGCGTGTGGGATGCCACTGCGCCGAAGCGCGACGAAACGCTGCGGTTCATCGCGCCACCTCGTCGTT
>JAFMJW010000265.1 GCA_017853315.1 Alphaproteobacteria bacterium
CGCTTGACGCGATTTCGCAGGACGGCGTTGCCGATCTTCCGGGTGACGGTGATGCCGAGCCGCGCGGTCGGTGCTGCGTCACGAGCCACGAGGACGAGGAAGTGCCGGGTCGGCCGACGCTTCGCCGACCCCTGGAGGGCCAGGAACTCGCGGCGCCGACGGATGCGGGCGGACGTTGGCAGGGTCTGCAAGCGAACCTTCCGGGCGGTCCGTCAGATCGGCCGGCGGTCCCGCGGGCGCCGCGGAGGGCTCAGCCCGGCTGCTTCGCCGGGATCGAAACGGTGAGCCGCTTGCGGCCCTTTCGGCGGCGGCGCTTGATCACCTGTCGCCCGGTCGGGCTCGCCATCCTGGCGAGGAACCCGTGAACGCGCTTCCGACGCCGGTTGCTCGGCTGATAGGTCCGTTTCATCTCGACCGCCCGTGATTTCGACCAAGCCCGTGTGCGCTGGGACGTGCGCCCCGGCGGGGGCACGTGCGCTCGGAGCGATCCCGGTCCGAACCATGCCGGCCCCCGGCTGTCAAATCAGCCGCCCCGCCGAAAGGCTCGCGGCCCGAACGACTCCGTTCGGGCCGCTGCAGTCGGCGAGCCTCAGGCCTCCGCGGCAGGGGCCTCGACGGGCGGCGCCGCGGCGGCGGGAGCCGCCGCGGGGGCGCCGCCCTCGGCCGCGGCCGGCTTCTTCTTCTGGTGCTCCTCGCAGCGGGCGAAGGCGACCTGCTTCTTGCGGCAGCCCTCCTGCTTGCAGGTCGCGTAGCGCGCCTTCGGCAGGGATCCCTGGCGCCACTTCTTGTAGTGGCCCGAGCAGTAGCCCTTCCCGACGACGTCCTTCGAACAGCCCTCGGCCTTGCAGCTTCCCTTGGTTCCCATCTTCGTCTTGCTCCTTCGAGACGACGGACGCGCCCGCCGGCTCAGAACTCCGCATTCAGCGAGCGCGTCATGAGATCGATCATCGCCTCGCGAGGCGACTTCCCTTCGAACGGCAACCGGTGCATCTCCTCGAGATCCGAGGCCGCGGTGAGCGGAAGGGGAAACGCGAAGCCGTTCAGGTCCTTCTCGTTCTGGTGCGACTCCCGCATGCGGGCCGCCTTGGCCGCGTCGCGGTCCCCCGAGTGCACCGAGTTGCCCGCGCGCGCGAGTTGCATGGCGAGCGCGGCTCCCCTCGAGCCCGCCCCGATCACCGCCGTTCCCATCGAGGAGGGAAGCGTTCGCACGCGGACCATGGGCCGGCAAGCCGGCCCGGATCGCGTCGCCCGGGCGGAGCCGGGCCGCCCCGGACCCGCCCCGACCGCAAGCGATTCGGCGCGGACTCGCAGGCCGCCAGCGCGGCCTGCGAGTCCGCGGCCGGGGTCTTCCGGGCTCCCGGGATCGGTCAGCCCGGAGGTGCCAGCGGTCCGTCCGCCGCACCCCGGGCCGCGCCATGCCCCCCCGGAGGCGAGCCGGCCGCGACCGCGGGCCGGGCGTCGGCGACCTTGCGCATCAGGTCGGCGAACCGAACCGCGTCGACGTAGCCGACGGTGCGATCGACCTCGACACCGTCCTTGCCGAAGAAGATCACGGTCGGCACACCGAGAACGCCGAATCGCGCGAGAAGGGACTCGTTCTCGGGCGTGCTCTCGGTCACGTCGGCCTGCAGCATGCTGAAGCGTTCGGCCTCCCGGGCGACGTCGGGATCGGCGAAGGTCGTGCGCTCCATGAGGCCGCAGGGCAGGCACCAGTCGGCCCCGAACTCGAGAATCGCCGGCCGCCTCGCAGCGATCGCGCGATCGAGAGAGTCGATGTCGAGCGGCTCCCAGCGGATCGCGGAGCCCGCCGTCGTCGATGCCGCCGAGGCCCCGAAGGCGGTCCAGGCCGCGCCCGCGATGGCGAGCGCGCCGAGTCCGCGCCGGGCCGCCGTGAAGCCGCGCAACTGGCGCCCGCTCGGCTCGAGGAAACCCAGGTAGAGGCCCGCGATCGCGCCGATCAGCGGCAGCGCGAGGCGCGAGAGCCAGGCGGGAAGGATCGGCGCTGCGAACCACGCCGCCATGCCGAGCAGCACGAAGCCGAACAGCCGGTTCGTCCACCGCAGCCACTCGCCCGATCGCGGGAGCGACGCGATCGAACCCGCGGCCGAGGCGAGCAGCAGGTAGGGCAGGCCCATGCCGAGACCCATCGACAGGAACAGCAGCAACCCGAGCAGCGCGTCGCGCTTCGCACCGACGTACACGAGCAGGCCCAGCACGACCGGCCCGATGCAGGGCGCCGCGACGATGCCCATCGTGAGGCCCATCAGGAAGGCGCCCGTCGCACCCGCGGTCGAGCGGCCGAATCGCTCGACGAGCGCCGAGGGCGCCCGGATCTCGAACAGCCCGAAACTCGACGCGGAGAGCGCGACGAGAAGGAGGGAGAGCGCGACGAGGACCGCGGGGTGCTGCAGCGGCGCGCCGACGAGGCCGCCGGCGAGCGCGGCCCCGGTTCCGAGCAGGGCGAAGGTGAGCGTGATTCCGGCGACGTAGGCGGCGGCCAGCGGACGCGCGCTCCGCCCGGCGGTCGCCTGGTGCCCGAAGTACGCGATCGTGACCGAGACCAGCGGGTAGACGCAGGGGGTCAGGTTCAGTCCGAGGCCGAGCACGAAGGTCATCGCGAGGGCGGCCGGCAGGCTCGCCTTCGCGAGCCAGCGCGCGAGCCAGGGCCTCGACTCGCCTCGCGCCGACCCGCCGCCGGGCCCGGCGTCTCCGCCGGCTCCGCCCGTCGCCGGAGACACCGAGCCGGCGATCGGGGGAACGAGATCGCCGCTCCGTCCGCCGCCCGGCTCCGCGGCGGCCGCGGCCGCGGGGCTTCCCTTCGCGGGGGCGAGCACCGCTTCGACCGTTCGCGGCGGGAGGCAGCGCTCGTCGTCGCAGGCTTGGTAGCGGAGCCTTGCGGTCACGGGTCCGTCGGGGACCCGGTCGCTCTCGGCGACGATCCGGACCGTGCCGTCGTAGACGAGCAGAGCCTCGTCGCCCGCGAAGGAGAACCTGCGTTCCACCGGCTCGGGGTAGGTGGGCGTCCCGAAGCCGCCGCCCACGAGCGTCAGGTCGGTCGGGACGAGGAACGCCTGGCGTGGGACGTGCGCGTTCACGTGGAAGCCGGGAGCGATCTCGAGGGTGGTCCGCGCGCGCGCACGGCCGCCGGGCAGGGCCTCGATCGCCCCGCCGAGCCGGACCACGTTCGCGGGCGGCGGCGCGGCCCCGGTCTCCCGGGTCGCGAGCGCGATCGCGGCGGCCAGGAGGACCAGCGCGGGCGCGGATCGAAGGGAGCGTCCCATGCCGACGTCCCGACGTTAGCACGCCGCCGCGCGGACCCTCAGGGCTGCGAAGCGCCGGCCTGCGTGGACGGCAGGTCGAGCGGCACGGTCTCGACGATCTCGAGACCGTAGCCCGGAAGGCTGATCAGGCGGCGATTGAAGTTGCTGATGAGCCGGATCTTGCGCACGCCGAGCGCCCGCAGGATCTGGGCGCCGATGCCGTACTCGCGGAACTTCTTGAGGCCGCCTTCCGAGCGCGTGCTGGGCCGCGACGGGTCGACCTCGTCGCCCGGGCGCGTGCTCTCGCCACGCGGGGCGAACATCTCCGAGCCGTGCTCTCGCTTCAGGTAGAGCACGATCCCGCGCCCCTCCTTCGCGATGATCTCCATGGCACGGTGGAGCAGCGCCCCGGTGTTGCGGTCGGCCGCCCCGAAGACGTCGCCGGGGAGGTATTCCGCGTGGGCGCGCACCAGGGTCGCCTCGTCGCCGCGGACGTCCCCCTTCACGAGCGCGAGGTGCTCGCCGCCGTCGACGTCGCTGCGGAACACCACCGCGCGAAACTCGCCGCCGTAGCGGGTGTCGAGCCGGGCCTCGGCGACCTGGTGCACGAGCGAGTCGTGGTTCAGCCGGTACTGGATCAGGTCGGCGATCGTGACGAGCTTCATGTCCCAGCGGCGGGCGAAAGCCTCGAGGTCGTCGCGCCGCGCCATCGTGCCGTCGGGCTTCATGATCTCGCAGATCACGCCCGCGGGCTTCAGGCCGGCGAGCCTCGCCAGGTCGACCGCGGCCTCGGTCTGGCCGGTGCGGACCAGGACGCCGCCGTCGCGCGCGCGGAGCGGGAAGACGTGCCCCGGGGTGCGGATGTCCTGCGGACCGGCGCCCTCGGCGACGGCGGCGAGAATCGTGCGGGCGCGATCGGCGGCCGACACCCCCGAGCCGATGCCGTGGCGGGCGTCGATCGAGATCGTGAACGCCGTGCCGAGGGGGGCGGTGTTCTCCGCGACCATCATCGGGAGACCGAGCTCGGCGAGCTTGCGGGCGGTGAGCGGCAGGCAGATCAGACCGCGCCCCTCGGTCGCCATGAAGTTGATCGCCTCGGGCGTCACCTTCTCGGCGGCCATGCAGAGGTCGCCCTCGTTCTCACGGTCCTCGTCGTCCATGACGATGACCATGCGACCGGCGCGGTACTCGGCGATCGC
>JAFMJW010000266.1 GCA_017853315.1 Alphaproteobacteria bacterium
CCCCGGCGTCGAGAGACGCGAAGGAGAGCACCGTGCGCACCGAGCTCTGCAAGAAACTGGGCATCGACCTCCCGATCTTCGCCTTCACCCACTGCCGCGACGTGGTCGTCGCCGTCAGCAAGGCCGGCGGCTTCGGCGTCCTCGGCGTCGTCGGCTTCAGCCCGGAGCAGCTCGAGGTCGAACTCAAGTGGATCGACGAGCGCATCGGCGACCGCCCCTACGGCATCGACGTCGTCATTCCCGGCAAGTACGAGGGCATGGGCGAGCTCGACCCGGCGAAGCTCGAGGAGATGCTGCAGGCGGCGATCCCCGAGCAGCACCGCAAGTTCGTGAAGAAGGTGCTCGCCGACGCCGGCGTGCCCGAACTGCCCGAGGACGAGAAGCCGCGCGAACTGCTCGGCTGGACCGCGGCGACCGCGACCCCGCAGCTCGAGATCGCGCTCGCCCATCCGAAGGTGAAGCTGATCGCGAACGCGCTCGGTACCCCGCCGTCCGACGTGATCGAGTGGATCCACCGCGAGGGGCGGCTGGTCGCCGCCCTCTGCGGCTCGGGCAAGCAGGCGCTCGCGCACAAGAACGCGGGCGTCGACATCGTGATCGCGCAGGGCACCGAAGGCGGCGGCCACACCGGCGAGATCGGCTCGATGGTGCTGTGGCCCGAGGTCATCGAGGCCGTCTCGCCGACGCCGGTCCTCGCGGCGGGCGGCATCGGCACCGGGCGCCAGATCGCGGCCGCGCTCGCGATGGGCGCCCAGGGCGTGTGGACCGGCTCGCTGTGGCTCGCGGTGCAGGAGGCCGACGCGCCGCCGGCCCAGAAGGAGGCGTACTTCGCGGCGACGAGCCGCGACACCGTGCGCTCGCGCTCCTTCACCGGCAAGCCCTGCCGCATGCTGCGCAACGAGTGGACGCAGGCGTGGGAGGGACCGGAGTCCCCGGGCCCGCTCGGCATGCCGCTCCAGTTCATGGTGACCTCCGAGGCGGTGTCGCGTGGCCATCGCTACGCCGACAAGGCGAAGAAGGTCATGTTCAACCCGATCGGCCAGATCGTCGGCCGCATCGACGAGTCGCGCGCGGTGAAGGACGTCGTGCAGACGCTCGTGCAGGACTACCTCGACGCGGTCGAACGCCTGCAGGCGGTGACCGCCGCGGAGTGAGGGGCGGCCCCGAAGGGCGTCGAGGCAGGCGGAGGGATCGTGCCGGCTCCTCCGCCGGGCCCGGCCCGGGGCGGATCCGCCGAGGGCACCTCGGCCCGACAGTTCGCTTGACTCCCGCGCCGATCGGGAGGGATGGTCGCCTCCTTCGAACTTCGAGAGGAGGACCGCCATGACGACGCGTCACCCGAACGCCGCTCTCCCGTCGCCCGAGGCCCCGTCGAAAGCATCGCCGCCGAGGCCTCCCAGGCGCTCCGCCCGCTGGATCACGACCGCGCTTCTCGCGGTGCTGCTCGCGTCCCCGGCTGCCGCGCACGAGCCCGGCACGATCCAGGTGACGCTCTCGAAGGCGTCCGAAACCGGCATCGCCAACCTTCTCGCCGACCCCCGGGGGAAGGGTGACGCCCAGGTCGAGTTCGCCTTCGTGAACGCCGACCCCGAGAAGGACGTGCTGCTGGTGTTCCCGCCGTGCGCCTTCGACGGCGAGGGGCAGAAACGCTCGAAGCTCTTCCGGGTCGACACCCTCGACGCGGCCCTCGCAGGCTATGGCGCCCAGGAGGTCAAGGCCGACCCGCAGTGGAGCCTCTGCCAGGCGAGCAAGTCCGAGCTGCCGGGCGTGTTCCTGCTGCGGCGCGGCCAGCGGCTCGCGCTCAAGATGGCGCTCGACTTCCTTCCCGGGGCCGCGGTCTCGAACCCGACGAGCGACACCGACCGCACGAGCCGGATCGCCGTCCGCTCTCCGTTCGACGTCTTCGCGGTGAACCCGCAGGACTCGGGCGCGGTGGCCCAGTCGCTCCTCGATTCGCGGAAGCCCCGCGCGTCGCAGATCGCGGCACTGCTCGACCGCATCGGGCGCGGTGGCCCGGGCGATGCGCGCCAGTGGCTCACGCTGTTCTACGAGATCGTCGCGGACACGGCCGGCGGCACGACGGGCAAGTTCCGCCGGACGACCTACGAGGATCTCTTCCAGCGCTTCGATCTGGCCGACATCGGCAAGCTGCCCGGGACGACCACCGGCGACGAGAGTTCGCAGCTCTTCGCCCTCGAGGAGTACCGCACGCCCCGGCTGGCGATCCCGGCCGCGGGTCTCGAATACGATCCCCAGCACGAGCTCATCTACGCCTACGATCCCACGAGCGGCGGCCCGGAAGGCGGGAAGATCTGCGAGAACACCCGTCCGGACTGCGACGCCTTCCCGCGATCCTGCATGTCGCTGAACCCCGCGGGCCAGGCCCCGGCCCGACCGGCCTCCGCCGACGGCCTCTCCCGGACCGCGGCGACGACGTACACGATCTCCGGCAAGTTCTCGGTGAAGTGGACCGACCACGCGCTCCACCCGGGTTGGGGCTGGGTCGCGGTCGCCTACTGGAACAACGGCGGCTCGTGGGTCGAGCTCGCGAGCGACTGGGTGCAGGGGGACGGGCGCTACACGCTCGTCGTGAACCAGGGCGGATACACGGGCCAGAACCTGCGCGTCGTCTTCCGCGCGTACAACCGCTACTACGAGCCCCGCACCGCGTCCGACGACCTCTTCCGCTGGCGCAACCCGGACAAGACCGCGATCTCGACCAGCCACGACGAGGGCCATCGCTGGGCCGACTGCGACGGGGGCACCGCCAACGGCATCGGCGAGATGTACCACGCCGCCTACCTCATGTGGTCGAAGCTCTACTGGACCGGCGAGATCAACCCGCTGCGGTCGAGCCCGCTCAAGGTCTACTTCCCGAACACGTCCTTCGACTGCGGCGACGGGTCGGGCATCCCCTGGAGCTGCGCCAACTGCGGCGGCACGGTCTGGCTCACGGCCGGGCACGGCGTGAGCCCCGACGTCGTGCAGCACGAGTTCGCGCACCAGCTCCACTACGAGATGTGGAACAACCACTTCCCGTCGGGATCTTGCCTCTCGCACAGCATCTGCACCCGCTACAACTCGGGGCTCGCGCTCACGGAGGGCTACGCCGACTTCATGCCGGGCTGGGTCGCCTGCAGCCGCGGCGACGCGAGCTGCACCGCCGCCTCCGGCCGGGACGTCGAGGGGAGCGCCTGCGTCACGAGTTCGGACGGCAACGTGAACGAGTGGAACGTCGCGCAGGCCTTCCACGACCTCTGGGACAGCCACGCCGACGGCAACGACGTGCTGTACTACCTCCACGAGGGCGCGTCGCAGAAGCTCTTCCTCGCCAACGGGATCTCGGGCGGGAACTGCTGCGGCGGCGGGACGGGTGCCGTCGCGAAGGGGATGACGGACTACCAGTCCGTGTACCGCAACGCGTGCACGCCCGGTCACGAGATCTACATCGACCGGATCTTCGACCAGAACGTGAACTGACGACCGCCGGGGCCGGGCCGCGAGCCCGGCCCCGGCGCGTCGGCCTCGCGGTCCGACGCGCCGTCTGGCCCCGCGCGGCGGGCGCCCGCCGCTCAGCTCGCGCCGGCCTCCTTCCGCACCGCGACCACGTTGCGGGCGATCTCGTCGAGGTGCGCGTCCCAGGTGCCGCAGCAACCTCCCACGACGTCGAGGTGGGGATGTCGACGCGCGATCTCGCCCATGCGTCGGCCGAGGTCGACCGGGTCGCCCGACTCGAGGTGGCCGAGGGAGCACAGCGCGACCTTGTCCATCATCACCGCGTTGGGGCGAAGGCTGCGCACCCTCTCGAACCACTCGCCCGGCTCGATCGCGGGCAGGAACTCGAGCGGGTGCGAGCAGTTGATGCCGTAGAAGGACGGCCGGGCCTCGCCCGCGAGTTCGTCGACGGCCAGGACCGCGTCGCGCAGGGTCGGCCCCGACTGCAGGCGGTGATTCGCGTCGAGCGTGAAGGAGACCGAGACCGGCAGGCCCGCAGCGGCCGCGGCACGCGAGACGCCGACGGCCTCGGGGATGCCGTTGAACGTCATCGCCTCGGCCATGTCGACGCCCGCGCGGACGAGGTTGGCCATCTGCACCGCGTGGTACTCCTCGGCGCTCTCGGCGGTGATCGACTCGTTGCGCGCGTAGGCGTCGCCACGCGGGCCGACGACGCCCGCGTAGTAGAGAGCGGGAAGCCGGGGCCGGTAGGGCTCGCCGACCTCCCGGAGGAAGTCGATCGCCCGCAACTGTGCGTCCGCGAGCGCCGCGGGCGAGTAGCCGAGCAGGCCGGCCCAGTCGGGACTCGCGCGGTAGTCGAGCCCGCCCAGCACGAGGCCGCAGCCGTGGCGAGCCGCGGTGTCGAGCACCGCGCGGTACATCTCGCGCAGCCTCTCGACCGCCGCCGGGTCGTCGAGCAGCGGGAACATCGCGAACTCCGGCAGCTCGAACCGGTGCT
>JAFMJW010000267.1 GCA_017853315.1 Alphaproteobacteria bacterium
GAGCCGAGCGTGCTCGGCACGACGATGCCGAAGAACATGCCGACGAAGTAGAGCTTCGCGGCGCGTCGGAAGTCGAGGTCGAACCCGACGCCGCGCGACAGCCACATCCAGCGCGCGGCCGACAGCAGCTGGCTCAGGCAATAGATCGCGAAGGCCGCGGCGAACAGCCCGGGCTTCGCGCGCAGCATCGGCTCGAAGACGTCGCGCGTGCCGAAGCGCCAGAACAGCACGCCGAGCAGTGCCGCGCTGAACGCGATCCGGACGAACCCCCGCATCGAACCCGCCGCCCCCTCCGCTCCCGAGCCGCTCGCCGCGCCCCGCCTCAGCGCAGCGGCCGGAAGAACGCGCGCACGTCCTCGACGAGCGCCGCCGGCTCCTCCATCGCGGCGAAGTGCCCGCCCGAGGAGAAGCGCGTCCAGTGCCGGACGTCGTAGAGCTTCTCGGCCCAGGCGCGCGGCGGCTTGATGATCTCGCGCGGGAAGATCGCGCACCCGGTCGGCACGTCGACGCGGAATCCCTGCGGCGGGAACTTCCCGGCGCGCATCGACTCGCAGTAGAGCCGGCACGACGAGTTCGCGCTCGCGGTCGCCCAGTAGAACATCACGTTGGTCAGCAGCTCGTCCTTCGTGAAGCGCCGCTCGACGTCGCCGCCGCAGTCGCTCCAGGTGCGGAACTTCTCGACGATCCAGGCGGCGAGCCCCGCGGGCGAGTCGGTGAGCCCGAAGGACAGCGTCTGCGGCTTCGTGCCCTGGATCTGCTGGTAGCCGGTCTCGTCCTTCAGGAACTGCGCGGTCTCCATCAGGCCGGCCATGTCCGATTCCTCCGCGCCCTCGAGCGGGTTCGCGGGGTTCGGCGGGAAGGCGACGACCATGTTCAGGTGGATGCCGAGCACCGACTCCGGGTGGCGGAAGCCGAGGTAGGTCGTGACCATCGAGCCCCAGTCGCCGCCCTGCGCGCCGAAGCGCCGGTAGCCGAGCCCGTGCATGAGCTCGACCCAGAGCGACGCGATCTTCTCGGGATCCATCCCGGGCTCGACCGCGGAGTCGGAGAAGCCGTAGCCGGGCATCGACGGGCAGACGACGTCGAAGGCGTCGGCGGGGTCGCCGCCGTGGGCCGCCGGGTCGGTCAGCGGGCCGATGATCTTCGTGAACTCGAAGACCGACCCGGGCCAGCCGTGCGTGATCACGAGCGGCAGGGGATTCGGGCCCTTGCCGCGCACGTGGACCAGGTGGATGCCGAGCCCGCCGACCTTCGCGCGGAACTGCGGCAGGCGGTTGAACGCGGCTTCCTGCGCGCGCCAGTCGAAGCGGTCGCGCCAGTAGGCGACGAGCTCGCGCATGTAGCCGAGGTCGGTGCCGTAGCCCCAGCCCGAGCCCGGCATCTCGGCGGGGAAGCGGGTGCGGGCGAGGCGCTCGCGCAGGTCGGTCAGGTCGGCGTCGGGAACCGCGATGCGAAACGGCGAGATGTCCATCGTGCCGGGTTCGCACGGCGTGCCCCGGGACTCAAGGCGGCCCGCTTGCCACGGCTCGGGACCCGGCGGTAGTCGTGTTCCCGGTCGAACCGGGTGCCTTCGGGCCGCCCGTCTCGCCGCCCCGGACGCCGGATGCCCCGGCCTCCGGTTTCCAACCACGAACGAAGACGAGCACCAGCGAGGAGCAGCGATGCAGAGCTACGGAATGGTCATCGACGGCCGCGCCGTCAACACGAAGGACCAGGATCCGGTCATCAACCCCGCCTTCGGCGAGCCGTTCGCGACGTGCGCGCGCGCCTCGACCGACCACGTGAACGAGGCGGTCGTCGCCGCGAAGAAGGCCTTCGCGACCTGGCGCAAGGACGAGGCGCTGCGCCGCGCGAAGCTCGGCGAGTGCGCGGCGATCCTGCAGGCCAAGGCGGCCGAGATCGCGCCGATCCTCTCGCAGGAGCAGGGCAAGCCGCTCAACCACGCGATGATGGAGATCTTCGGCGCCTCGATGTGGTTCGGCTACTACGCCGGACTGCAGGTCGAGCCCGAGGTGCTGCAGGACGACGGCGACAAGCGCGTCGAGGTCGTGCGCAAGCCGATCGGAGTGGTCGCGGCGATCACGCCGTGGAACTTCCCGGTCATCCTGCTGTCGTGGAAGCTCGCGCCGGCCTTCCTCGCCGGCAACACGGTGGTCGCGAAGCCGTCGCCGTTCACGCCGCTCTCCTCGCTCATGGTCGCCGAGGCGCTGCGCGAGGTGCTCCCGGCCGGCGTGCTGAACGTGCTCTCCGGCGGCAACGAGCTCGGCGCCGAGCTCACGCGCCACCCGGACGTCCGCAAGATCTCGTTCACCGGCAGCGTCGCGACCGGCAAGAAGGTCATGAGCTGTGCGGCCGAGGACCTGAAGCGGGTCACGCTCGAGCTCGGCGGCAACGACCCGGCGATCGTGCTCGACGACGTCGATCCCGACCAGGTCGCCGAGGGCCTCTTCTGGGGCGCCTTCCAGAACTCCGGCCAGGTCTGCTCGGCGATCAAGCGCATCTACGTGCCCGAGAAACTGCACGACAAGCTGGTCGCGAACCTCGCCGACCGCGCGAAGCGCACGAAGGTCGGGCCCGGCATGGAGCCCGACGTCGAACTCGGCCCGATCAACAACCGCATGCAGTTCGAGAAGGTCCTCGCGATGGTCGAGGACGCGAAGAGCAAGGGCGGCAAGATCGTCGCCGGCGGCGCCCGGCTGGGCGACAAGGGCTACTTCCTGCCCCCGACGATCGTCACCGACGTCGGCCGCGGCGTGAAGCTGGTCGACGACGAGCAGTTCGGAACCGCTCTCCCGATCGTGAAGTACAAGGACCTCGACGACGCGATCGCGCAGGCCAACGGCACGCACTACGGGCTCGGCGCCTCGGTCTGGACGAAGAGCGTCGCGCGCGGCACCGAGATCGCGCGCGAGCTCGACGCCGGCACGACCTGGGTGAACAACCACCTCGACCTCTCGCCCATGCAGCCCTTCGGCGGGCACAAGTGGAGCGGCATCGGCGTCGAGAACGGCAGCTGGGGCTACAAGGAGTTCACGCAGCTCCAGGTGGTGTCGACGAAGAAGTCCTGACGTCCTCGTGCGCGGCGCGGCCGGAAGGTCCGCGCCGCGCACGTTTCATCCCGCCTGGCGCCGACGGGGCTCCGGCCGGTCGCGGAGGAGTTCCGATGGCGAGGCAGGTGCGGACCTCGACGGCCGGGTCGGCCGCGGCAGGACGGCGAGCCCACTTCCTCGCGACGCTCGCGATCGCCTGCGCGCTCGCGTCCGCCGCGTGCTCCGACGATGGCGGGCCGATCGGGACGGAGCCGGCTCCGTCGCCGACCGCGGTTCCCACGAACGCGCCGCCGCCCTCGGGCACGCCGGGCGCGACCCGGACCCCGTCGCCCACGCCCCCACCGACGCCCGCCTTCGCGGCCTGCGCGTCGCCCGGCGACGCGGACTGCTGCGGCAACGGGAAGCGCGAGGGCGAGGAGCCCTGCGACGACGCGAACGACGAGGACGGCGACGGCTGTCGCGCCGACTGCACGACCGCCTGCCCCGACGGGCTCGTCGACCCGAACGAGGGCTGCGCGACGCTCGCCGGCGGCGCCTGCGAGGAGATCCCCGCCTCCTGCGGGCCCGCGGACCGTGCCTGCACGCTCGACCCCGCGGCGCTGCGGCGGACGGTCGAGTTCCTCGCCGACGACGCGCAGGAGGGACGCGACGACGGCAGCGAGGGATCGCGCCGCTCGCGCGAGTTCCTCGTGCGCGAGATCGCGACCTTCGCGTTTCCCGCGGCGGCCGACGGCACGTTCTTCGAGGAGATTCCCGGCGGAGGCGGCACGAACGTGCTCGCGCGAATCCCCGGCAGCGACCCGTCGACCGACGAGGTCGTGGTCGTGGGCGCCCACTACGACCACCTGGGCGCGGGCGCGATCATCTTCAACGGGGCGACCGACAACGCCGCCGGCGTGGCCGCGGTGCTGGAAGTCGGTCGCGCGATCGCCCGGCTGCCGCGCGCGCCGCGGCGCGCGGTGATCCTCGCCCTCTGGGACGGCGAGGAGGACGGGCTCGTCGGCTCGAACGCGTGGGCCGCCGCGCCGGTCGTGCCGCTCGCGAAGGTCGCCGCCTACGTGAACTTCGACATCGTCGGCGCGGCCCCGGTGCGCGGCTTCCGGCGCAACACGGTGCTGGTCGGCCTCGACACGAGCCCCGATCTGCCCGACCTCGTCGCGCGCGTGACCGCTGGCGACCCGCTCGGTGTGGCACCCCTCTCGAACATCTTCGGCCAGGAGCGCAGCGACCACGCGGTCTTCGCGAACAAGGGCGTGCCGGTGCTGTTCTTCTCCGACGCGACAGGCGGTTGCTACCACACGACCGGCGACGACGTCGCGATCGTGCACGACGCGAAGATCCTGCGCTCGGCGTGGATGGGCACGCGCTTCGTCCGGGAGCTGGCGGACGGCGAGGG
>JAFMJW010000268.1 GCA_017853315.1 Alphaproteobacteria bacterium
CCCGAGATGCGGTAGCAAGTGCCGGTACCGGTCGAGAGGACCTCGATCCGGAGTGGTCCGGCCACGATCTCGTCCTGCCCCGCCGGGGCGAAGGGGGCCTCGGCTCCCGTGGGCACGCCGTCGAGGACGTCGGAAGGCGCATCGCTCCCCACGCGCACCACGATCGAGCCGAAGCGCCTCGCGAGCCACGCCGATGCGCTCCGGGCTCTGCTCCCCGATCGGGTCTCCAGCGCGAACTGGAGATCGATCGAAAGTCGCTCGATGGCGTCGACGAGGTCGGCGCAAGGGGCGAGGCGGTCGCCCGCGTCGCCCGCCGCCACCGGGTCGACGACCACCCCGATCCGCGAGTTCTCGTCGTAGACGAGTTGGGTCGATGCGCCCGAGGCCGGGTCTCGAAACGTCTCGACCCGCAGGTTCGCGGGCCGCCTGCGGGCCTCTCGGCGAAGAGCCTCGGTGAACATCCCGGGCGGGAGATCCGCCCCGGCTTCCCTGCGCGTCGTCGTCTCTGGGATCATCTTGGTCTCCCCGAAGTCCGGCCGGACCGGGCCTCGCGTCCCAGTGAAGCAAGACCGATGCCCAGGGCGCAGCCACCTCGGGTCGTCGGGCGGGCCGACGTTCGCGAGATCGAGAACCCGGGGCAAGCCGTTCGAACCGTTGCCGGGAATCCTGGGCCCACGACCGACTTGCGACTAGCCCCCCCGGCCACGCGCGCTAAGAAAGAGGCCGTGAACCAGTTGCTCGTCGGGACGGTGCTCGTGGGCGGGGGCGCGCTGTTGTCGAGGCGCTTCCTCGCCGGCTACCCGCGGCCGCCGGTCGCGACCGACTGTCTCGCGCCGAGGGAGTGGGCGACGGTCGCCGCGGCTGCCGACGCGACCTTTCCCGAAGGAGGGGCCCTTCCGCCTTCCGGCGAGCAGGCGGGCGTCGCCGAGCACGTCGACCGTTTCGTCGCCGCCCAGCAGCCGTCGACGAGGCTCCTGATGCGGTTGCTGTTCGTGCTCGTCGAGCACGCGACGCTCGTGTTCCCGGCGCCGGGCCGTGGCGGCCGTCGCCGCTTCTCGGACCTCGACCGCGAGCAGAGGGTGCGGGTTCTCGAGGGATGGCGAACGAGCCCGCTGTTCCCGCGACGCCTCGTGTTCACGAGCCTGCGCGCGATCCTCACGATGGGCTACCTCGGCGATGCCGAGGTGATGCGCCTGCTCGGACTCGCCCCGCCGGAGATCGAGCGGCGGGTGTGCGAGGCGGACCTCTTGTGGGGCAGGATCGGCGAGCCGTCGAGCGCGGTGCGCTTCCGCCGCGAGGACCTCTCGGCTGCGGGACCGGTCGTGCCGATCACCGTGCCGGCCGGAGCCCACCGCTTCGACGAGCCCCGGCCGGGAGGCGTGGCGTGAGCGGCTCGGTCCGGGTCTTCGCCGACTACCGCGGCGACGTCCTCGAGAGCTGCGACGTCGTCGTCGTCGGCTCCGGGCCGGGCGGCGCGGTCGTCGCCCACGGGCTCGCGAAGGCGGGCCGCGACGTCGTGCTCGTCGAGGAGGGGCCGCCGTTCACGCCCGAGGACTTCGTCGTCGACGGCGCGATCTCCATGTCGCGCACGATGCGCGAGGGCGGGCTTCGCGCGACGCGCGGCTTCGTCATGCCGACGATGCAGGCCAACGCGCTCGGCGGCGGCTCGCTCGTGAACTCGGCCATCTGCGTCCGCTCGCCCCGGACGACGCTCGACGCGTGGGCGGAGCAGTACGGGCTCTCGCGCACCGGGCGCGACGACCTCGACCCGCACTACCAGGCGATCGAGGACCTGGTCGGGATCGCGCCGACGCCCGACGAGGTGCAGGGGCCCCGCAACCTGCTGTTCCGCGAGGGCTGCCGCGCGCTCGGCTGGTCGTGCGAGCCGATCGCGCGCAACGTCGTCGGCTGCCGCGGCAGCGGCGAGTGCTTCACGGGCTGCCGATCGCGCGCGAAGCAGTCGACCGACGTGTCGCTCGTGCCCGCCGCGATCCGCTCGGGGGCCCGCGTGCTCACCTCGGCCCGGGTCGAGCGGGTGCTGACGTGGGGGCGACGCCGCGCGACCGGCGTCGAGGGTTCGATCGTGCGACCCTTCACCGGCGAGGCGACGCATCGCTTCCGGATCGACGCGAAGGTCGTCGTGCTCGCGGCGGGCTGCATGGCGACGCCGGTGCTGCTGCAGAAGAGCGGCGACCTCGCGAACTCCTCGGGCCAGGTCGGCGAGAACCTCCAGTTCCATCCCGGGGTCGCGATCCTCGGCGTCTTCCCCGACCGCACCGAGCCCCAGTTCGGCGCGACCCAGGGGTACCAGTCGCTGCACTTCGTGTCCGAGGGGTTCAAGATGGAGACCCTGTGGGCGCCGCCCGGCGTGTTCGCCGTACGGCTCCCCGGCTTCGGCCTCGACTTCAAGGCGAACCTCGCGCGCATTCCCTACTGCGCGGTCTTCGATTCGATCTCGTCGTGCAACCGCTCGCTCGGCAGCGTGCGCGCGCGGCGCTCCGGGATGGACCCGGTGCTCCACTGGCGGCTCCACCACGAGGACGTCCGCATCCTCGCGAAGGCGATGTGGGCGATGGCGAAGGTGTTCTTCGCGGCCGGCGCGACGTCGATCCTGCCCGGCGTGCACGGACTGCCCGACGAGATGCGATCGCCCGACGAGGCCGAGGTGCTGCTGACGCACTCGTACCGCCCGACCGACCTGACCTGCAGCGGCAACCACGTCTTCAGCACGACGCGGATGCACGGCGACCCGCGTCGCGGGGTCGTGGGCGAGGACGGCCTTTGCCACGACTTCGACAATCTCTACGTGGCCGACACGGGCATCCTGCCGCGCAGCCCCTCGGTGAACCCGATGCTGACGCTCATGGCGATCGCGCACCGGATGAGCGGCGAGATCGCCGCCCGGCTCTGAAGTCCTCGCGCCGGCTCCGTGCCGTCGCGGATCAGGCGTCGGCCGGGGCGCTCGCGAGGGCCCGGACCGCCGCGCCGACCGCCGAGGCGGCGGTCGCGTCGGGTGTGCCGGCGGTGTCGACCACGGCCTTCTGCTCGTCCGCGGCGAGCGGCGTCCGCGTCCGTGCCTGGGCGCGGCGCACCTCGAAGTCCGCATCCGAGCGCGCTCCCGGGCCGGGGGTGCGTGCTCTCGCCACGAGCCGCGCCCGCGCGGTCTCGTCGTCGAGCACGCATTCGACGAAGAGCAGCGTTGCGCCGGCCTCGCGGGCGACCGAGGCGACGAGATCCCGGTCGGGGCGGTCGTTGAACGTGGCATCGATCACGACGGAGCGGCCTGCCGCGAGGCGAGCGCCCGCCTCCCGGGCGATCTGCCGGTAGGTCTCGCGTCGCGCCGCGTCGGCGTAGAGCGCCTCGCGCGTCCCGGCCGGCGCGGGTGCCGTGGGGTCGAGCCCGGCGTGGCGCTTGCGCAGGTCGTCGCTCGACAGGAGGTCGAAGCCGCTCGCGTCGGCGAGGGCGCGCGCGACGTGGCTCTTGCCCGAGCCCGAGAGCCCGGTGCAGGCGACGATCGTCGGGCCGAGCGCCCGGAACGCGGCGCGGGAGGCGAGCGCGAAGTGCGCCACCGACCGCCGGGCCGCCCGCTCGCGCTCCCCGGTCGAGACCTCCGGCTGCAGCGTCTCCACGCCCAGCACCATTCCCCGGACCAGCGCGTCGTGGGCCACGAAGAAGGGCAGCAGCGCCGCGAGGCCGCCGTCTCCCGAGGCCTCGGCGTAGGCGCGGGCGAAGGCGTCGGCCAGGTCGCGGCGACCGTCGGCCTCGAGGTCCATCGCGAGGAACGCCACCTCGGCGGCGACGTCCGAGGTGCGCAGCCGGCGCGAGAACTCGATGCAGTCGAACGCGTGCACGCCCTCGGGAACCTCGGGTGCGCCGTCCACGGCGGGCAGCGCCGGGGAGACGAGGCAGAGGTTGCCGAGGTGGAGGTCGCCGTGCCCCTCGCGGATCCGCCCGTCGCGCGCGCGCGAGGCGAAGAGAGCCCGGTGGCGCGCCACGAAAAGCTCGGCGAAGGGCTCGATCACCGCCCGGCGGACGTCGTCGAAGAGGCCCCCGCGCAGCGGCCGGGCGTCGTCGACCACGTCCTGCCATCGCCGGACGATCGTCGCCGGGTCGCAGGCGGGCGCGTCCGCGGGCTCCGGCGGGACGCTCGCGTGGAAGGCGGCGAGCGCGCGCGCCAGGCCGGCGAGCCGGTGGCGGTCGAGGGTGCCCGCCGCGAGCGCGCGATGGCCCATGCCCTCGGCGGGCAGAGTGCGCATCCGCACGAGCGGCTCGACGAGCGCGGCACCGTCCGCCGGCCCGCGGCCGTCGTCGAGCCGCAGGCGACCCGAAGGGTCGCGGACCACCGCGGCCGTGCCGAGGTAGATCGACGGACAGAGGCGGCGGTTCAGGCGGACCTCGTCCTCGCAGCAGGCGCGCCGGAGGTCGA
>JAFMJW010000269.1 GCA_017853315.1 Alphaproteobacteria bacterium
GCGCGCGAGGCCCTCGCCTCGAGCCGCAGCGCCTCGCCGAAGCCGGTCGCGAAGCCCTCGTCGACGAGTCGCTTGTAGGCCCGCAGCGTCGGCTGGTCGCAGGACGACATGTCGCGAGCGAGGGCCCGGCAGGTCGGCAGCAGTTCGGCCGGCTCGACCACCCGGTTCAGCAGCCCCCACTCGCAGGCCTTGCCGGCGTCGAGGAAGTTGCCGGTGAGCGCGAGCTCCTTCGCGCGGTGGATGCCGACCAGCCGCGACAGCTTCTGCGAGAGTCCCCACCCGGGAAGGATGCCGACCCGCGCATGGGTGTCGGCGAAGCGTGCGGCGGTCGAGCCGATCAGCACGTCGCAGGCGAGGGCCAGCTCGAAGCCGCCGGTGATCGCGACGCCGTTCACCGCCCCGATGACCGGCTGCGGCGTCTCGGCGATCGCGCGCACGACCTCGCCGCCGGAGACCGCCAGCTCGATCTCGCCGTCCGCCGCGGCGCCCGACTCGCCGCCGAGTTCCTTCAGGTCGAGTCCCGCGCAGAAGGCTCGCTCGCCCGCCCCCGTCAGGACGACGACCTCGATCGCGGGATCCGCCGCGATCGAGCGGAAGGCCCGTTCGAGGGCGACCCGCAGGTCGCGCGACAGGGCGTTCATCGCCTGGGGGCGGTTCAGCGTGACGGTCGCGATGCCGCCCTCGGCCTCGACGAGCAGGATGGGCTCGGTCATCGATCGGTCCTCCTCATTGCGGTCCCGGCGGCCGGGCTAGCCTACCCGCGACGGGTGGTCCAACGCGCCGCGGCGGACGCGGGATCGCGGCCGGCGCCCGACCGGGCCCCGGGGCAGGGGCGCGGGGGTGGCATCGGGGACGGCGGCGGCGCTAGGATGCGCGGATCCCCGTACCCTTTTCCCTTCCCTTCCGCTTTTCACCGACAGACCGAGAGGAACCACCCGATGGCTGCTCCGCAGATCGCCGCTCCATTCACCCTGGGTGCCCACATCGAGGCCCGCGCCGAGCACCCCGAGGTCGCGGGTCGGACCGTGCTCCTGAAGGACGACCGTTCCTGGACCTACAAGCAGTACCGCGACGAGTGCGTTCGCATGGCGCACTTCCTGCTCGGGCGGCTCGGCAAGATCGACGAGTCCCGGCCCGGCCACGTCGCGATGATCCTCGAGAACCATCCCGAGCTCATGTTCCTCTACGGCGGCTGCGGCTACGCGGGGCTCTCGCTGTTCGGCGTGAACACGGGACTTCGCGGCGAGGTGCTGGCCGGCGTGCTGAACCAGTCGCGTGCGCGCGTGCTGGTCGTCGACCAGCGCTTCCAGGACGACGTCGAGAAGGTGCGCGGCGAGCTGAAGCACGTCGCCCCCGAGAACATCCTCTACGTGCGCGCGGGCGACGGACCGCTCGGCGGGACGGAGCTCGGCGAGGCGGTGACCCGCGAGGTCGGGGCCGACGGCGGCAAGCTCGCGCCGCCGGCGGTCGAGGTCACGCCCGAGACGCCGCTCATGGTCATCTACACCTCGGGCACGACCGGACTTCCCAAGGGCATCCTGAACAACCACCTGAAGCTGCTCGCGATCGGCATGGCCGTGTCCTCGAACCTGGGGCTGGGCCAGGACGACGTCGGCTACGCCTGCATGCCGCTCTTCCACTCGAACGCGATGTTCCTGGGCTTCATGCCGGCGTTCTGGGTGTGCGGCGCGCTCTCGATGCGGGAGCGCTTCAGCGCGTCGTCCTTCCTGCCCGACGTGCGCCGCTACGGCGTCACCTACTGGAACTACGTCGGCGAGCCGGTGCACTACGTGCTGGGCGCGGTCGAGAAGCAGTACGGAGGCGACCTCGCGAAGCTCCGCGCCGAGGTGACGAACGACCCGAAGAACACGCTGCGCTGGGCGGTCGGCAACGGGGCCGCCGCGCCCGACATCGAGCGCTTCATGGACTGGCTCGGGCTCGAGGACATGTTCGAGCTCTACGGCTCGACCGAGGCCGCGATCAGCACCTTCCGCAAGAAGGGCGACCCGCGCGGCTCGGTCGGCGAGGTGACCGACGCGGCGGTGCAGATCCTGAACGAGCGCGGCGAGTCCTGCCCGCCGGCCACGCTCGGCCCCGACGGCAAGATCACGAACTACGCGGCGGCGGTGGGCGAGATCTGCCGCGTGGCGGCCGACACCGGGCTCTTCCAGGGCTACTTCGACAACCCCGACGCGAACACGTCGAAGTACCGCGACGGCGTCTACCACTCGGGCGACCTGGGCCACATCCTCGAGCGCGACGGCAAGCGCTACCTCTTCTTCGACGGCCGCACCGACGACTGGATCCGCAAGGACGGCGAGAACTTCTCGGCGCTGCAGGTCGCCCGTCTCGTGCAGGAGCACCCCGACATCGTTCTCGCGGCCGCCTACGGCGTCCCGTGCGAGGTCTCCGACGAACTCGTCATGGTGGCGCTCAAGCTGCGGCCGGGGGCGACGTTCGACCCGAAGGCCTTCTTCGACTTCTGCGAGGACCAGGTCGTGAACGGCGGGATGGACCGCAAGTGGTTCCCCGACTTCGTGCGCCTGGTCGACGAGTTCGAGTACACGCAGACCGAGAAGATCCTCGTCCGCAATCTGAAGAAGGTGCACTTCGACCGCAACCGCCTGCCGAACGAGCCGCTGTTCTGGCGGCGTCGCGGAGACGCCGCGTACAAGCCGTTCGCGGCCGCGGACTACGCGGAACTGCGCAAGGCCTACGCGGCGGCGGAGAAGCTCGACCTGCTGGATCGGTGAGGGCGGCTCGCCCGCCCCGTCGCGTCCGCGCGGCGAGGGCGGGCGGGTGCCGGTTCGCTCGCGGCCGAAGGTCTCGGGGCGCTCACGCCGGGTACGCCATCTCCAGCAGCCGCGCGAGCCCCTTCGTGCACGCGTTGTTCACGTCGTAGTCGTCGGGGATCGGCAGCCCGGCCTCGCGCACGAGTGCGACGACCTTCACCATGATGACCGCGAAGCGAAGGGCCGCGAAGACCTCGTAGTAGTGCAGGTCGCGCGCGGAGAAGCCGGTCAGCGACTCCCAGCGCGCCGCCGTCTCCTCGCGCGAGGGAAAGCCTTCCAGCCGGGGCGCGTCGAACCCGGCCGAGTGGTGCCAGTCGAGGAAGAGCCACCAGGCGAGGTCCTGCACCGGGTTGCCGAGCGAGACCATCTCCCAGTCGAGCACCGCGACGCAGCGGCCGTCGCGGAAGATCATGTTGCCGATGCGCGAGTCGCCCCAGCAGAGCGTCGTCGGCTCGGCCTCGCGCGGCCGGTTCTCGCGCAGCCAGGCCAGCGCCGGCGTCGCGAAGACGTGCTCGCGGCCGCCGTTCGCCCACGCGAGGTAGTGCTCGTAGGACGCGAGCTGCTGCTCGAGCGGCGTGGCGCCCCGGGCGGGGTCGTCGAGGTAGCCGAAGCCGAGCGCGCGCCAGTCGAGCCGGTGGATGCGGCTCATCTTCTCGAGGCCGTCCCACCACATGGCGGCGCGATCCGCCGGGCTCATCTCGGTCACCGGGCCCGCGAGGTGGTAGGGCGGGTTGTCGGTCGGGACCATCCCTTCGACGCGGTTCATCGCGTAGAAGCTCTTGCCGAGGACCTGGTCGCCCTCTTCGAACCAGCGCACCGTCGGCACCGGCACGTCGGTCGGCCCCAGCCGACGCATCACGTCGACCTGGCGCCCTAGGTCGTACTCGGGGAAGACCTGACCGGTCGGGCGCACTCGGACGACGAGCGGTTCGACGTGCTCGCGTCCGGCCGCGTCGCGCCAGGCGAGGTCGAGCAGGAGCGTCTCGTTCGAGAAGCCCATCATCGGCACGACCAGGTCGCGCACCTCCACGTCGCGTGCGCCTTCGAGCCGGGCTTCGAACCACGGTACGAGGCGCGCGCGCGTGAGCTCGGGATCCCTCTGCTCGCCGATCGCCATGGCGAGCGCTTACGCGAGGGCGCCGCCGGTTGACAAGCGCGCTCGGGAACACGACGACGAGGCGCCATGGCCGAATGGATCGACGTCGAGGAGGCTCGGAATCTCCCCGGGCTCCGCCTCGTCCTCACCCAGGGCGTCCCCGGCCCCTGGGGCGAGGCCGCGAAGGGTCTCTTCCAGGCGAAGGGCCTCCCTTTCGTCCGGGTGCGCCAGGAAGGCGGCGGCGAGAACCGCGCGCTGCGCGAGTGGACCGGGCAGACGAGCGCGCCCGTCGCGGCCTGGAACGACGAGCCGCCGCGCACGACGTCCTTCGGCATCCTGTTCCTCGCCGAGCGACTCGCACCCGAGCCACGGCTCGTGCCCGAGGACGCGGCCGAGCGCGTGCTCGTGCTCGGCACCTGCCGCGAGATCGTCGGCGAGCAGGGGCTCGGCTGGTGTCGCCGCCTCATGATCTTCGACCAGATGCTGTCGTCGCTGCCCGAGGGCGTCGCCGCGCCCGACGGCGTCGC
>JAFMJW010000270.1 GCA_017853315.1 Alphaproteobacteria bacterium
TGCTGCCGGCGTGTGCGAGGTTCGTCCCCGGGCCGTAGAGCAGGAAGAGGTTCGGAAAGCCCGGCACCGTGATGCCGAGGTGCGCGCGCGGGTCGTCGCCCCACGCTTCGTCGAGACGCACGCCGCCGCGACCCTCGATGCGCATCGGCTGCAGGAAGCGCGTCGCGTGGAAGCCGGTCGCGAGCACGATCGCGTCGAGCGGATACCGCGCGCCCGCGCAGGCGATCACGTCGCGCTCGACGGACTCGATCGGGTCGACGACGAGGTCCACGTTCGGTCGCTTCAGCGTCTCGATCCACGCACCGTCGTCCTGCAGCATGCGCTTCACGAACGGCGGGTAGTCCGGGAGCACCTTCGCCAGCAGTTCGCGATCGTCGCCGACCTGCGCGCGCAGCGACGCCGTCAGCATCTCCCGCACGCGGTCGTTCTCGCGGTTCACCGATCGCTCGGGGTGCGGCCACGCGGGGTCGATCTCGAGCGAGGGCAGGAGGCCGTCGGACGCCGGCCAGAAGCACAGGAAGCGGTACCAGCGGCCGTAGAACGGCACGTGCCGCAGCAGCCACTTCTTTCCCTCCGAGACCCGTCGCCGGTAGGACGGATTCGGCCGCAGCCATGCCGGCGAGCGCTGGAAGACGGTGAGCCGCGCGGCGATCCGCGCGACCTCGGGAACGAGCTGCAGCGCGGACGCCCCGGTCCCGACCACCGCGACGCGACGGCCCGCGAGGTCGACGTCGGTCCGCCAGGCGGCGGAGTGGAAGACGGGCCCGGCGAAGCGGTCGAGCCCGGGGAGGTCGGGGATCTTCGGCCGGTTCAGCTGTCCGACCGCCGAGACGATCGCGTTCGCCGAGGTGGTCTCGCGCTCGCCGTCGGGGCCGCGCAGCACGACGCGCCAGAGCCCGGCACCCTCGTCCCAGGAGGCCGACTCGACCTCGGTGCGCAGCCGCACGAGCGGTCGGATCCCGTGCCGGTCCGCGCAGCGCTCGAGGTAGGCGCGGATCTCGGGCTGGCGCGAGTAGAACTCGCTCCAGTCGGGATTCGGCTCGAACGAGTATCCGTAGAAGTGGTTCGCGACGTCGACCCGGCAGCCGGGGTAGACGTTCTCGTGCCAGGTGCCTCCGAGGCCGTCGTTCTTCTCGACGACGAGACAGGGAACGCCGGCGTCCGCGAGCCGGATCGCCATGAGGAGCCCGGACACGCCCGCGCCGACGACCAGGACGCGGAACTCCGCGAGCCGCGCGGCCGGCACGCCGTCGCCGATCGGCACCGCTCGCGCGTCGCGGCCGTCGAGCGCGAGCTCCTCGAGCATCATCGGCACGTAGTCGGCGGGAACCTGCTCGCCCGCGACGAACGACATCGTCTCGTGGACGACCTCGGGCGAGGGCGGGGCGGGCAGCGCGCCCCCGCGGTCGCGAAGCGACCGAAGGGCGGAGAGGGCGTCGTCGAGGAGCGCGGCCCGCTCCCCGGGCGAGAGCCACGACCGCTCGCCCAGGACCGCGCGACCGGGCCGGGCCGCGCCGCGGAGCCTCGATGCGTCGCCGGTCACGTGGACCAGGGCTGCGACGAGCGTCGCCGCGTTCGCGCTCTCGAGGGCGCGCGCGATCTCCCCGTCGGAGCCGACGAGGGGCATGGGGGCCGGGGCGACCGGGATCGGCATGGACGGAGTGCGACCCTAGTTGCAGCCGGGGTGTGCCCGCCAGCGCGCGCGTCCGCATGACAAGGCCCGGACTTCGGGCCATGCTCCCGCGCGGCCGCCCGGGGGCGGCCCGCCGGAGGAGCCCCGCATGAACATGGACGAGATCGCGAAGCTCGCGAAGGAGTTCGCCGCCCCCTACCGGGTGACCGCGGGGCGCCGCTTCCGCCTCGCGGACCACGACCCGGCCGACACCGGGCGGCTCTCCCGCGAGGACAAGCCGCGCGCGAAGGAGGCGCTCCAGCGGGGCATCGAGGCGCTCGCCGAGTTGCAGGAGAAGCTCTACGCGCAGGACCGCTGGGCGGTGCTGCTCGTGTTCCAGGCGATGGACGCGGCCGGCAAGGACGGTGCGATCAAGCACGTCCTGTCCGGGGTGAACCCCCAGGGCTGCCAGGTCGCGTCCTTCAAGGCGCCCTCGGCCGAGGAACTCGACCACGACTACCTCTGGCGCTGCAACCGGCAGCTTCCCGAGCGCGGGCGCATCGGCATCTTCAACCGCTCGTACTACGAGGAGGTGCTCGTCGTGCGCGTCCACGGCGAGCTGCTCGCCCGCCAGAAGCTTCCGGCCACCCGGGTTTCGCGCTCGATCTGGAAGGAGCGTTTCGAGGACATCCGCGCCTACGAGCGCTACCTCGACCGCAACGGAATCCTCGTCCGCAAGATCTTCCTGAACGTGTCGCGCGCCGAGCAGAAGCGGCGGTTCCTCGAGCGGATCGAGAACCCGGAGAAGAACTGGAAGTTCGAGGCGGGCGACGTGCGCGAGCGGGGCTTCTGGAACCCCTACATGGAAGCCTACGAGGAGGCGATCCGGGCGACCGCGACGCCCGAGTCGCCGTGGTTCGTCGTGCCCGCCGACAACAAGTGGTACACGCGGGTCGCGGTCGCGGCGATCGTCGTGGACGCGCTCGCCTCGCTCGACCTGCGCTACCCCGAGGTCGACGACGCGCAGCGCCGGGAGATCGCGGCGGCGAAGAAGGCGCTCGCGGCGGAGAAGAAGTGAACGCCGGCCGCGGCGCGGATTCTCTCGGCACCGGCCGGCGTCGCACGGGGGCGCTTGGCGCGCGCTGACCGGATGCCGCGTCCCCTCGCGGTCCGAGTGCTTCGCTTCCTCGCGCTCGCGGTCGCGCTGCTCGTCGGCTGGCGGCTCGTCCTCGGGCAGTCGGTCCGCCGCGACGCGGACTCGCTGCGTCGCGCGGTGCGAGACCACTGCCGGCACGAGCTCGGGCTTCCGTCGAGTTGGCGCGGGCCGGGCGATTTCGAGGCCGCGTTCGAGGGCTGCGAGGACTTCGAGGTCGTCTCGGCCGGGGCGGCCGGCGGACTTCACGATCCCGTGATGGTGCGCATCGCCCTGCGTCGCGGCCCCCGCTTCCCGCTCGCGTTCGACACGGTCGCGCTGCGGCACGCGCTCGTCGCCCTGCCGGTCGTCGCCTCGTTCGGCGGGCTCGCGAGCGGGCGGTGGGAGTGGAACCCCGGCGTCGCCTACTCCGATTTCCGGTTCGCGACGAGCTTCTGAGCGCTCGCGGCCCTCGGCTCGCGGGCCGGCCGTCGCGCCTTGTCGGCCGGACGGGGCGAGGCTACCGTTCGAGCGTGCCGGCAGCCCCGTCGGATCGCGAACGCCTCGCCCGCGAGGAACACCTCGTGCCGCGGCCGTCGCGAGCGGGCGACCTCGACGTCTGCCTCGTCTATCCCAACTCCTACCCGGTCGGGATGGCGAACCTGGGCTTCCAGGCCGTCTACTCGATCCTCGCCTCGAACGGCGTGTCGGTCGAGCGCGCCTTCCTGCCGGACTCGGGACTGCACGGGCGCCCGCGCTCGCTCGAGAGCGGTCGTCCGCTGTCGTCCTTCGACGTGCTCGCGTTCTCGATCTCCTTCGAGACCGACTACGTGCACCTGGTCGACCTGCTCGCGGGAGCCGGGCTCGACCCGTGGCGCGCCGCGCGCGGCGAACGCGCTCCGCTGGTCATGGCCGGCGGCCCCGCGACCTTCCTGAACCCGGAGCCGATCGCCCCCTTCGTCGACCTCTTCCTGATCGGCGAAGCCGAGGAGATGCTGGTCGAGTGGCTCGACGCGGTCCGCGCCGCCGGCGGTCGCTCGGCGGGACGCGCTCGCATGCTCGAGGCTTCCGCGGACGTGGCGGGCGCGTACCTGCCCGCGCTGCGGACGCCCGGAGACGGCTCGCCACCGGTGCGACGGCGCTACGTCGAGCAGCTCGACGGCGCGCCGACACAGACCCGCATCCTCACGCCCGAGGCGGTGTTCGGAGACATGTTCGTCGTCGAGGCGAGCCGCGGCTGCGAGTGGGGCTGCCGCTTCTGCGCGGCCGGCTACATGTATCGCCCCGTGCGCCACCGCAGCGAGGAGTCGCTGCGTCGAACCGTGATCGAGGAGGCGCTGCCGCGCCGCAGGACCGTGGGGCTCGTCGGGGCGGAGATGGCGAGCCAGCCGGGGATCGCCGCGCTCTGCGGCGAGATCGCGCGCCGGGGCGGCCGCGCCTCGCCCTCGTCGCTCAAGGCCGACCTGGTCTCGCCCGAGCTCGCGTCGGCGCTGGGAAGCGGCGAGACGCGCTCGGTCACGATCGCGCCCGAGGCGGGTAGCGAGCGCATGCGCCGGGTCATCAACAAGAACCTGACCGAGGCCGAGATCCTGCGGGCCGTCGAGCTGCTCGCCGGCAGCGGCGTGCGAGCGCTCAAGCTCTACGCGATGATCGG
>JAFMJW010000046.1 GCA_017853315.1 Alphaproteobacteria bacterium
CGGCCGGGGCCGTGCCCCCCGTCGGTGCGCTCGCGGGAGGTCCGTCCGCGCCGGGCGCCGGGCGGGACCGGGTCGTCTCGGGCGGCAGGTCGGTCGGCGCGGTCGCGACGGCCAGCACCTCCTCGACCTTCGAGAAGTCCACCGCCGGCCTCACCTCGGCGCTCTGGAACAGGCCCCGCTCGCCGGGGACGATCGCGGTGATCGTCCCGAGCGGGACGCCCCGGGGGAAGGTGCCGTCGAGGCCGGAGGTGACGAGCTCGTCGCCGACGTGGATCTCGTCGCCGCGCTTCACGTACTTCAGGCGACAGCCGTCGCCCGGGCCTCCCTCCACGATTCCGCGCGCGCGCGTCCGCACGTCGATCGCGTCGATGCCGCTCGAGGGATCTTCGAGCAGCAGCACCCTCGCGGCGCTGGGGCTCGCCTGGAAGACCTGGCCGACGACGCCGTCGGTCGAGATCACGGCCATGCCGGGGAGGATCCCGTCGCGGGATCCCTTGCCGAGCGTCGCCGAGTGGAAGAGTCCCTTGGTCTCGGCGCTGGTCACGCGGGCCGCGACGCCCTGCCCGGGGATCCGGTCGCGCAGGTCGAGCAGCGCCTGAAGGCGCGCGTTCTCTCGCTCCAGGTCGGTCGTGCTCTCGCGGCGCTGGTCGATCTCGCGCAGCCGCTTGCGAAGCCAGGCCGCCTCCTCGCGCGCGCCGACCAGGTCGACGTAGCTCGACCACACGCGCGAGATCGTGCCGCGCATCGCACCGAGAGCCCGGTCGAGCGGGGCGAGCACTTCGAGCAGCACCGACCCGAGCGGGTCGACGCGGCGCGGCCCGCGGGCGTTGGCGACGAGCAGCGAGCCCGAGACGAGAAGCAGGAGGCCGGTGACCAGCAGGACCGAGTTGCGTCGCAGGAAGGACATCACGGCGAACGGGTCAATTCCGGGAAGACCCGTCGGGGACGGACCCTTCGGCCGCTGTGCTCGCCGTCGTCATCCGCCCCTCCCGCCCCGCGGCGCCCGTTACTGGATCGTGACGTCCTTCAGGAGGTTCAGCTCGTCGAGGATCTTGCCCGCGCCGACCGCGACCGCGGACAGCGGGTCTTCCGCGATCATGATCGGGAGCCCCGTCTCCTCGCGGAGCAGCACGTCGAGGTTGCGGAGCAGGGCTCCTCCCCCGGCGAGCGTGATCCCCTTCTCGACGATGTCCGAGGCGAGCTCGGGCGGGCAGCGCTCGAGGCCGATCCGCACCGCCTCGACGATCTGGTTGATCGGCTCGATGAGCGAGTCGCGGATCTCCTCGTCGTTGATCGGGACGGTCTTCGGCACGCCGGCGACGAGGTCGCGGCCGCGGATCTGCATCTCCTGGATCTCGTTCGACGGGTAGGCGGAGCCGATCGTGAGCTTGATGAGTTCGGCGGTGCGCTCGCCGACCAGGAGATTGTACTTGCGCTTGATGTACTGGATGATCGCCTCGTCCATCTTGTCGCCCCCGACGCGCACCGACTTCGAGAAGACGATGCCCGAGAGCGAGATGACGGCGACCTCGGTCGTGCCGCCGCCGATGTCGACGATCATGTTGCCGGTCGGCTCGGTGATCGGCAGCCCGGCCCCGATCGCCGCCGCCATGGGCTCCTCGACCAGGTAGACCTCGCGGGCGCCGGCCGACTCGGCCGACTCGCGGACGGCGCGCTTCTCGACCTCGGTGCAGCCGAAGGGCACGCAGATGATGATCCGGGGCCGGATGAGCGCCTTGCGCTTGTGGATCTTCTGGATGAAGTAGCGGAGCATCGCCTCGGTGATCTCGAAGTCGGCGATGACGCCGTCCTTGAGCGGCCGGATGGCGACGATGTTGCCCGGCGTGCGGCCGAGCATCCGCTTCGCCTCGGAGCCGACCGCGAGCACCCGGCGCCCGGTCGTGCGCTCCTTCTGGACCGCCACCACCGAGGGCTCGTTGCAGACGATGCCCTCGCCCTTCTGGTAGATGAGCGTGTTGGCGGTGCCGAGGTCGATCGCGAGATCGTTGGAAAACCACCCCAGCAGCGAATCGAAGATCATGGGTTGACCGCGCCCCCCGCTCCGGCACGGCCGCCGCACGCGCAGCGGATTCGACGAAGCACGCGGGAGGTACCAGAAGCCCTCCGGGGCATCAACGGCCGACGGCGTTCGCGGAGCCTCCGGAGGGCGTCCGTCACGAGATCCCGGGAGCGAGTCGCCGCGGCGCGGCCCCCCGAAGATCCGCGAGGAGAAACCCTCGTTCCGTCGAGCACCTGCGGGGCCCGCCACGCCCGTCGCTGGTCGGGCGTTGCCCGCGCCTGCGGTCCCGATTAACGTTCCGCCCCATGCTGCACGTGCTGCGAGCGCACAAGAACTCGAAGGTCGTCTGGGCGGCCCTCACCATGATCATCGGCGTGTTCACCTTCTGGGGCATCGGGGTGGGCATCGACGCGGGACGGCAGGTGAGCGACGTCGCCACCGTGAACGGCCGGCCGGTGAGCCAGGTCCAGTTGCTGCGAGCGGAGAACAACCTCGTCCAGACCTACCGCGAGGCGCTGAAGGGCCAGTTCACGCCCGAACTCCGCAAGGGGCTGAACCTGCGGCAGAGGGCGCTCGACAGCCTGATCGACCGCGAGGTGCTCGCCGAGCGCGCGGAGCAGGTCGGCTTCACGATCGGGGACCAGGAGCTGCGCGACTCGATCGCCTCCAACCCGGCGTTCCTCGTCGGCGGCCGCTTCAGCAAGGACGCCTACCTGCGGGCGCTCCGCTACGCGAGCCTCACGCCGGGGGACTTCGAGGAGACGATGCGCAAGGAGCTCGCGATCGAGCGCCTGCAGAACGTGATCTGGGACGGCGTGTCGGTCGACGAGCAGGCGGTGCGCGACGAGGTCGTCTCGAAGGAAGAGAAGCGCGTCGTCACCTTCGTCAAGGTGAAGGCCTCCGACTACACGATGAAGGTCCCGGCGACCGACGACGCGCTCCGCAAGTTCTACGACGCGAACGTCGCGCGGTTCACCGAGCCCGAGCGCGTGCGGCTCGAGATGATCGCCTACCCGGCGAACGAGCTGCCCGGCATCGCGGCGCCGACCGACGAGGAAATCTCGGCCTGGTACGACGCGCACGTCGCCGACCGCTTCACGAAGCAGGCCGAGGTCCGGGCCCGGCACATCCTCGTGAAGGTCGACGAGGGCGCCGACGCCGCGACGCGCGACGCGGCCCGCAAGAAGATCGAGGGCCTGCGCAAGCAGGTGCGGGACGGAGCCGCCTTCGAGAAGGTGGCGCGCGAGAACTCCGAGGACGTCGGGACCGCCGCGCAGGGCGGAGAGCTCGGCTTCTTCTCGCGGGGCCGGATGGTGAAGCCCTTCGAGGAGGCAGCGTTCTCGCTTTCGCCGGGCGAGATGAGCGAGGTCGTCGAGACCCCGTTCGGCTTCCACCTGATCCAGGTGGAGGAGATCCACGAGGAGAAGAAGCAGTCCCTCGCAGAAGCCCGCCCGGACGTCCTCGACGCGATCCGCCAGGAACGCGGCAAGGAGGTCGCGGCCTCGCTCGCCAGGGAGGACCGCGCAGCGTGGGCGGGCGGCAAGTCGGCCGACGAGGTGGCGAAGGCGCGCGGCCTCCGGGTCGACCGGCCCGAGCCGATCGCGCGCGGCGGCGCCCTGCCGGGCATCGGGACCTCGTTCGCGGTGAACAACGCGCTCTGGGACCTCGCGCCGGGCAGCGTGACCGACCCGATCGACGCGAACGGCACCTGGGTGATCGCGAAGTCGATCGAGAAGATCGCTCCCGCGCCCAAGCCCTTCGACTCCGTGAAGGAGCAGGTCGAGACCGCCTACCGCCTGCAGGAAGGCCAGAAGCTCGCGCGCGAGGCCGCGCAGAAGCTGCTCGAGGCGGCGAAGTCCGACGGATCGCTCTTCAAGGCGGCCGCGGCGCAGCACGGCTCGGTCGAGCGCAGCGAGGCGTTCCAGCGCGGTGGTCCGTTCATCCCCGGGCTCGGGGCCGCGTCCGACCTCAAGGAGAAGGCCTTCGCCCTCTCGGACGGAAAGAAGATCCCGGACGACGTCGTCGAGGTCGCGGGCGACTCGGTCGTGATGGAACTCGCCGAGGTGCAGGCGCCGTCGGACGACGACGTGAAGAAGCAGATGGCGCAGGTGAAGAAGTCGATGCTCGAGCAGCGCCGCGGCGGAGTCTTCACGCGCTACCTGCAGGAGCTCAAGAAGAAGGCGCAGATCGTCGTCGACCGGCAGAAGGTCGACGCGCTGCCGTCCGTCTGACCGGCGGCCGCCCCGCCCTCGCGGCGGGGCGGCGCGGGCCGGGGGCGCGGCCGGGGAGCCCGCGATGAGCGAGGCCTTCGAGATCCGCGGCGGTCGTCGGGGAGGCGTGCTCCTCGTGCACGGCTTCACCGGGTCGCCCCACGAGATGGCGCCGCTCTCGGGCCCGCTCGCGGCCGCGGGCTGGGACGTCGTGGGCGTGCGCCTGCCCGGGCACGGCGCGGTGCGACCGGGCGAGCCGAACGACCGCGAGGCGTGGGCCGCGACCGTGCGCGACGCCTTCGGCGGGATGGCTCGCCTCCACGGCCCGGGGCGGGTCGTGGTCGCCGGTCTCTCGATGGGCGCGCTGCTCGCGATCGACCTCGCGCTCGCCGAGCGCGACCGCGTCGGGGCACTCGTCGCGCTCTCGCCGGCGATCGCGATCCCGGCGCGTCGCTCGGCGGCGCTGCGCGGGGTCGGGCTGGTCGCGACCGGCGGCGTCCGGGCGATCGCGCTCCGCAAGCCGCCGAGCGACCTGCGCGACCAGGCGGCGCTCGCCGCACGCCCCCCGGCGGCTCCGGTGACCGTCGGAGCGGCGCTTTCCTTCGACGACCTGCGCCGCGACGTGCGGCGACGCGTCCGCCGCGAGGGCGCCTCGTTTCCCCGCCCCCTGCTCGTCGTCCACGCCCGGCGCGACCGGACCTGCCCGCTGCGCGGCGCGCGCTGGCTCGCCCGCCGGATGCCGGGCGCCGCACCCGAGCTGCACGTCCTCGAGCGCAGCGGGCACGTGATCCCGATCGACCTCGAGGGGGAGCGCGCCGCCGCGATCGTGCTCGACTTCCTCGAACGGCGCGGCCCGCGGGACTGACGCGCCCGGCCGTGCTGCGGCCGCGCTCAGGCGTCGAGCGGCTCGGGCCTCGGGCGTCGCGCGCGGAACAGCAGCGACCAGAGCTCGCCGACCGACGCGACTCCTTCCACGCGCAGGCCGTCGGGTGCCTTCACGCCGCGGGCGGTCGCGGCCGGCACGATCGCGCGCGCGAAGCCGAGCTTCGCCGCCTCGCGGAGCCGCGTCTCGGCGTGCCGGACCGCGCGCACCTCGCCCGCGAGCCCGACCTCGCCGAAGAGCACCAGGTCGGCCGGCAGCGGCTGGTCGCTCGCCGAGGATCCGATCGCCGCGATGATCGCGAGATCGGCCGCGGGCTCGGCGACGCGGAACCCGCCCGCGATGCTGACGAACAGGTCGTGCTCCCAGAGCTTCAGCCCCGCGCGCTTGTCGACGATCGCGGTGAGCACCGCGACGCGGTTCGAGTCGAGGCCGAGCGTGGTCCGGCGCGGCATCGCGAGCGCCGACTTCGCGGCGAGCGCCTGCACCTCGACGAGCAGGGGGCGCGTGCCCTCGACCGTCGGCAGCACGACCGAGCCGGGCGCGCCCTTCGGGCGCTCGGCGAGCAGCACCGCGGAGGGGTTGCCGACGTCGCGCAGGCCGCTCTCGCCCATCTCGAGGACGCCGACCTCGTTGGTCGGGCCGAACCGGTTCTTCACGGCGCGCAGGAGTCGCAGCCCGCCGTCGGAGTCGCCCTCGAAGTGCAGCACGGTGTCGACGACGTGCTCGAGCACGCGCGGCCCCGCGATCGTGCCCTCCTTGGTGACGTGGCCGATCAGGATCGTGGGCCGGCCCGAGGCCTTCGCCATGGTGACGAGCGCCGCCGCGCACTCGCGCACCTGGCCGACGCTGCCGGGCGCCGAGGCGAGTTCGCGGGAATGCATGGTCTGGATCGAGTCGACCAGCACGACCTGCGGGTTCGTCTCTTCGACCTGTGCCAGCACCTCCTCGACGCAGGTCTCGGGCAGGATCAGGATCGAATCGCCGCTGCCGAGGCGATCGGCGCGCATCTTCACCTGCTCCGGAGACTCCTCGCCGCTCACGTAGAGGGCCTTCATGCCCCGGCGGCCGAGCTCGCCGAGCACCTGCAGCGAGATCGTCGACTTGCCGATGCCCGGGTCGCCGCCGAGCAGGATCGCGGAGCCCGCGACGATCCCCCCGCCGAGCACCCGGTCGAGCTCGACGAGCCCGGTCGACACGCGGCTCGCGGCCTGGGGCTCGACGCTCCCGAGAGGGACCGGCTTCGCGTCGCGCGCGGCCCCGATCGCGATCGAGGTGCGCTGCGGGCCGGCCGTCGGCCGGGGCGCGACCGCCTCCTCGACCACGCTGTCCCAGTGCCCGCAGTCGTTGCAGCGCCCGACCCACTTCGCGAACTGCGCACCGCACTGCTGGCAGACGAAGCTCGTGCGGGGGCGGGCCACGGCGCCGCTTACCACACGGCCCACGCCGGCAAAGGGCACGCAGGACAACGGGACGGGCGGCCTGGCCGACCGGGCGTTTCCGTGGCCGCTCGGCCCGACCGTCGGGCATGCCGCGGCGCGTCCCCGCATCTTCCTTGACCCCGCGGGCCCGCCCCCGGATAAGGTCGAGGAT
This sequence comes from Alphaproteobacteria bacterium, assembly GCA_017853315.1. Classification (GTDB taxonomy): domain Bacteria; phylum Desulfobacterota; class Binatia; order UBA12015; family UBA12015; genus REEB422. Next base: position 6,704 of record JAFMJW010000046.1, read on the forward strand.
CCCCGGCCGGTGCCGGAACCCACGTGATCCTCCCCGCCACAGGCCGCGCCCGCATGCCGGACGCGTCGCCTCGCGCCGGGGCCCAACGGAGAAGCGACGACATGGCTGCCAACACCCGATCGACCCTCGCGCTCGCTCTCGTCCTGGCCTCGGCCGCGGGCGTCCTTCCCGCCGAGGTGCGCGCCGACGCCGCAGGCCCCGGGCCCGCGCCCGGGACGACGCTCGGCAAGGACAACTGCAAGACCGCCGAGGGGCTGCTTCCGCCCGAGATCCTCGCCCACTACTGCAAGGGCGAGTACGAGAACACGGTCGTCGAGTGGAAGGGCTTCACCTTCCCGCCCGACTTCGCCGCCGCGACCGAGAAGAACGCGGGCCGCTTCGACCTCGACGCCGAGGGCGGCATCGTCGACAAGGCGAGCGGAAAGCAGCCGCCGCGCATCTACGGCTTCCCGTTTCCGAAGATCGACCCGTCGGATCCCAAGGCCGCGGCGAAGGCGGTGTGGAACTACTTCTACATGACGCTGTCGTACGGGAACCTGCACGCGCAGTCGCAGGTGAACTGGGTCGGCGCGAGCTCGCTCGAGCGCCGCTCGGACCAGGACGTGCACTTCTTCTACTACGACGGACAGCCCGAGAAGCGCTCGATCGAGAATCCGCAGAACTTCCTCTCGCAGGGCCTGATCGAGACGGCCGCGCCGGCCGACCTGAACGGCACCTCCGCGCTCGCCTGGCGCTACCGCGACTCGAACAAGCGCGACCAGGCGTGGGCCTACGTGCCGGCGCTGCGGCGCGCTCGCTCGGTGAGCCCGTCGAACCGCTCCGACGGTTTCCTCGGCTCGGACATGAGCCAGGACGACGGCCCGTTCTTCGACGGCAAGCCCGAGGACTTCAACTGGACCCTGAAGGGCGAGGTCGACGGGCTGCGCTACGTCGACGCCGAGAACCTGAAGGGCAAGTTCAACGCGAAGTGGCAGGACACCGGCGGCTGGCGGTTCTTCTGGCCCGAGGGCAAGGAGCTCGGCTACGACGACCCGGCCTGGAAGGGCGTCGCCTGGGCGCCGATCGGCTCGGCCCTCGCGAAGCGCAAGTTCTACGTCGTCGAAGGCGTGCCGAAGGACCGCTACTACCTGTTCGGCAAGCTCGAGCTGTGGCTCGACAAGGAGTCCTTCCAGGGCTCCTGGAACCGCAAGTTCGACTGGAAGGGCGAGCTGCTGAACACGATGCAGGTGATCGCCTACAACCTGAACAAGGTGACGCGCCCCGACGGCTCCGAGGACTACATCCAGGGCTCGAACCTGTCGTTCCAGTGCGCCGAGAACGTGAAGATGAACCGCGCGACGGTCGCCGGCCGCAAGTGGAGCCCGACCTCGGCGCTCGACGTCATGGTCACCTACGACCCGAAGGACTTCACCGTCGAGGCGCTGGCGCGCGTCGGGAAGTAGCCGCCGGTCGGACCGTCAACCGGCCGGTCGCGGCACGGTTGACGGTCGGTTCCGGTTCCCGTAGCGCCTCTGCGTGCCGCGGGAGGCGATGGACGAGGAGCTCCGGCAGCTCGAGGCCCGCGCCCTGCGCCGGTCGCGGCGGGTCGTGCGCGGGGCGCAGGGGCCCGAGGTCGAGATCGACGGCCGGATGCTCGTCTGCCTGGGCTCGAACAACTACCTGGGCCTCGCCGCCGACGAGCGCATGATCCTGGGTGCGATCTCCGCGCTCGCCGAGGTCGGGGCGGGCGCGGGGGCCTCGCCGCTTCTCGGCGGCCACATGGAGGACCACGACGCGCTCGAGCGCGAGATCGCGTCGTGGCTCGGCGCCGAGGCGGCATTGCTCTTCGGCTCGGGCTGGCATGCGAACGTGGGCGTGGTCTCGGCCCTGGTCGGCCCCGGCGACGAGATCTTCAGCGACCGGCTGAACCACGCGAGCCTGATCGACGGCTGCCGACTCTCGCGCGCGACGACCCGGGTGTACGCGCACCGCGACGTCGACGAGCTCGAGCGGATGCTCGCCGCCTCGAAGGCCCGTCGCAGGCTCGTCGTGACCGATTCCGTGTTCAGCATGGACGGCACCTGCGCGCCGCTCGAGCGCATCGTGGACCTCGCCGAGCGCCACGAGGCCTGGGTCCTGGTCGACGAGGCGCATGCGACCGGAGTCTTCGGAGCGACCGGGGCCGGCCTCGTCGACGAGCTCGGGCTCGGCGACCGGGTCGCTCTCCGGATGGGGACGCTCGGCAAGGCGCTCGGCGGCTACGGCGCCTTCGTCGCCGGGGCGCGCGAGACGGTCGAGCTGCTGCTGAACCGCGCGCGCGCCTACGTGTTCTCGACCGCGCTGCCGCCGTCGGTGGTCGCGGCGGCGCGGATCGCGATCGGCATCGCGCGACGCGAGAGCTCGCGCCGCGAGCGGCTGTGGCGCCACGCGCGTCGCCTGCGCGCGGGGCTCGTCGCGGCCGGGCTCGACGTGCCCCCGCTCGAGTCGCCGATCGTGCCGCTCGTGGCCGGCGATTCGCGCGACGCCCTCGCGTGGGCGTCCCGCGCCTTCGACGCAGGCGTCTGGGCGCCCGCCGTGCGGCCGCCGACGGTGCCCGAGGGGACCGCGCGACTGCGGCTCACGCCGATGGCCACCCATTCCGACCTGCACGTGGAGCGCGCGATCGACGTCCTCGTGGCCGCGGCCGGCGCGACCGGGGGGAAGGCCGCGTGACGACGACCGAGCTCGACCACCGCTTCCTCTGGCACCCGTTCACCCAGATGCGGGAATGGCTCGCGAGCGAGCCGCTCTCGATCGTCTCGGGCGAGGGGAACTGGCTGGTCGACGAGCAGGGGCGCCGCTACCTCGACGGCGTCTCCTCGCTCTGGTGCAACGTCCACGGGCATCGCCACCCGGCGCTCGACGCGGCCGTCGCGGCACAGCTCGGCCGCATCGCCCACACGACGATGCTCGGGCTCACCCACCCCGGCGCGGCGGAGCTCGCGGAGCGGCTGGTCGGCCTCGTGCCCGAGGGGCTCTCGCGCGTCTTCTACTCCGACGCCGGTGCCACCGCGGTCGAGATCGCGCTCAAGATGGCCTTCCAGTACTGGCGGCTGCGCGGCCGCCCCGAGCGCGTGCGGATCGCGTCGCTCGCCGACGCCTACCACGGAGACACGATCGGCGCGGTCTCGATCGGCTACAGCGAGCTCTTCCACCGCCACCACGACGACCTGCTCTACCGGCAGGTCGTGCGCATGGTGCCGCCGCACGTGTTCCGCTGGCGCGACCGCATGGACGAGGCGGCGGCGGTCGAGGCGGCGCTCGCCGACGCGAGGCGCGCGATCGGCGCGCACGGACCCGAGCTCGCGGCGATCTTCGTCGAGCCGCTCGTGCAGGGCGCGGCCGGGATGTGGATGCACCCGCCGGCCTATCTCCGGGGGCTCGAACGACTCGCGCGGGAGTGCGGCGCGCTGCTGGTCTGCGACGAGGTCGCGACCGGCTTCGGCCGCACCGGCGAGATGTTCGCCTGCGGGCTCGCGGGCGTCCGGCCGGACCTGATGTGCGTCGGCAAGGGCATCACCGGCGGCTACCTGCCGCTCGCGGCCACGTTCGCGACCGAGGAGATCTTCTCGGCCTTCCTCGGCCGCTACGAGGACTTCGTGACCTTCTTCCACGGCCACACCTACACCGGGAACCCGCTCGCCTGCGCGGCGGCGCTCGCGTCCCTCGACGTGTTCGAGCGCGAGGACGTGCTCGCGCGGTCCCGGCGCACCGCCGATCGAATCGGCGAACTCCTCGCGCGCGAGGTCGAGCCGCTGCCGCACGTCGCCGAGGTGCGCCGCCGCGGTCTCATGGTCGGGATCGAGCTGGTCGCCGACCGGGCGACGCGCGCCCCCTACGAGCCGGCGCTCCGGGTCGGCCACCGGGTCTGCGAGGACGTGCGCCGCCACGGCGTCGTCCTGCGGCCGCTCGGCAACGTGATCGTGCTCATGCCGCCGCTCTCGCTGACGCTCGACGAGGCCGAACTCCTGGTCGACGCGACGGCGCGCTCGATCCGCGAGGTGACGGGCGCGTGAGCCGCGTCGTCCTCGTCACGGGTACCGACACCGGCGTCGGCAAGACCTGGATCTCCTGCGGTCTCCTGCGGAGCTGGCGCTCCGACGGGCTTCGGCTGGCCGCGCGAAAGCCCGCGGAGACCGGGTGCGAGGAGCGTGCGGGTTCGCTCCATCCCGCGGACGCGACGGCGCTCGCCCGAGCCGCGGGCGGTGGCGAGTCCGTCGAGGCCGTCTGCCGCTGGCGCTTCGCGGAGCCGCTCGCCCCCGCGGTGGCGGCGGCCCGCGCGGGTCGGCGGATCGACACGGCGGCGATCGCGGCGGACTGCCGCGCGCGCGCCTCCGAGGTCGACCTGCTGCTGGTCGAGGGTGCGGGCGGGCTCCTCGTGCCCGTCGACGGTCGCGAGACCTTCGCCGACCTCGCCTGCGCGATCGGCGCCCGGCTCGTCGTGGTCGTCGCGGCCCGGCTCGGGGCGATCAACCACGCCATGCTGACGATCGGGGAGGCGCGCGCGCGCGGCCTCGAGGTCGCCGCGGTGGTCGTGAACCACGTCCTGCCCGGGCGCGATCTCGCGACCGACACGCTCGCCGCGACGCTCGCGGACCTCGGCGCCTGCGGCACGATCGTCGAGACGCCCCACGGCGAGGTGCCGGACCGGGCGCTCGCCGCGACGGCCCGGGCGATCGCCGACGGTCGGTCCTGAGGCCGGGCCTCGGACCTATTCGCGCGGCGAGACGATCTTCACGCCCATCGTGGCGAAGCGGTTGCCGTCGGCGTCGAAGACGTCGACGCGCTTCACCTCGACGGTCTCGTCGAACGAGAGCCCGAGGTTCGTGTGCGGCCGGCCACCCGGGCGCGACCGCCCGTTCACGATGTCGTAGGAGTAGCTCTCGACCTGCGTCGGGCCGCCGTTGATCGAGTACTCGATCTCGACCCGCACGCCGGGCGAGTCGATCTTCTCGCCCTGCGCGTCGAGCAGCTTGTCGAAGCCGCTGTTCATGTAGCCCTCGCGCGTCCGGACGAGGACGTCGCCGCCGCGCGAGAAGCGGATCGGGCTCAGCGAGTCGATCACGAACACGAGCCCGGTGCGCAGCACCGGGTGGTTCGCCTCCGGCGTGACGCCGATCATGCCGAAGCGCACGCCCGAGGAGTCGTAGGCGCCCATCGAGACGACCTCGACCAGGTCTCCCTTGAAGATGTCCTGCGGGTTCGAAAGGAAGCCCTTCGCCTTCGCCTTGCCGTCGGTGACGTCGAACGGCATGACCGCGCTCTGCGCGACGCCGTTCACGCGGAGTTCCAGGCGGATCTGGTTGCCCGAAGCGGTCACCTTCTTTCCCGCGGCGTCGCGGACCGCGGGCAGGACGAGCGAGAGCTGCCCGCCCCCGTACTGGGAGACCCGGAGGCCGCCCGCCTTGTCGATGACGAGCGGCGAGGTGCTGCCCTTCACCGGCCCCACCGAGAGGTACATCGACTGCTTGTGGGCTCGCGCGGGAGACGCCCCGGAGAGCAGGACGGTCGCGGCCACGAGGGTGGCGACGAGGGAACGACGGATCGTGGTCATGGTGGGCACTTCGCTATCCTGGCCCCGGCTGATCGGGGGACCCCCGCGGCCAGGCGTCGTGAATCGACGCGACGATGATGCACGGCGGCTGGCGCGAAGGGAAGCCCGATTTCCCGACCGCGCCTGACCGGCGGGTTGCGCCCGGGGGCCCATGGGTCGAGAGTCGGCCCCGGGAGGACTCTCGATGCTCGCGTTTCCTGACGGATTCCTGTTCGGCGCGGCGACCGCTGCCCACCAGGTCGAAGGCGGCTGCCTCGACAACCACTGGTCGGAGTGGGAGCACCAGCCGGGTACGATCCGCGACGGCTCGACGGCCGACGTGGCCTGCGACCACTACCGGCGCTTCCGGGACGACTTCGCGCTCGCCTCGAGCCTCGGCCAGAACGCGCAGCGCATCTCGATCGAGTGGGCCCGGATCGAGCCGGAGGAGGGCCGCTTCGACCGCCGCGAGATCGACCACTACCGCGAGGTCCTCGACTCGATCCGCGAGAACGGGATGGAGCCGCTCCCGACGCTCCACCACTTCACCCACCCCTCCTGGGTCGCGGCCGACGGCGGCTGGGAGAACCCGCGCATCGTCGACCGCCTCGCCCGCTATGCCGAGCACGCCTCGCGCGAGCTCGGCGACCGCACCTCGTTCTGGTGGACGATCAACGAGCCGATGGTCGCCCCGGCGCTCTGCTACCTGATGGGCATCCACCCGCCCTGCGTGCGCGACATCTCCCGGGCGCTGCCCGTGTCGCGCCACGTGCTGCTCGCCCACGGGGCGATGTACCGCGCGATCCACGGCGCGACGTCGCACCGGCCGAAGGTCGGCCCGGTGCTCCAGATGCCGTTCATCGACGCGCACGACCCGTCTTCCGAGGAGGACCGGGCCGCGGCGGCGCAGCAGGACTTCCTGTTCAACCAGTACTACCTCGAGGGCCTGCGCCACGGCATCGTCGCGCCGCCGGTCGGCGGCGGCGAGGAGATCCCCGGGCTCGCCGGCTCGTACGACGTGATCGGGCTCAACTACTACGCGCGCATGCTGGTCTCGGGCCGCGGCGACATGGCGCACCCCGCGGGCGGCGCGCACGGGGACGGCGACGGCGACGGCGACGGCGCGACCGCGTCCGAGGGCATGCGGCTGCGTCGCCCCGACGAGCCGTCGGAGTTCGACGACCAGATGGGATGGGAGGTGTGGCCGCGCGGGCTGCGCGAGCAGCTGCTGCGGCTCTCGTCGTTCGGCGTGCCGCTCTACGTGACCGAGAACGGCATGGCGACGCGCGACGAGCGCGCGCGCTGCCGCCACCTGCTCGCGCACCTCGCCGAGGTCCACGCGGCGATCCGCGGCGGCGCCGACGTGCGCGGCTTCCTCTACTGGACGCTGCTCGACAACTTCGAGTGGGCGGAGGGCTACACCCGCACCTTCGGGCTGATCGAGATCGACCGCGCGCGGGACCTCGAGCGCAAGCCCCGCGAGGCGGCGCGCCTCTACGGCGAGATCGCGCGCCGCGGCGGGATCGACGAGGAGACGCTGCGGAAGTTCGAGGTGGCGGCGGGCTGAGCGGCGGGGCGCGCAGCCCCGGCCCGCCCGCGCTGCTCGCGGAGACACCCGGGGAACGCGGTGGCGTCCGCCACTCGTTCGTGGTTGGCCCGACCCTCTCCGGTCTGCGACAGGTTCCCCGTGCCCGTCGCCCGCATCGACTCCCTCGCCTACGGCCCCCACGGCGTCGCGCGGGTCGACGGCAAGGTCCTCTTCGTCCGCGGGGTGGCGCCCGGCGACGTGGTCGAGCTCCGGGTGCGCGAGGACCGCGGGCGCTTCGCGTGGGCGGACGCCGTGCGCGTCGTCGAGCGCGGGCCGGCGCGTCGCGACCCGCCGTGCGAGTACCTGCCGCGCTGCGGCGGCTGCCCCTGGCAGCAGGTCGACGACGACGAGCAGGCTCGCGCGAAGGAGGCGATCGTGCGCGACCTGCTCGCGCGCGTCGGCGGGATCGAGTCGCCCGAGGTGCGGCCGATCCTGCGGCCCTCGCCCGCGTTCGGCTACCGTCGCCGCCTCTCGATGCGGATCGCCGAGCGCCGCGTCGGCTTCCTCGAGGCCGCGTCGCACGACCTCGTGCCGATCGACCGCTGCCTGCTCGCGGCGCCCGAACTCGACGGCGCGATCGCCGTCGCGCAGGCCTGGGTCGCCTCGCTGCGCACGCGGCTCAACCGGCTCGAGATCGCGAGCGTCGGGCCGGGCCTCGACGCTCCCGGCGGCACGCCCGGCGCTGCGTTCGTCGACGCGCCCGGCGAGGGGCGCTTCGTTCTCGTCGGCCAGGCCGACGGCGCCTACTCGCCCATCGACGACGATGCGAGCGAGCGCCTGCTCGCGGGCGAGCCGCGCGTCGCCGGCACCGTCGTCCACGGCCGAGGCTTCCGTCGCGTGGTCGGCGACGACCGGGTGCGCGTGCCGCTCGTCGCCGGCGACGCGATCGAGCTCCGGGCCGGCGACTTCACGCAGGTGGGCGACGCGGGCAACGCGGCGCTGATCGCCTGCGTCCTCGAAGCCGCGGACCCGCAGCCGGGCGAGGTCGTCGCCGACCTCTACGCGGGGGCGGGCAACCTCGCGATCCCGCTCGCGCGCCGCGGCGCGCGCGTGTTCGCCGTCGAACGGTCGCGCTCGAGCGTCGCCGCGGGTCGCGAGAACACGTCGCGGCTCGGGCTCGCCGACCTCTCCTTCGAGGACGGCGACGTGCCGCGCGTTCTCGACGACTGGGTCGAGCACGGCGTCGCGCTCGACGTCGCCGTGCTCGACCCGCCGCGCAGCGGTGCCGCCGACGCGGTCCCGCGCCTGCTGCGGCTCGCGCCGCGCGGGATCGTCTACGTCTCGTGCGATCCCTCGACGCTCGCCCGCGACCTGCGAACGCTGGCGTCGGACTACCGGCTCGTCTCGGCGCAGCCGCTCGACTTCTTCCCGCAGACCCACCACGTCGAGACGGTCGCGCGACTCGCACGCCGCTGAGCGGCCGCGCCGCCGCGCGCGCCACGGCTCGAGCGACGTCTCGCGCGCCGCGCCTGCTGCGGCTCGCGCGCGGCGCGCCGTCGCTCCCTCAGGCGGCGAGAAGAAGAGCCGCGATCACCGCCTCGAACGCGACCGCACCGAAGTTGCGGGGCTCCCGGCTGCGGTCGACGACGATCGAGGCCACGCGGCCGACGGCAGCGCCGAGCCACCCGCAGCCGAGCGCGCGAAAGGCGACCGGCGATCCGCTTCCGAGCGCGAACAGCCCGAATGCGAGGAACAGCCCGCCGTAGGTCGCGCGGATCTCCGACACGCCGATCCGCCCGACGGGTGCGACGCTCGTGAACCCGGCGGTCGCCGCGGGGCGCAGCAGGCCGTTCAGGCCGAGGGCGACGTTGATCGCGGCGCCGACGACCGGCAGCCATCCCACGGCGTCGAGCGCGGCCGCGGTCGCGGAGATCGGTTCGGCCATGACCGCGTCCCGCGCGCGACTCAGGCGCGACCGCCGCGGAGCACGCGCCCCGCGCGCTTCCCGGTCGGCTCGCCTTCCTCGACCACGGGCTCGCCGTTCACGAACACCCACGGGATGCCCTCGGCGCGCTGCATCAGCCGCCGCTGCCCGCCCGGGAGGTCGGAGACGACCTCGGTCGGGCGCTGGCGCACGGTGCGCGGGTCGAAGAGCACGACGTCGGCCATCTTGCCCGGGGCGAGCACGCCGCGGTCCTGCAGGCCGTAGGCCTCCGCGGGTCGCGCCGACAGCATGCGGACCGCGTCTTCGAGCCGGACCGCGCCTCGCTCCCGCACCCAGTGGCCGAGCAGGTAGGTCGTGTAGCCCTGGTCGCAGAGCGTGTCGACGTGGGCGCCCGCGTCGGAGAGCGCGAGCAGCGCGCCGTCGTCCGAGAGCAGGTCGCCGACCGCGTCCTCGTTCGAGTTCAGGACCTCGACGCCCCACTGGTCGGCGAGGTCGCCTTCGAGCACCGTGTCGAGGAACGCGTCGACCGGGTCGCGCCCGAGCTCGCGCGCGATCGTCGCGACGTTCGCGTCGGCGAAGCGGCGGTGGCGCTCGACCGGGACGCGCAGGAACATCTTCTCCCACGAGGGCGTGAGCAGCGCCTTCCATCCGGAGCTCGTCCCGCGCAGCTTCGCCCGGAAGGACTCCGAGGCGAAGACCTCGCGTCGCCGATCCGCCGTCTCGTGCAGCAGCGGGCGCCAGAACGAGTTGTTCTCGAGCCCGAAGCAGGGGCCGAGGAAGTCGAAGCGGAGTTCGAGCGGGCGGCAGCCGACCTGCGGAACGACCTTCGCACCTCGCGCCTGGAGGTCGCGCGCCGCATCGAGGATCGTCCGTGCGGAACCGGGGAAGAACGGGTTGTCGTGCAGTGGTGCAAAGCTGACGAGCCCGCCCGAGATCCGCGCCAGCCGCTCGAAGAGGTCGAGCTCGGCGAGCTTCTCGTCGGGGGGGCCGAGCAGGCTCTTCGGCGCGAGCTCGATCGGCCGGGCTCCCTCGTCGCGCGCGACCTGGGCGAGCGCGAGCAGTTCCTCGTCGGCGGCGAAGCGCGTCGGTGCCGGCGTCCCGTCCCCGAAGAAGTGGGTCGGCGAGAGCGACGTCGACCAGCCGATCGCGCCGGCGCGCAGCGCCTCGCGCACGATCCCCTGCATCCGGGCGATCTCCTCGGGAAGGGCCGCGCGCTCGAGCGCGGCCGCTCCCATCGCGGCGAAGCGGACGGCCGAGAGGCCGACGAAGGCCGCGACGTTCGGGCCGACGCCACGGCCTTCGAGCGCGTCGAGGTACTCGGGGAACGTCTCCCACTCCCAGGGGATGCCGGCACGCAGCGTCTCGATCGGCATGCCCTCGACGTAGAGGAGGAGCCGCATCACGGTCTCGCGGTCCTCGGGCCGGCACGGCGCGATCGTGAATCCGCAGTTTCCCATGACGACGCTCGTCACGCCGTGCCACGGCGACGGGCTCGCGGTGGGGTCCCAGAACAACTGGCAGTCGTAGTGGGTGTGGACGTCGACGAAGCCCGGCGCCGCGACGAGCCCGGTCGCGTCGATTTCCCGCGCTCCCGCCGCGGCGGACCGACCGAGCTTCCCGGGCGGCTCGATCGCCGCGATGCGGTCGCCGGAAAGCGCGACGTCGCCGGGGCGGGCATCGGCCCCGGTGCCGTCGCAGATCGTGGCGTTGCGCAGGATGAAGTCGTGCATGGCCGGGACCCCCGTCGTTCGCGGAACCGACGGGATCCAAGCCGCGTCCCGACGGGCTGTCAACGAACGGCCCCGGCGCGGGATCCCGCCCCGTCTGGCAAACGACCCCGGAACGTGCCAAGGGCGGGAACCGGTCTCCGAAGCGCGCGCGGGTTCGTGCGCGAGCCGGGGAGACCGGCCCTCGCGTCGCGAACCTTCCCGATCGAAATGGATCTCGAAGCCTACCTGTCGTCCGCCCTTCCCCGGGTCGACGTGGCCGCGTCGCTCGCCGTGGTGGAGCTCGCGGAGCAGGGCGCGACCGTCCCGTTCATCGCCCGCCATCGCGGGGATCGGACCGGCCGCCTCGACGAGGCGGGCGTGCGCGCGGTGATCGACGCGAAGGCGGAGTGGGACGCGATCCTGGCCCGGCAGGCCTTCGTCGCCGCCGAGATCGAGACGCAGGGCCGCCTCGACCCCGCGTTGCGCGAGACGATCGCCTCGACCTTCGACCGCGACGCGCTCGAGGACCTCTACCTGCCGTTCAAGCGCAAGCGACGCAGCAAGGCGGCGCTCGCCCGGGAGCAGGGACTCGAGCCGCTCGCCGACTGGATCTGGGCCTGCGGCCACGGCACCGAGACGCCCCAGCCCGGCCAGACGCTCGAGCTCTGGGCCTTCACCTTCCACGACGAGGCGAAGGGCGTGCCCGACGCCGCGGCCGCGATCGCCGGCGCGACCGACGTGCTGGTCGAGCGCATCTCCGAGGACCCGGGGCTGCGCGCGCTGGTGCGGCGATCCCTGCGCCAGAAGGGCACGGTCGTCACCTGGAGGGGCAAGCGTCCGAAGGAGGACAGCCGCTTCTCGAAGTACTTCGAGCGCAGCGAGCCGATCGCGGCCCTGCTGCGGCGCGAGAACGCGCATCGCTACCTCGCCATCCGCCGCGGCATCGCCGAGGAGGAGCTGCTGGCGGCGATCGAGGGTCCGTCGGACGACCCGGAGTTCGAGGCGCGCCTGGTCGCCGCGTTCGAGGCGCATGCGTGCAGCGTGCCCGACTCGCCCGGCGCGGAGGTGCTCCGCGGGGCCGCGGCGCGCGCGCTGCGCGAACAGGTGCGCCCCGCCGTCGAGGCGGAGATCCACAAGACGCTGCGCACGATCGCGGACGACGTCGCGATCGAGGTCTGCGCCGAGAACGTCGGCCGCGCCCTGATGGCCCCGCCCTTCGGCCCGCG
>JAFMJW010000047.1 GCA_017853315.1 Alphaproteobacteria bacterium
CCGAGGGGGTCGAGGCGGAGGATGCGGCGAGCCTGCTCGCCGCGGGCCCGCTCGAAGCCGTAGACCCGCTCGGTGCCGACGATGCCTCGGACCTCGACCGACTCGAAATGGGGCCGAAGCAGCGCCGCCAGCTCCCCGGCCGTGTACTCGCGGACGTGGAACGGATTCTCGGAGACGCTCGCCTCCCGATTCGGGGTCGTGAGGATCAGTCGGCCGCCCGGTCGCAGGCACGCGGCCGCCGCGCGCAGGAACGGCGCCGGGTCGTCGAGGTGCTCGATCACCTGGAAGTTCGTCACGGCGTCGAAGCTGCCGGGGGCGCTCCGCGCGAGGTCGAGCAGGTTCACCGCGCGGAACTCGAGGTTCGGGGCCGAGTGTCGACGCCGCGCGAGCTCCAGGGCGGGGGCGTCGTAGTCGACCGCGACGACGCTCTTCGCGCGCGCCGCGAGCAGCCCGGCGCCGTAGCCTTCCCCGCACCCGGCCTCGAGCACGTCGCGGCCCTCGATCAGGGGCGCGACCAGGTGGTAGGCGGCCAGGTGCCGCGCCATGTCGGGCGCGAAGCGCGGATCCTCGGCGGCGAGACGCTCGCCGGTGTAGGCCTCGGGGACCCGGAACGCGGACTCGCTCACGGCCGCTCGCTCCCTTCCCGCATCGCCGCGGCGGCACGCGCCGGGTCCGCTCCCGACCGACGCGCACGGGCCCACCTCGCCGCGGCCGCGACCGCCGGGTCGGGGTCGGCGACCGCCCGTGCCAGCGAGGCGTCGTCCGCGGGCCCGGCGAGCAGCGCGCTCGCCCAGGCGCCGAGTTCGCGGCGCCGCGGCGTCCCGGAGGCGATCTCCTTCGCGACGAAGTCGCGCGCGGCACCCGGGTCGACGGCAGCCGGGTCGAGCAGCATCGCGGGCACCCACTGCTCCGCGAAGGTGCCGCCGTCCATCGGCGCCACCATCTCGGCCAGGTACTCGCCGCGACCGAGCCGGACCTGCGCCCACGACGCGACCACGCGCCACCAGGCGGAGTCGTCCGGGTCGCGCACCGGCTCGATCTTCGCGGCGAGGTCGGAGCGTCCGGCGGAGGCCACGGCGAGAGCCGCGAGCGGCCCGACGCGCTGGCGGCGGTCGAAGTCGTCGAGCCCGTCGACGAGACGGGGCTCCACCAGGTCGGCCGACAGGGGCCAGGGGGGTCCGGCAGGCACGGCGTGCCACTCGTAGCGATCCGCGAGGTCGCGGGCGAGCACGTAGTTCGTGGCGGTCGTCGCCTCGCGGGCGAGCCTCTCGTCCCCGGGATCGGAGCGAAGCCAGACGTCGCGCAGCCAGGGCAACTCGCCGAGTCCGCCGAATTCGCCCACCGCGCGCACGAGCAGGAGCTTCGAGCGTCGGTCCGGCGCCGCCGCCGCCTCGACCGCCCCGAGTCCGCCCGGGGTGCGCCGGGCGAGCCCCGCGAGCCCGAGCAGGCGGGCGCGGCGCACCAGCCGGTCGGGGTCGGCGAGGCCCGCGGCCGCGCCCGAGGCGTCCTCGACCGTGCCCGAGACCGCGAGCCGCCGCGCCGAGCGGATTTCGTCGCGGTACGCCCCGTGGGCGAACGCCGCCGAGAGCGGGCCCCCCAGGGTGCGCGGCGACTCCAGGTCGTCGCGCCCGGCGACGAGGTCGGACCGAAGCAGCACGTCGTAGCGCCCGAAGCGCCGCGCGAGGCGATAGTGGTGGAGCACCCAGTCGCGCAGCAGGAAATAGTACGCGGGAGACGACGCGAAATAGCCGAGCCGGTCGTTCAGCGTGACCAGCACCTTCGGCCGGTCGGAGTCGAGCGTCGCCAGCATCTCGGCTTCGTCGGCGTGGGACGGGCGGCCCGGAAAGAAGTAGTCGTGCGGCACCGGCGACGGGCGGCCCGTCATGAACGAGAGCAGACCGAGCGCCGGAAACGCGAGCATCCGGTCGCCCGGGACGGTCTCCGAGGCGACGAAGTCGGCGGTCCGCTCGAGTTCGAGCAGGTCGTGGTCGCGGTCGCGCTCGACCTCGACGGGCAGCGCCGCGGAGCGGATGCGGGTCATGCGGCGCAGCCCGACGCCGTGCGAGAAGTCGAGGCGCGACTCGGCGAGCGGCGCTGCCCGCGCGGCGAGCGCCAGCAGGACGGGGGCGAGCGAGATCGCGCGGCCGATCACGACGGCCCGCCGGGTGGCCGGGGCGTCCGAACGCTCGTCGACGCCGAGCGCCGCGAGCCACCGACGACGCACCAGGACGAGCGCCGCCGCGGCGACGACCAGCGCCGACGGCATGCTGATGACCACGTGCATGAAGTCGATGCGCGGGTACACCTGGATGAACAGGAGCAGCGCCCACGCGAGCGCGACCGCCCAGGTCGAGCCGGGCGCCGCGGCCGGCGGCGGACGGCGCGCGAGCCGCACCTCGTCGCGCAGCTCCCTCGCGACCGCGCCCGCGAGCAGGATCGGCAGCAGGAAGAAGCTCAGGTTCTCCACCTGCATCGAGGTCGAGATGACGAGCCCCTCCGGCGCCACGGCGAGCCTCGCCGCGGCCAGCGCGAGTCCGAGCAGCGCCAGGCCGAAGGCCGCCGCGAGGCCGCGGCGCCCGATCCAGCCCGCGCGGATCGCGCGCGGGACGAACAGGGCGGACAGGAGTGCCGGGATCCCCAGCAGCGACCAGGGGCTCGGCTCGGGGTAGCCGAGGCCGTAGATCCGCTCGACCCCCGCTCCGAGCAGCAGAACCTCGCGGCCGAAGCGGGCGAGGCCCATGCGGGGCAGGAAGTAGCCGAGCCAGCCGACATTCGCGGCCGCGAAGCCCGCCGCGAGCACGAACCCGTCGGCGAGCGCCGCCGCGAGCGGCCGCGCGGCCTGCGCACCGCCGCGTGACCGGCGGCGAGCGCGCAGGACGACGGCCGCGAGCAGCCAGGCGACGAGCGGAAGGCCGAGCCAGGCGAATTCCCGCGTCACGACGGCGAAGCCGAGCACGGCGGCGACGCTCGCCGCGGCGAGAACCAGGACGACCGTCTCGAGGACGAGTCCCGACCCCCCGGCGACCGGGGCGGTCGCGAGGAGCTGGCCGAGCACGGCCGCCCCGAGCGCGAGGATGCCGGTGTTCGGCTTGAACGAGAACGCGACCCCGCAGAGCAGCCCGGCGAGCCCGAGCCAGGCGCGCCGTCCGGTCTCGACCGCGCGGATCGCCGCGAGTTCGGCGCCGAGCCAGGACGCGAGCGCGTACCAGGCGGGATACGGGATGTTGAACGCCGCGAACTGCCCGGCGAAGAACGGCATGCACAGCGCGTAGGCGAGCGCCGCCGCGGCCGACTCCGCGACCGGCGCGAAGCGCAGGGCGAGGCGGAACACGAGCACCACCGCCGCCGTGTTCACGAGCGCGAGCAGGGCCCGGACCGGGAGCACCGAGGTGCCGAAGACCCGCAGGAGCGCCGCGTTCAGGTAGAAGGTCGCGGGCGTGTAGCCGGTGTGGAAGTCGAGGTAGGGCCGCTCGCCGCGCGCGGTGCGCAGGACCTGGTTCAGCACCGTGCCCTCGTCGTCGAGGTTGACCCCGTAGCGGACGAAGCAGGCGTAGAGGGCGAAGACCGCCGCGCCCAGCGCGATCGTCGCGCCGACGGCGCCGGGCCCCGCGGCCCGCAACCCTTCGCCCTCGCCCGCGTCCACGCTCACGCCCGCGCCCGGTCGTCGGATGCCGCCGGCGACGCGAGAGGCCCGAGCAGGTCGGGCTCGGCGGGCAGGGGCTCGCGGCGGGCAGCCGCGCGCATCATCTCGGCCATCGCCGCGGCCGCGATCTCCCAGGTGAAGCGCCCCGACCACTCGAGCGCGCCGGCGGCGAGGCGGGCGCGGAGCCCGTCGTCGCCGGTCACGCGGAGGATCGCCTGGGCGAGCGCGCCGGGGTCCGCCGAGGGCACGAGCAGCCCGGTCTCCCCGTCGCGCACCGAGTCGCGGAGCCCGGGGACGTCGGCCGCGACGACCGGGGTGCCGCAGGCGTTCGCCTCGAGCACGGTGAGGCCCCAGCCCTCCTTGCGCGACGGCTGCACGACGACCCGCGCGCGGCGCATCGCGTCGACCTTGACCGCGTCGTCGACGAAGCCCGCGAACTCGACGCCCGCGATCCGCTCGTCGGTCACGCGCCGGCGCATCCGCTCGAGTGCGGAGCCCGCACCCAGGATCGAGAGGCGGGCCGCGGGACGGGTCCGCCTCACCTCGGGCCACGCCGACAGGAGGACGTCCACGCCCTTGTAGTGCTCGATGCGGCCGACGAAGACGACCCGGTCGGGATCCGGCGACACGCCCGGGTCCGGCCGGTAGAGCCCGTGGTCGAGGCCGTTGGTGACGACCCGGACGTTCTCGCGCGGAAGACCGCGCCGCACCAGGTCCTCGCGCGTGCTCGGCGAGACGGCGACGAACGGCCAGCGCCGGTAGAGAATCGGGAGCGACGCCTCGGTCGCGAGCACCGCGAGTGCCGTCGGCAGAGCCACCTGCCGCAGGGCGCTCGTGCCGAAGAGGTGGTGGACCAGGCCCAGCCCGGGCACGTCGCCAGCCCACAGCGGCGAGAGGAAGACGAGCTTGCAGAGGTTCTCGACGAGCAGGTCGAAGGAGCCGGTGCGGAGCAGCGCGCGCGCACGCGCCGGAAGCCGCGCGTAGTATTCCGGCCTGCTGCGACCGATGCGCACCAGGTCCAGGCCCGAGCGCGCCTCCCGGGCCGCCCCGCCCGGGAACCCGGCGCACAGCACGGTCGTCTCGACGCCGTGGTCGCGCGCCATGCGGGCGCCGATCCCCTCCAGGTGGACCTCGACGCCGCCGGCGAGCGGGTGGCCCAGGTCGCGCTCGTTCAGCATCAGGACGCGCAGGGGCCGCGTCCCGGCCCCGCCCGGATTCACAGTCGTCCCAGCGCGTGCCGAGCCTTCAGCTCCCAGACCATCCAGAGCGCCTCCATGCCGATCCGCTTCGACATCTTCGAGGTGCCGACTTCCCGGTCCATGAAGATGATCGGGAGCTCCCGGATGCGCAGGCCCTTGCACCAGGCGCGGTAGGTCATCTCGATCTGGAACGAGTACCCGTTCGACCGCACCTGGTCGAGGTCGATCGCGAGCAGGGCCTCCCGGCGCCAGCACTTGAAGCCGCCGGTCGTGTCGCGCACGGGGAGACCCGTGATCCGCCGCACGTACTCGTTGCCGAAGTACGAAAGGAGGAGCCGCCCCATCGGCCATCGCACGACGGTGATGCCGTCGAGGTAGCGGGATCCCAGCACGAGGTCGTGGTCCTCGGTGCCGGCGAAGAGCTCCGGCAGCGAGCCGATCGGGTGCGAGAAGTCGGCGTCCATCTGCACGATGCGCTGCGCGCCGAGTTCGAGCGCCCGCCGGAAGCCCGCGAGGTAGGCCGGGCCGATCCCCTGCTTGGGCCCGTGGTGGACGACGTGGACGCGCCCCGTGCGTCGACCGATCTCCTCCGCCGCCGCCGCGGTACCGTCGGGCGAGTCGTCGTCGACGACGACGACCTCGACGGCCGGGTCGAAGGCGAGCAAGTCGGGCAGGATCCGCTCGATGTTGCCGCGCTCGTTGTAGGTGGGGATGACGATGACCTTCTCGGGCACGGCGCTCACCGATCGAGGCGCCTTCCGCCGGGCCGCCACCGTCGCTTGCGGCCGGCGCGAGGTCGCGCTCGCGATCGGTCTAGGGAAAAACCTGCCGGATCACAATTTCCGGCCTCCGGGCCCGGCACCGGCCGCCGGGCCCGGCGGGCGCCCCGAGAGCGCCGCCCCGAGCGCCTCGATCTCCCGGCGCTCGACGCTGCCCGACGCCCACAGCAGGACGGGAAACGCGACCAGCAGGACCGCCGCGCGCGCCGGCGGCGGGCCGGGCAGCAGGCGTTCGCAGGCGAGCAGGAGCGCGGCACAGGCGACCGGCGCGGCGGCCGCCTGCAGGCAGGGCCGGACGAGGTCGCGGGTCGCCGGCAGGAGCGCGAGCGCCGCATGGCTCGCGAGGCTCACGCCGAGCGACACGGACGCCGCCCCCGCCATGCCGAGGCGCGGCACCACCAGCCACTGCAGGACCACGAGCCCGGCCGTCGCCACCACGTTCGTCCACAGGAGCACGCGCTGTCGCCCGGTCGCGACGAGCAGTCCGCCGTAGAGGGTGCCGAGCGCCGCGAGCAGGGCGCTCCACGACGCGATCGCGAGCGCCGACGCCGCGGCGGCGAACTCGGGCCGGAACAGCCGCGCCAGCAGGTCGGGCGCGAGGGGCGCGATCGCGAGGATCGCGGCGAGCACCGCGACTGCGAGCAGCCGCGCCGTCGGGCGCGCGATCGCGAGCAGCCCCGCGGGATCTTCGAAGGCACGGCGGGCCAGCACCGGGAAGACGGTGAGCATCGCCCCGTCGGCGAGCAGGTTCAGCGACTCGGTGAGGCGCGTGGCCGACGAGTAGAAGCCGACCTCGGCCGGGCCGCGGGCGCGCATGAGCGCGAGCGCGCCCATGCGGAGGCCGAGCGTCACCACCAGCACGTTCGCGCCGACCGGCCAGGCCTCGCGCAGGAGCCCGCGCCAGAGCGAGGGATCGACGCGCAGGCCCACGAGGTCGCCGCGGCGAGCGGCGAGTGCCGCGGCGAGGAGCCCGGCCGCCTGCGCGACCGCGGCGGCGAGGAAGATCCAGGGCAGCCCGAGCCCGGCGACCACGGCGGCGACGGTCGCGACGAGCACCGCGGCACTCGTCGCCGCCGCGACCGAGAAGACCGTGCCGATGCGGAGCTCGGCGCGCAGCAGCGAGCGAAACCCGGGCTGTCCCTGCAGGAGCAGGGCCGCGGCGCCGCAGGCGACCAGCAGGCGGGCCTCCCTCGCGGAGTCGCCGGCGCCGGCGAGCGGCGCGAGAGCCACCGCGAGGGCGGCTGCCCCCGTCGCGAGCATCGCGCGGAGTGCCAGCCCCGAGCCCATGAGCCGGGGACGGTCCGCCCCCGGCTCGGCCAGCCGGCGCAGCAGGACCGCCTCGAGCCCGGGATCCGCGAGCACCTGGAACGCCGCCAGCCACGACACGACGAACGCCCACTGCCCGAACGAAGCGGGTGCCAGCAGCCGCCCGAGCGCGACGATCCCCGCGAGCGCGAGCGCCCGCTCCGCGATCACCGTCGCGAGTCCGAGGGCGCCGCCGCGCGCGAGCCCGGGGAGCGACATCAGTCGAGGCCCAGCTCGCTTCGCGGAATCGGACGGCCGCGAAGCGCGTCGAGCACCCCGGCGACCTTCAGTCGGACACCCTCCTGCTCCCCGGTCAGGGCCCGTCGCATCCACTGCAGCGGAAGCGTCCCGCCGAGGAACGCCCAGAACCGCGCGCGCTGCGCGGGAGTACCGTGCGCGCGCACGAAGCGGACCATGTTGCGGGCCGCGAGGTACTGCCGGCGACTCACGTAGACCGGACCGCCGGAGCTCGCCTGCCCGCGGTGGAGGACGACCGCCGCGGGCTGCCAGACGACCCGCAGCCCGGCCTCGCGGGCCCGCGCGCACCAGTCGACCTCCTCGTGGTAGGCGAAGTATTCCTCGTCGAAGAGCCCGATCCTCTCGAGTGCGCGCCGCGCGAGCAGGATCGCGCAACCGGAGACCCAGGGCACGTCGCGCGCGCCCGACCAACGCGGCCCGTCGGGCGCCCCGGCGCCGACCAGCCGCACGAGGCTCTGCCGCCAGCTGATTTCCCCCCAGCCGAGCCAGAGGCGCGACGGGTCCTCGGCGCACAGGATCTTCGCGCCGACCGCGGCGATCGCGGGGTCGGCCCGCGCGGTGTCCACGAGGGCGCGGATCGCCCCGGGCCGCAGCACCGCGTCGTTGTTCAGCACGAGCACGAACTCGGCACCCGCGTCGAGCGCGAGCCGGATGCCCTCGTTGTTGCCCCCGGCGTAGCCCTCGTTGCGGGGATTCGCGACGGTGCGCACGGCGGGATGCCGGCGACGGACCTCGTCGAGCACGGGTTCGCGCGAGGCGTTGTCGACGACGATCACGTCGAGGTCGACGTCGCCGCGGTCGGCGACCACGCTCGCGACGGCGGCGAGCGTGTCCCGCGCGCCGTTCCAGTCGAGGACGACGACGCCGACCCGCGGCGCGGCCGCGGGATCGGACCGGGGCTCCACGGCTGCGCGATAGTGGCGGGTGCCCGGGCGGTCAAGCGGGCCGTCGGTCCGCTGCGCGCTTTGACCGACGGGTGCAGCCCGTGCAAAGCCGCGCGCATGCCTCGGACCTCGCGATCGGGAGATCCCGGGCGGACCGGCGCGAAGTCGGGGCGCGGGGCGCCCGCGGCGGCGGCCCCCTCGCCGGCCGCGCGCGCCGCCGCGAGGAAGGTCGCGGGAGTGCTCGCCCGAGCGATCCCCGAGCCGCGCTGCGAGCTCGACCACGACGGTCCCTGGCAGCTGCTCGTCGCGACCATTCTCAGCGCGCAGTGCACCGACGAGAGAGTGAACGCGACGACCCCCGCCCTCTTCCGGCGCTGGCCGACGCCGGAAGCACTCGGCGCGGCGCCGCTCGCCGAGGTCGAGCAGGCCGTGCGCTCGACCGGGTTCTACCGCAACAAGGCGCGAGCGATCGTGGCGGCCTCGCGCGAGGTCGCCCTGCGCTTCGGCGGCGAGGTGCCGCGCACGATCGAGGAGGCGACGACGCTTCCCGGGGTCGCCCGCAAGACCGCGAACCTGGTGCTCGGCACGGGACTCGGGATCGCCGCCGGGATGGTGGTCGACACGCACGTCGGCCGCGTGGCCCGCCGCCTCGGGCTCGCGACGGGCGACTCGCCCGAGATGGTCGAGCGCGAGCTCTGCGCACTCTTCCCCCGCGACGCCTGGATCGACGGCGGCCACCGCCTGCTCCTCCACGGACGCTACGTCTGCGTCGCGCGAAAGCCCCGCTGCGCCGCCTGTCCGCTCGCCGAGGCGTGCCCGTCGGCGGAGTCCGCCCCCGAGGGCTCGCGGCGTGCGCGGGAGGCGGCCGAGGCGCGGCTGGTCGCGTCTCGCGGCGACGGCTAGGCTTTCGCGCATGCGCCGCGCCCTGGCCGCGCTCGCGACGGTCGCGTCGATCCTCGCCTCCGCGAGCGATGCGGGCGCGCACGCCCGGCTCGTCGCCTCGAGCCCGCGGGCCGGCTCACGCCTCGCAGCGTCGCCGCCGGCGATCGAGCTGTGGTTCGACGAGGTCCTCGACGCGGGCTTCCACGAAGTCACGGTCGTGTCCGCCGGCGCGCCGTCCACCGGCGCGGCGAGTCGCGCGCGCGCGGTCGCGGTCGACCCGAACGACGGCACGCACCTCGTGGCGCCGATCGAGCCGCTCGGGGACGGTGCGTGGGTCGTCCTCTGGCGCGTGCTCTCGCGCGACGGCCACGGAGCGCGGGGGCGCTTCGAGTTCCGCGTCGCACCCGCGCCGGGCGGGGACCGCTGAGGCGTGGAGCACGCGGCGCTCCACGGCGCCCAGCTGCTGGGGCTCCTGCTCTCGCTCGCGGCCCCGCTGCTCGCGCTCGCCGCCCTGCGCCCCGTCCGGGGCGACGCCCCCGAGACCGTCGCGCGCACGAACCTGCTCGCCGGGTCGCTCGCGCGCTGGACCCGCTCGGCCGCGGGCGTGGGCGCCTGCGCGGTCGTGGCGAACCTCTTCGTCTCGGTCGCGGAGATCGAGGGACGCAGCGCCCTCGGCGGCGCCGACCCGGCGACGGTGCTCCGCTTCGCGACGGCGACGACCGTCGGCCGGCTCGCGCTCGCGCGCGCCGCGCTGCTGGCGCTCGCAGCCCTGCTCGCCCGCCGCATCGAGCGCCACCGCGACCCGGTCGGTTGCACGACCGCGTGGACGGCGCTCGCGGCCGTCGGCGCGGCCGCCCTCGTCGCCTCGGCTCTCGTGAGTCACGCGGCGGCACTCCCCGCGGGCCGCGCGACCGCCGTCGCGGGACAGGTCGTGCACCTCGCGGCGGCCGCCGCCTGGATCGGCGCGGTCCTGCACCTGGCCCTCGCGCGGCGCGCGCTCGCCGGAGCCGACGACGCAGCTTCGGTCGCGCTCGCGGCACGCGTCGCACGCCGCTTCTCGCCGCTGGCACTCGCCGCGGCAGCGCTGGTCGCCCTCTCCGGGGTGCGCGCGGCCTGGCTCGCGCTCGGCACGCCCGTCGCGCTGCCGACGTCGGCGTGGGGCCTCACGCTGCTCGTGAAGCTCGGACTCCTGGCCCCGGTCGCGGCCGCCGGCTGGACGAACTGGCGCGTGGTCGGCCCGGGCCTCGAACGGGCCGCGCGCGACGGCCGTCCCGCCGCCGGCGTGCTGCGCGCCTTCGACCGCGCGCTCGAGCTCGAGGCGACCGCGGGTCTCCTCGTGATCGCGGTCGCGGGCGTGCTGGGGTCGGTGTCGCCGCCCGCGCCCTCCGGCGCGGGGCGCCTGTCGGCTCCGCAGCTGCGCGCGGTCCTGACTCCGCGGCTGCCGCGGACCGACGTCGTCGATCCCTCGACCTGGGTGGGGAGCGCCACCCGCACCGACGACGACCTGCGCTACTCGGAGTTCATGCACGGCTGGTCGGGCCTCGCCGTCGCGATGCTCGGGGTCGCGTGGCTGGTGCAGGCTCGCGGCGGAAGCGTCGCGGGGCGGGTCGGCTCGCTCTGGCCGCTCGCGCTCGTGCCGTTCGCCGCCTTCGTCGCGATCGCGAGCGACCCGGAGGTGTGGCCGATGGGCGACGTGCCCCCTCTCGACGCCCTGCGCGACCCGACCGTCCTCGAGCACCGCATTGGCGCGCTCCTCGTGCTGGTGCTCGCGGGGCTCGGCCTGCGCGACGAGGGGCGCGGCGGCGCGGATCGCCCGCTCGGTCGCGCACTGCCCCTGCTCATGATCGCCGGCAGCCTGCTCCTGCTCGGGCATGCGCACTCGAGCTTCGGCACCTCCGAGTCGCTCGGCACGCTCATCGACGTGCAGCATGCGGTGATCGGCGGGCTCGGGCTCGCGGCCGGGACGGTGCGCTGGCTCGAGCTGCGCGGACTCTTCCCCCGGCGGATCGCCCGCGTGCTCTGGCCGTCGCTGGTGATCGCGCTCGGCTTCGCGATGGCGTTCTTCTACCGCGAGCTCGCCTGACCGCGGGTCCGGCCCCGACGGACGGCGAGGCCGCCCGGCCTCAGCGCCTGGGCACGAGCACGGTGGCGTCGCCGTGGGTCGCGACCGTCGTCCAGCCGCGCGCGAGGTGGTCGGCGAGCCGGTCGTAATAGGCGTCGGCGCCCGCGAAGGCGGGCTCGGGATTCGCGTGCAGGACGACGACCGCCGGCGGCCGTCTCTCGATCTCGGCCAGCAGCGCGGGCTGGTCCTCGCGGGCCGGCCGTCCCGGCACGAAGTAGAGCCAGGTCCACGGGCTCGGTCGGTCCGCGAGCCAGCCGAGCCCCGGCAGGTCCGGGAAGGCGAGCACCGTCTCGCCCGGCCGGCTCCGCTCGCGCACCTCGCGGACGGTGCGCGAGAGCCACTCGACCTCGCCCGCGTGCGAGGCCGCGAGGACGATCGGCGCGCGTGGCCCCAGGTCGACCGCCACCACGGGCTCGCGTGCCCGCTCGAGGGCGGTCGGCAGCGCGCGGCCCGCCGCGAGCGCGGCCGCGAGACCGACCGCGCCTGCGACGAGCGCCGCGGGCCGGCGGGCCGCCGCGAGCGGCGCCTCGGCGAGGCGGCTGCCGACCACCGCCGCCGCGAGCAGGATCGGGGGCGCCGCCATCGCCACGTGGATCAGGTCGACCCGCGGGAACACCTGGAGGTGGTAGAGCGCCGCGAACGCGACCAGCGCGCGCTCCCGCACGCCACGCAGCCCGCGCGCGGGGACGAGCGAGCCGAGCGAGAGCAGCACGGGGCCGACCCAGGGCCACGCGTTCTCGGCCGCGAGTCGAGGCGAGGCGCCGGTCGCCCGGATCGCCACGCCCGAGAGCGCGAGTCCCGCGAGGATCGCCACGGGAGCGAGTCGCGCGAGGGCGGCTTCGCGTGTCGCGAGCCACGCCGCCGCGGCGAGACCCGCGAGCAGCGCGAGCGTCGGCACGCCCGGGAGCGCGATCGCGACGGCGTAGGCGCGCACGACGCTGCCGTCGACGTGGAGGATGCGCCCGATCGTCTCGGGAAGCCCGAGCGTCGCGACGAGCCGCGTCGCCCACGGCAGGACCGGCAGGAGGAACCCGGTCGCGAGCGCGACCATGTCGACGAGTGGCGGCCGCACGAGCCGAAGCCCGCTCGCGGGCGTCTCGTCGTCGTGCACGTCGCCCGGCGGCGGCCGCAGCACCGCGAGCAGCACCGGCACTCCGAAGGCGATCGCGGTCGGGACGTCGAGCCCGCCCCGCAGCAGCACCCAGGTCGCCCCCGCCGCCGCCGCACGGACGAGCCACGAGAGGGCCGCACCCGCGGGCCCCCGGCCACGCCACCCGCAGGTCGCGGCGACCGCGGCGCCGGCGAGCGCGAGCAGCCCTGCGTTCGGCTTCACCGAGAACGCGCAGCCCGCGGCGCAGCCCGCGGCGAGCGCCCACGGAAGGCCGGGCGTGATCGCGGTGCGCTTCGAGCGGTGCGCTCCCGCGCGTGCCAGCGCGAGTCGCGCCGCCGCGGCCTGCGCGACGAGCGCGAGCGGCATCGCGAGCCAGCCCGGGTAGGGAATGTTGAACGGAGCGCCCGAGCGCAGCGAGAACGGGAGCAGGAACCCGACGCCGAGCAGGGCCGCGACGGCGGCGCTCGCGAGCCCGCCCCACGCGGCCGCGAGCGCCGTGCCGAGCCCGACCGTCGCGGCCTGCAACGCGACGCCGAAGGTGCGCGTCGCCACCAGCCCACCACCGCTCGCGCGCACAAGGGCCGCGTGGAAGCCGAAGTAGCCCGGCGTGTACGAGGTCTCGAAGTCGACCTGCGGCCGCTCGCCCGCGAGCACGCGATCGATCTGCACCAGCTGCACGCCCTCGTCGGTCGGGTCGAAGCCGTAGAGACGCCACGGCCACAGCCAGAGGGCCACGAGCAGGGTGGCCGCGAGACCGGCCGCGACCGCACGCCCGGGCGACGTGCCGCGCGGGAGCGCTCGCAGGACGCGCCGGCCGGGGCGCCGCGTGCCCTCGTGCATCATGCGGGCTTCCCGGCCGGTCGCTCGGGCTCCCGGCCCGCGGCGGAGAGATAGACGTCGAGCGTTCCCTCCGCGCAGGCCTCCCAGGACAGCTGGCGCGCGCGGCGCAGGGCCGCGCGCGAGGTCGCCTCGCGCAGCGCCGGATCGCCGACGAGGCGCGCGAGCGCGCCCGCGATCCGGTCGGGATCGGCCGCGGGCACGAGCAGGCCGCCGTCGGCGACCACCTCGGGCACCGAGGTCGCCGCGACGCCGACCACCGGGCAGCCGCAGGCCATCGCCTCGACGAAGGTGAACCCGAAGCCCTCGAAGGTCGACGGACTCACCATGACGTCGGAGGCCCCGTAGAGCTCGACCAGCGAGGGCCCGTCGACTTCGCCGAGCAGTCGCACGAAGGGTGGCGGGTCGACGACCCAGGCCGGCTCGTAGCCGGGGCGACGGCGGCCCGCGATCGCCAGCACGACCGGCCGGCCCTGCGCGCGGAGCCTCGCGACCGCCTCGATCGCGACCTCGACGCGCTTTCGCGGCTGCGCCGTTCCGACGAACGACACGAGCGCGCCGCGCTCGACGCCGAGACGGCGGCGCACGGCGAGCCTCGACGCTTCGTCCCTCGGCGGGACGAACTCCGCTCCCACGCCGTAGAGCACGACCGAGATGCGCTCCGGATCGACACCGAGGCCGCGGGCGACGTCGCCGGCGGCATGGTGCGAGCCGCACAGGATGCGCGTCGCCGAGCGGGCGGCGTGCCGCAGGTGGACGAGCAGCTGCGCGCGCTGCGCACGCCCGAAGGTCTCGGGCTCGGCGAAGACGGCGAGGTCGTGGATCGAGGCGACGGTCGCCGTGCCGCGCGGCGTGCCGACGAGCGGGAGTGCGTGCTTGGTGCCGTGGTAGACGTCCGGGCGGAGCCGCCGGAGCGCGCGCGGCACGAGCACGTTGTCCCACCAGGGCTGCGCCCAACTCGACGGGAGAGGCAGGTGGACGCAGCGCACGCCCGGCAGGCCCTCCAGCAGGTCGGGGCGATCGGTGAGCGCCCAGACCTCGAAGTCGGGCGACTGGCCCCGCTCGACGCGACGGGAGAGCGCCCGGACGAGTTCGAGCCCGTAGCGCGCGGGGCCGCCGGTCACGCCGCCCACGACCCCGATGGCGACCCGAAGGCGGTTCATCGCCGCGGCTCCGGCGACGGCAGCGCCTCGCCCGGCCGCGCGACCGCGCGCAGCCCGTCGACCACGCCGTCGCGCAGCGCCCGCACCACCCCGGGCTCGCCCCGGACCGCGTAGAGCGCGGCGCTCGCCGCGACCAGCGCCGCGAAGATCGGCGCGAAGGCGAGCTTGTCGAGCAGGCTGCCGTGGTCGCGCACGAGGATCACCTGGTTGCGGGTCTTGAGCCGCGCCGCGTAGGGCGTGAGACCCGAGGCGTAGCCGCGCATGCCGTCGTGGCGGACGACGGCCCGGGGAACGAGCAGCGGCCGGAAGCCGAGCCTGCGCGCGCGCAGGCAGAAGTCGACCTCCTCGTAGTAGACCAGCAGGTCCTCGCGGTAGGGCCCGGTGCGCAGGAAGCACTCGCGCGTGACGAGCACCGCCGAGCCCATGATCCCGCCGACCCGGTAGGGCGTGCCGTCGCCCGCGTCGCGCACGCGCAGCAGGCTGCGCGGCACCGCGAGCGACCAGGTCGAGTAGCGCTCGCCGAGCGAGAGGGCCCGGTCGCGCTCGCGAACGTCGAGCAGCGCCGGGCCGACGAGTCCCGCGTCGGGGTGGCGCACGGCGGCCTCGACGAGCAGCGCGACGCAGTCGGGCTCGATCTCGGTGTCGTCGTTCAGCACGAAGAGGAAGCCCGCCCCCGACGCCAGCGCACGCTCGGCACCCGCGTTCACCCCGCCCGCGAAGTGCCGGTTCTCGGGCAGCGAAACGAGCTCGACGTCGGGCAGGCCTGCGAACTCGCGCTCGAGGACGGCGCGATTCTCCGGTCGCGAGGCGTTGTCGACCACGATCGTCCGCAGGTCGACGCCGCGGCTCGCGCGCAACGAGGCGACGCAGGCGCGCACCGCGTCCGGCCCGTCGTGGGTGACGACGATCGCGGCGACCGGCCCCGGCCTGCCGTCGGGACCGACCAGCGGCGCTCCGAAGACGGCCCCCTCCCCGCCCCCCGCGGAGCCGTCCGCGCTCACGCGGCCTCCGCGACCAGGCGCTCGAGCGCCGCGCGCAGCCGCGCGGCGCGTACCTCCGAGCCGGCCGCGCGCATCGCGGCCGACCGGGCACCGGCTCCGAGCCGGTCCCGCGCCGCAGGATCCCGCGCGAGATCCCGGATCGCCGCGGCGAGCGACGCCGGATCGCGCTCGACCAGCCGGATCGACTCCCCGGGGGCGAAGACCTCGCGGATCGCGGGCGTGTCCGCGGTGACGATCGCGCACCCGGCCGCCGCCGCCTGCCAGACCTTGTTCGGGACGACCATGCGGGCCTTCTCGGAGGCGCCGAAGATGCCGAGCACGAGGTCGGCGGCGCGCAGTCGCGCGGGCAGCGCCTCGTAGGCGACCCAGTCCTCGAAGCGCACGTGCGTGGCGCCGCGAAGCAGCGCTTCGCACGCGGCCCGCTCCGTGCCGGTCCCCACCAGCTCGAAGGCGATCCCCTCGTCGGGGGCGATCGACGCGATCGCGCGGGCGATCACGTCGGTTCCGTGCAGCGGCAGGTACTGTCCGTAGAACAGCACGCGCACCGGCGAGGACGCGCCGTGCCCCCCGGCGCGCGCGGCCTGCCCCGCCGCCTCGAACGGGGCCTCCGCGCCGAGGTACTGCACGAGCGAGCGTGCGGGATCGAGGCCGACGGAGCGAGACGCCCAGTCGCGGTGGGTGGCGGTGTCGACCAGCACGAGGTCGGCGGCCGAGAGGCTCGCCCGGTCGATCGCGCGCAGCAGGCGGGCCGCGGCGGAGCCGGGCGCGTAGGCGCGCCGGTCGTCGACCAGCGTCTCGGTCACGGTGACGAGCGGCGCGAACAGGATCGGGCGCCGCCCGGCGAGACGCCGCAGGAGCAGCACGTCGAGCTGGCCGTTGAACCCCGCGACCAGGACGTCCGCGTGCGCGGCCGCGGCGCGAAAGCGCCGCGACAGGCGCGCAACGGCGCGCGCATAGGCGAAGCCCAGGCGGGCGAGGCCCGCGGGAGAGAAGTAGCCCGCGTCCTTGTCGCGGGTGCGCTCCCAGAGCGGCTCGTGGCACTCGGCCACCTGCCAGCCGGCCGCGCGCAGGTCGTCGGCGAGGAGCGCGTTCGCGGCGTGACGGGCGTTGTAGGTGCCGAACAGGAGCGCGGTCACCGGGCTCCCGCCGCGCCGGAACGGCCGCCGGGGCGCGCCTCGTGCGAGCCGTCCTCCTCGTGGTAGCCGGGCTCGAGGTCGGCGGGCACGTCGAGCTCGAGCTCGATCTTGCGCACCCGCAGCAGCGTGTCCTCGACGAGCGAGCGACTCGCTCCGATCAGGTCGGCGATCAGTCCCATCAGGATCGTCTGGACGCCGATGATGCCGAGCGCCGCGGCGAGGATCAGGGACTGCACCATCCCGGCGCCGCCGGTGGTGACGTAGAAGAAGAGGAAGCGCAGCCCGATCGCGACGCCCGAGAGCAGCATGAGGCTGCCGACCGCCCAGAACAGGCGGATCGGGGAGTAGAGCGAGTAGATCCGCACCAGCGTGAGGAAGGAGCGGTAGAGATACGAGGGGATGCTCTTGAAGAGCCGCGACGGCCTGGTCTCGCGGCTGCGGACCGGGACGTGGGTCACGGCGAGCTGCTTCTTGCCGGCCTGGACCAGGGTCTCCAGCGTGTAGGTGAAGTCCGAGATGACGTTCAGCCGCAGCGCCGCCCGGCGCGAGAAGGCGCGGAAGCCGCTCGCGGCGTCGGGGACGTCGGTGCCGGAGATCCCGCGGACGACCCAGCTGCCGTAGGACTGGAGGGAGCGCTTGAGGGGAGAGAAGTGCGCGAGCTCGCCGGGGCCCCGGTCGCCGACGACCATGTCGGCCCGGCCCTCGAGGATCGGCCGGACCAGCTCGGGCAGGTCGCGCGCGTCGTACTGGTTGTCGGCGTCGGTGTTGACGATCACGTCCGCGCCGAGTTTGAGTGCGGCATCGATGCCCGCCGAGAACGCCTGCGCGAGCCCCTGGTTCTGGGGGAAACGGATGACGTGGTCCGCCCCGGCCCGGCGCGCCACCTCGGCCGTGCCGTCGTCCGAGCCGTCGTCGATGACCAGCACCTCGACGCGGTCGACGCCCTCGATGCGCCGGGGCAGCGCGGCGATGGTCTCGGGCAGCGACGCCGCCTCGTTCAGGCTCGGGATCTGGATGATGAGCTTCGGCATCCGGTCACTTCGCGGTCTCGCCCTCGTGCTGGTCCTGGTCGCGGCCCTGCTCTCCCCCGCATCGGCTTCGTTCGCCGCACCGGAGCCGGCGCCGCCGTCGCTGCGGGTCCTCTTCCTCCGCGTGGACTTCCCCGACCGTCCCTCGACCCGCTCGGCCGACACCCTGGCCGGACCGGGCCGCGACGGCCTCCTCGACCGCTTCGCCGACTACTGGGCCGAAGCGTCCTCGGGACGTTTCCACATCGAGCCGATGCTTGCCAGAGGGGTCTTCCGCCTGCCCGAGCCGCGCACCTCGTACTCCGGCGCGACCCGCAAGCTCGTCCGCGCGGCGATCGAGGCCGCCACCCGGCCGCGGTCGGCGAGCCGGGAGGCGATCGCGGCGTTTCGACCGGAGGCGGTCGTCGTGCTCTTCGCCGGCCCGGGATCCGAGTCGGAACTGAAGCCGCGCACGACCGGCAGTCCCTGGTCGGAGGCGATCCGGGGGGGCGATCCCTTCGACGTCGCCGGACGCCAGCTCGACCGGGTCATGGTCGTCGGCGAGGACCCGCTGAACGGGCTCTCGCCGTTCGGCGTGCTCGCCCACGAGTTCGGCCACCTGCTCGGCCTGCCCGAACTCTACGCGCCGAGCCACGAGCACGTCGGCATCGGCGTGTGGGGGCTCATGGGCGAGGGGACGTGGGTCGGCCGCGGCGACCGGCCGCCGCACCCGTGCGCATGGTCGAAACTCCGGCTCGGCTGGGTCGACCCGATCCTCGTCGAGCGCGACCGGCACGTGCGGCTCGACGCCGTCGAACGGGTGCCCCGGGTCGTGAAGATCCTCGCGCGCGAGGGCCACCCCGAGGAGTACTTCCTGGTCGAGAATCGCAGGAAGATCGGCGCCGACGGGCGCGTCCCGGGCGAGGGACTGCTCGTCTGGCACGTCGACGACTCGCTCGACAACTTCCGCAGGTCGCAGGACGACCCGAATCACAAGCGCGTCGACCTGCTGACCGCCGACACCTGGCCCTCGCAGCTCGACCTCGGACCGACGCGCGGGGGAAACCGCGGCGACTCGGGCGACCCGTGGTCGGACCGGCTGACCGGGCCCGGGCCCGACACCCGGCCCTCGACCGCGAGCTACTCGGGCGCGCGCGGACGGTTCTCGCTGCGCAACATCTCGCCGGCCGGGGACGCGATGACCTTCGACGTGGTCTTCGAGCGGGACGACGGCGAGGGTCGCGAGCCGCGAACCGCGCCCGGGGCGGCCCTCAGCCCGCCGCTG
>JAFMJW010000271.1 GCA_017853315.1 Alphaproteobacteria bacterium
AGATGACCCACACGTGCCCGGCGTGCCTCGCGCGCCAGGAAGCGCTTCGGTCCGCATGATCGAGGTCACCCACTGGCCGAGCCTCCGTGACCCGCAAGGGCGCCGCGTGCGCGTCTCGTGGCCTGCCCTCTGCGCCCGCCTCGCGCGGCCCGTCCAGACGTCCGACAAGCACTCCGTTGCGGGCCTTTCGGTTGCCACCTTCCGCGACGACCGACGGGCGCTTGACCGTGTGGAGTCGGTTTCCGCGGTCGGGCTCGACTTCGACGAAGGGCTGGACTGGGGCGCGCTTGTGGAGTCGCTCTCCGGCGTCGCGTCGGTCATGCACACCACGTGGAGTTCTACTCCTGAGGTGCGGCGCGCGCGGGCCTTCATCCTCCTTTCGCGCCCCATCACCGCTGCCGAGTACCGTGTTTTGCAGGGCATCGCGGCGCGCCGCATGGAAGCGCTCGGGGCGAAGGCCGACGACAAGGCGGCCGACCCGTCGCGGCTTTGGTTTCTGCCGTCGGTTCGCCCCGGCGGCGAATTCCTGCACGCGGTCGGCAACGGTCCCGCGTGGCAGGTGCCCGCCGTCGTTCCCGTGCCGGCGGCGGCCCCGCCTCCCGCCGCGCCGCAACTCTTTCTTGGGGACGCGGCGGGTGACATCGCGAGCCGTGCGGCCTCGTACCTGGAGCACGTCGGGCCGGCGATCTCCGGCTCGGGGGGCTCGACGCATACGTTCGTCGTCGCTCAAAAGCTCGTGCTCGGCTTTGGGCTCGACGACGCGACCGCCTTCGCGCTCATGGCTCGCTGGAACCAGACGTGTCAACCCCCCTGGACCGAGCGCGATCTTCGCCGCAAAATCCAGCAGGCCCGGGAGCGCGGGACGATGCAGCCGGGGAAGCTCGCTCACGCGCCGAGGGCGGCCCGATGAATTCCCTCGAGCGTCGCTTCTGGGCGAAGGTCCGCAAGGCTCCGGGCGAAGGGTGCTGGGAGTGGACCGGAGCCGTGAACCATCGCGGCTACGGCGTGATCTCGCTCGGCTCGCGAGCCGAGGGCACCGAGAAGGCGCATCGCCTTGCGCTGATCCTCGCGGGTCGGCCGCTCACCGAGGGCCTCGTCGTCTGCCATCGCTGCGACAATCGCCGATGCGTTCGCCCCGAGCACCTCTTCGAGGGCAACGTTCCGCCACCCGTGCGGCGCGGCGCCGCCAACGGGCGCGCGCGCGTCGTCGCGTTCCGCGGCGAGCGTAGGACTATCACCGAGTGGGCTCGGTGCATCGGCCTTTCCCGCACGGCGCTGGCCCGACGCATCGACGCAGGTTGGCCGCTCCGAAAGGCGCTCGCCCGATGATGGCGCAGCTCCGCCCCTACCAGGTCGACGCGGTGCAGGCCATCCGCGAGGCCATCCGCCGAGGGAAGCGGCGCGTGCTCCTCGTGCTCCCCACCGGAGCCGGAAAGACGCTGACCGCGGCCTCCATGATCTCCGCCGCGCTCGGACGCGGGAAACGGAGCCAGTTCGTTGCGCACCGAAAAGAGCTGATTGACCAGACCGTCACCGCCTTTGCGCGCCTCGGCATCACGTCCGTCGGCGTCGTCCGCTCGGGCGATCGTCGGCGCGACTCCACGCAGCCGATCCAGGTCTCGAGCATCCAGACGTTGGCGAACCGCCAACAACCGGACTTTGACCTGGTGTTCGTCGACGAGGCCCACCGGAGCGGCGCGCCGAGCTACGTCACGCACGTTTTCGAGCGCCACGCGAAGGCCGTGATCGTCGGGCTGACCGCCACGCCGATCCGCGGTGACGGGAAGCCGCTCGGCGCGCAGTTCGACGAGATCGTCATCGGAGCGCGCTATTCGCAGCTCATCGCCGAAGGGTTCTTGTGCGAGCCCCGCGCCTACTCCACGCCGCTCCTTCCGGACCTCTCCACCGTCCGCACCACCGCGGGCGAGTACAACGCGAAGGACCTCGAGGAGGCCGTCAACCGCGGCGCGCTGATAGGTGACATCTACACGCAATGGGCGAAGCACCCGCCGGCGCGCACCGTCGCGTTTGCCGTGTCGGTGGCGCACTCCATGGCCATCGTCGAGCGGTTCCGCGAGGCCGGCGTGCGCGCCGAGCACCTGGACGGGACGACTCCCGAGGACGAGCGATCCGCCATCCTGGCCCGCCTCGCGTCGGGCGAGACCACCCTCGTCAGCAACGTTGGCGTTCTCTGCGAGGGGTGGGACCTCCCCAGCTGCAAGCGCCTTATTCTCGCGCGCCCCACCAAATCCCTTGGTCTCTACATGCAAATGGCCGGGCGCATCCTGCGGCCGCACGAGATGGAGACGCCGATCATCCTGGACCACGGCGGAAACTGGGACCGTCACGGGGCGCCGCATCGCGACCGGGAATGGAGCCTCACCGCGAAGCAAAGCCCGAGGGCCGGCGTTGCGCCGAGCCGTGTTTGCCCCGAGTGCTTCGCGCACATCGCCGCGGGCGCTCGGTCGTGTCCGTTCTGCGGCGTCGAGCAGCCTGCCCCCGCGGCGCCTGAGCGCGACCCGTCGAAAGACGTGCCCGTCGACCTCGCGCTTCGATCGCTCTCTCCCGTCGACGACCTCGCCGGCGACGCCGAAAAGCTCGACAAGTTCCGGGGGCTCTACAAGCTCGCCCGCTCCCGCGGGTGGATGCCCGGGGCCGTCATGCACCGTTACCGCGAGGCGATCGGCGAGGAGCCGTCGGCGTCGTGGGTCGCGGCGCTCCGGCAGGACTATCGCAACGACGACGCGTGGAAGGCCTCGGTCGCGCGGAGGAAGCGGGAGCGTGCCGAGCGCGAGGCCCGCGAGGAGGCGGCATGATCGAAAACGACCTCCTCGCCCTCTTCATCCGACGCGCTCCGGCCGTCTGCCCCACGGTCCGGGTCTTCCGCCGCAACATCATCCGGCGGAAGGTCGTCATCGAAGGCCGCGAGGTGATGCTCGTGAACGGCATCCCGGGGCAGGGGGACGCCGAGGCGATCGTGCGCGGCGGCCGACACATCGAGATCGAGACGAAGGCCGCGAAGGGCCGCATGCGTGACCGGCAAGAGGCCTGGCGCGCGTGGTGCGTGTCGTGGGGCGTGCCTCACCTCGTGCTGCGTGCGCGTGCCGGCGAGGAGCCGTCGGCGACGGTCGAGCGGTGGTGCAAAGAACTGAGAGGGATCCTTTGAGCGACTTCGACGACGACGACATGCTGGAGATGCCCGAGGCTCGACACATCGAAGAGCCCGAGATTCCGAGCATCGAAATGCTGGAGGCCGAGGCCCCCCGCGACACCGACGCGGCGAACGTCGACGCGTTCGTTCGGCTGCAGGGCGGCGGCTATCGCTACTGCGTCGAGTGGGGCGCGTGGCTCGCGTGGTCGGGCAAGCGGTGGGAGCTCACCGGGGCGCGCGGGCGAGTCCTTCGGGCGGCCGTTCTCGTTGCTCGCGAAGAGCACTATCGGTGCCGAGGGCGCATCAAGGCTCTGACCGAGGAGCTTCGCCCGCTCAAGCTCGCCCCGCAGAAGGACCAGGACCGCATCGAGCGTCTGGAGGCGCTCCTCAAGCGGGAGACGAAGCTGCTGCTCTGGTTCGCGACGTCGCAGAACCAGGGGAAGCTGGAGGCCGTCGCGAAGGGGCTCGAGACGCGCCTCGTCGTCCGCATGGCCGAGCTCGACGCCGACCCGTGGGCCCTCAACTGCGCGAACGGAACCGTGGACCTTCGGACCGGCGAGCTTCGGCCCCACAACCGAGACGACCTCATTACGCAGCTCGTGGAGATCGACTACGACCTGGCCGCGCGCGCCCCCCTCTGGTCCGCGTTTCTCGAGCGGGCGATGCGAGGCTCGCTCGGGCTGACCATGTTTTTGCAGCGCCTGGTCGGCTACACCCTGACCGGCGTGACCGCCGAGCACATCCTCGTGTTCCACCACGGAAACACGGGCTCGAACGGGAAAAGCACCTTCCTCGCGACGATCCGCGCGCTCCTTGGCGACTACGCATGCTCGGCGCCCCGAAGCCTCCTGTTCGAGCCGAAGAACGGGGCCGAGCCGCACCCTACCGAGCTTGCGCGGCTCTACGGCAAGCGCCTCGCGATCTGCGCCGAGGTGCCAGAAAACGCCGAGCTGGCCGAGGCGAAGATCAAGGACATCACGGGCGGGGACGTCGTGAGCGTCCGGCGCATGAACGAGAATTTTTGGGACATGACGCCGACGCACACCCTGCACGCCGCGGGCAACCACAAGCCGGTCATCCACGGGGTCGACGGCGGGATCTGGCGGCGCGTCAAGCTCGTTCCGTGGACGGTGACGATCGCCGAGAAGGACCGGGACCCGGAGCTGGCCGCGAAGCTCCGCGCCGAGCTCCCGGGCATCCTCGCGTGGGCCGTCCACGGGTGCCTCGA
>JAFMJW010000048.1 GCA_017853315.1 Alphaproteobacteria bacterium
CGCACGTCGACTGCCCCGGCCACGCCGACTACATCAAGAACATGATCACCGGCGCCGCCCAGATGGACGGCGCGATCCTGGTGGTCGCCGCGACCGACGGCCCGATGCCGCAGACCCGCGAGCACATCCTGCTCGCCCGCCAGGTCGGCGTTCCCCGCATCGTCGTCTTCATGAACAAGGTCGACGCGGTCGAGGACGCCGAGTTGCTCGACCTGGTCGAGCTCGAGGTCCGCGAGCTGCTCTCGAAGTACGAGTTCCCCGGTGAGGAGATCCCGATCATCCGCGGCAGCGCGCTGAAGGCGCTCGAGGGCGACAAGAGCGACATCGGCGAGCCGGCCATCGACAAGCTGATGGAGGCGGTCGACACCTACATCCCCGAGCCGGTCCGCGCGGTCGATGCGCCCTTCCTGATGCCGGTCGAGGACGTCTTCTCGATCTCGGGCCGCGGCACGGTCGCGACCGGCCGCGTCGAGAAGGGCAAGGTCAAGGTCGGCGAGGAAATCGAGGTCGTCGGCATCCGCCCGACCCAGAAGACCACGGTCACCGGCGTCGAGATGTTCCGCAAGCTGCTCGACGAGGGCCAGGCCGGCGACAACATCGGCGCGCTGCTCCGCGGCGTGAAGCGCGAGGACATCGAGCGCGGCCAGGTGCTCGCGAAGCCCGGCTCGATCACCCCGCACACCCACTACGAGGCGCAGATCTACGTGCTGACCAAGGAGGAAGGCGGCCGCCACACGCCGTTCTTCAACGGGTACCGCCCGCAGTTCTACTTCCGCACGACCGACGTGACCGGCGTCATGACCCTGCCCGAGGGAACCGAGATGGTCATGCCCGGCGACAGCGTGAAGGTCACCGTCAAGCTCATCACCCCGATCGCCATGGACGAGGGGCTCCGCTTCGCGATTCGCGAGGGCGGACGCACCGTCGGCGCGGGCGTGGTCGGCAAGATCATCGAGTGATCCAGGCCCCATGAACGACAAGATCCGCATCCGCCTGAAGGCGTACGACGCCCGGCTGCTCGACCAGTCGGTGCGCGAGCTCGTCGACACCGTGCGCCGCACCGGCGGGCGGCTCGCCGGGCCCATCCCGCTGCCGACGCGCATCGAGCGCTTCACGGTGAACCGCTCGCCGCACGTCGACAAGAAGTCGCGGGAACATTTCGAGATCCGGACCCACAAGCGGCTCCTCGACATCCTCGACCCGACCCAGCAGACGATCGACGCTCTCGGAAAGCTCGATCTCGCGGCCGGCGTGGACGTCGAGATCAAGCTGCAGTGATCCGGGAACCCGACTCCGAGGTACGATCCAATGTCTGACAACGACGCCACGGCGAAGGAGATCTCCGCGAGCAAGCGGCTCGGGCTCCTCGGCAGGAAGGTGGGGATGACCCAGCTGCTGCTCGCCGACGGCCGATCGGTTCCGGTCACGGTGATCCAGGCCGGGCCGTGCACGGTCCTGCAGCGCAAGACCGCCGAAAAGGACGGCTACGCGGCCGTCCAGGTGGGCTTCGACCCGAGCAAGCCGAGCCGCGAGAACAAGGCGGCCGTCGGGCACGCCGCGCGCGCGGGCAAGGGCACCTTCAACGCGATCATGGAGTTCCACGGCGGCGACGACCTCGAGGTCGGGGCCGCGATCGCGGTCGGCGACCTCTTCCACGACGGGGATCTCGTTCACGTGACGGGCACCTCGAAGGGCCGCGGCTACGCGGGCGTGATCAAGCGCCACCGGTTCAGCGGCTTCCCCGGCAGCCACGGCACCCACGAGTACTTCCGCCACGGCGGCTCGATCGGAAACCGGTCGT
Source organism: Alphaproteobacteria bacterium (assembly GCA_017853315.1). Lineage (GTDB taxonomy): Bacteria > Desulfobacterota > Binatia > UBA12015 > UBA12015 > REEB422. Next base: position 1,802 of record JAFMJW010000048.1, read on the forward strand.
ACCCGGGGCGCGTGTTCAAGGGCAAGCGCATGGCCGGGCGTTACGGAAACGATCGCGTGACCACGCGGAACCTCGTCGTGGTCCAGGTGCGTGGCGAGCAGAACCTCCTGCTCGTCCGCGGAGCGGTGGCCGGACCGCGCGGCGGCTACGTCGTCGTCCGTCCGGCGGCCGGGTGAGTGGCGTCATGAGCGAGAGACGCAAGAAGAACACGGAGCCCGCGGCCCCGATGCGCGCCACCGTCCGCTCGATGAGCGGATCGTCGTCCGGCGAGATCGAGTTGCCGGCCTCCTTCCACGAGCGCAAGCGCGGCCATCTCGTCTACGAGGCGGTCCAGAGCCAGATGGCCAGCCGGCGGGCCGGCACGCACGCCACCAAGACCCGCGCCATGGTCTCGGGCGGCGGCAAGAAGCCGTTCAAGCAGAAGGGCACCGGCCGGGCCCGCGCCGGCAGCACGCGGTCGCCGATCTGGGCGGGAGGTGCCACGCTCTTCGGCCCGCAGCCCCGCGATTACTCGTGGCGGATGCCGGCCCGTGCGCGTCGCACGGCCCTGCGCGCGGTCATCGCGGACCGCCAGCGCGAGGGCGCCCTGCTCGTCGTCGACCGGATCGAGCTTCCGGAGGCGAAGACCAAGCGCGTCGTCGAGATGCTCGGTGCGCTCGGGCTCCAGAGGAGCGTGCTCATCGTCACCTCGGGCGAGAACCAGGCGCTCGAGCGCGCGGCGCGCAACCTGCCCGGAGTGCGGGTGCTCCGCACCGAGGGCGTGAACGTGGTCGACGTGCTGCGCCACAAGAGCCTCGTGCTCACGCGCGACGCCGTGGACGCGCTGGCCCAGCGGGTGGCGTCATGAGGCACTACTCCGAGATCATCGACTCCCCGCTCGTCACCGAGAAGGGAACGCTCGTGAACGAGCTCGGCAACCAGGTCCTGTTCCGCGTCCGTCTGGGCGCGAACAAGGTCGAGATCGCCGAGGCCGTCGAGTCCTTCTTCAAGGTGAAGGTCCTGAAGGTCCGCACGGTCCGCCTGCTCGGCAAGAAGCGCCGCGTCGGTCGCGTCGTCGGCCAGAAGCCGGCGTGGAAGAAGGCCTACGTGACGCTCGCCGAAGGCCAGCGAATCGACTTCTTCGAGGGGGCGTGATGCGCAAGACGGCGAACAGCTACAGGCCCACCTCCCCGGGGCGCCGCTTCGCGACCGCGTTCGACACCTCGACGCTGACCCCGGGCGCCAAGCCCCCGCGTACCCTCACGGGTCCGCTCTCGAAGAGCGGCGGCCGCAACAACAACGGCCGGATCACGCTGCGCTTCCGCGGCGGCGGTCACAAGCGCCGGTTCCGCGTGATCGACTTCAGGCGGGACAAGATCCAGGTGCCCGCGCGCGTCGCGAGCATCGAGTACGATCCGAACCGCTCGGCGCGCATCGCGCTGCTGGCCTACGCCGACGGCGAGAAGCGCTACATCCTCGCCCCGGTCGGCCTCTCGGTCGGCGACACGGTGGTCGCGGGCGAGGGAGCGGACATCAAGCCGGGGAACTGCCTCGCGCTCCGCGACATCCCGCTCGGCACGATGATCCACAACATCGAGCTGAAGAAGGGCAAGGGCGGCCAGCTCGTGCGCAGCGCCGGCGGCGCCGCCCAGCTGATGGCGAAGGAAGGCGAGTACGCGCTGGTGAAGCTGCCCTCGGGCGAGCAGCGCCAGGTGCTGCTCGGCTGCACGGCCTCGATCGGCCAGGTGGGGAACGTCGAGCACGAGAACGTCTCGATCGGCAAGGCGGGCCGCATGCGCTGGCTCGGCTTCCGCCCCCACGTGCGCGGCACGGCGATGAATCCGGTCGACCATCCGCACGGCGGCGGCGAGGGCCGCTCCAAGGGCAACCATCCCACCTCGCCGTGGGGCCTCCCGACCAAGGGCTACAAGACCCGGCGCAACAAGCGCACGACGCAGTTCATCGTGCAGCGCCGCAAGCGGAAGTAGGGGAAGCGATGCCTCGCTCGGTCAAGAAGGGTCCCTTCGTGGACCACCACCTCACCGTGAAGGTCGACGGCCTGAACGCCAGCGGCGAGAAGCGCGTGATCCGCACCTGGTCGCGGCGCTCGACGATCGTGCCCGAGATGATCGGCCACACGATCGCCGTGCACAACGGCCGGAAGTTCATCCCGACGTTCATCACCGAGAACATGGTCGGTCACAAGCTCGGGGAGTTCGCCCCGACGCGCACGTTCTACGGGCATTCGGGCGACAAGAAGTCCGACACCAAGTCCTCGGTCTCGAGGTGACGGTCATGGAAGCCCGAGCCACCACCCGTTTCGTCCGGATCGCGCCCCGCAAGGCGCGGCTCGTCGCGGACCTGATCCGCGGACGCGCCGTGGGCGACGCGCTCAACGTGCTGGACTTCACGCCCAAGAAGGCGGCGAAGATCCTGGCGAAGACGCTGCGCTCGGCCGTCGCCAACGCGGAGAACGTCGGCAACGTCGACGTCGACGACCTGATCGTGCGCCGCGCCTGGGTCGACGAGGGCCCGACGGCGAAGCGCAGCCTCCCGCGCGCCCAGGGGCGCGCCACCCGCATCTTCAAGCGCTCGAGCCACCTGACGGTGGTCGTGGGCGAGAAAAAGTAGGACGGCGCCGATGGGACAGAAGACGCATCCGAGAGGCTTCCGGGTCGGCGTGATCGAGGGCTGGGACTCGCGCTGGGTCGCCGGCAAGGACTACGCCGAGCAGCTGCACGAGGACCTGCGGGTCCGCCGCTTCCTGAAGAAGCGGCTGTACCACGCGGGCATCTCGAAGATCGAGATCGAGCGCGCCGCGGCCAAGGCGAAGGTGAACATCCACACCGCGCGGCCCGGCATCGTCATCGGCAAGAAGGGCGCCGAGATCGAGAAGCTCAAGTCCGAGCTCGGCAAGCTCATGGGCCGCGAGACCTACATCAACATCATCGAGGTGCGCCGTCCCGACATCGACGCGCAGCTCGTGGCGGAGAACGTGGGGCTGCAGCTCGAGCGCCGCGTCGCCTTCCGCCGCGCGATGAAGGAAGCCGTCGCGCGCGCGATGCGCATGGGCGCGCAGGGCGTCCGCATCCAGGCGTCCGGTCGGCTCGGCGGCGCCGAGATCGCCCGCCGCGAGTGGTACCGCGAGGGGCGGGTCCCGCTTCACACTCTCCGCGCGGACATCGGCTACGGCTTCGCCGAGGCCAAGACGACCTACGGGATCATCGGCATCAAGGCGTGGGTCATGCACGGCGACGTCCTGTCGCGCGCGGAGGAAGCGCGCCAGGCAACGGGCGCCTGAGGCGAGGAACGGCAGATGCTCTCCCCGAAACGCGTCAAGTTCCGCAAGATGCACAAGGGCCGGAATGCCGGCACGGCCTACCGTGGGTCGTCGCTGTCGTTCGGCGACTTCGGCCTGAAGGCGATGCACCGCGGATGGATCACGGCCCGGCAGCTCGAGGCCGCCCGAATCGCGCTCACCCGCCACATCAAGCGCGGCGGCCGCGTCTGGATCCGGGTGTTCCCCGACAAGCCCATCACGAAGAAGCCCGCCGAGACCCGCATGGGCAAGGGCAAGGGCAATCCCGAGTTGTGGGTGGTCGTCATCAAGCCCGGCCGCATGATCTTCGAGATGGAGGGAGTCGACCGGGCGGTGGCCAAGGAGGCGTTCCGCCTCGCGGCCCACAAGCTCCCGATCCCGACCGAGTTCATCGAGCGAGGTGCCCATGCAGCCTAAGGACATCCGTGACCTCGGACCCGACGAGCTCGCGACGAAGGAGGCCGAGGTCCGCGAGGAGCTCTTCCGCCTTCGCATGCGCGGCGCGACCGGCCAGGTCGAGAACAAGATGAAGGCGCGGATGGTGCGCCGGGACCTCGCCCGGGTCCTCACGATCCGGCGCGAGAAGGCGGGGCGTTGATCATGCTCGGACATCGCAAGGAGCGCACCGGCGTCGTCCTGTCGAACAAGATGGACAAGACCGTGGTGGTCGTCGTCGAGCGGCTCGTCAAGCACCCGAAGTACAAGAAGTACCTGCGTGCCCGGAAGAAGTACAAGGCGCACGACGAGCGCAACGCCTGCGGCGTCGGCGACCAGGTCACGATCGTCGAGACGCGGCCCGTCTCCAAGGAGAAGCGCTGGGCCGTGCGCACGATCCTGAAGAAGTCCGCGGTCTGAGGGGGATGAGATGATCCAGACCGAGACACTGCTCGACGTGGCCGACAACAGCGGCGCCCGCAAGGTGCTCTGCATCAAGGTGCTGGGCGGCAGCCGCCGTCGCTACGCCTCGCTCGGCGACATCATCGTCGCCGCGGTGAAGGAGGCGACGCCGAACTCCAAGGTGAAGAAGGGAGACGTCGTCAAGGCGGTGGTCGTGCGCACGGCGAAGGAAGTCGGGCGGCCCGACGGCTCCTACATCCGCTTCGACAACAACTCCGCCGTGCTCATCGACAACGCGCGCGAGCCCGTCGGCACGCGCATCTTCGGGCCGGTGGCCCGCGAGCTCCGGGCCAAGCGCTTCATGAAGATCGTGTCGCTGGCGCCCGAAGTCATCTGACGGGGAACGGGAAACCATGGGAGCCAAGACCGGAATCAAGGCGGGGAGCGGCGAGCGGCCGGCCCGCGTCCCGTCCCGCTTGAAGAAGGGCGACACCGTCCTCGTCATCGCGGGCCGGGAGAAGGGCAAGACCGGCAAGGTCCTCCGGATGATCCCGGAGAAGAACCGGGCGACGGTCGAGCGCCTCAACATCGTGAAGCGGCACCGCCGCGGGAGCGGGCCGCAGCAGGTGGGCGGGATCGTCGAGAAGGAGTCCCCGATCGACGTCTCGAACCTCATGCTCGTGTGTCACCGCTGCAACAAGCCGACGCGCGTGGGCGCGAAGCGGCTCGACGACGGGGCCCGGGCGCGCACGTGCAGGCGCTGCGGCGAGATCATCGACCGCTGAGCGAGCGCGGGGAGACGAGAGAAGATCCAATGGTTCCGAGACTGAAGACGACCTACCAGGAGAGGATCGCGGGCGCGCTCCAGACGGAGCTCGGCGCGAAGAACCCGCTCCAGGTCCCGCGACTCGAGAAGATCGTCATCAACATGGGGCTGGGCGAGGCCATCCAGAACGTGAAGGCGCTCGACTCGGCCGTCCAGGAGATCGCGACGATCACCGGCCAGAAGCCCGTCGTGACCCGCTCGCGCAAGGCGATCGCGAACTTCAAGCTTCGCGAGAACATGCCGATCGGCGCGATGGTCACGCTGCGCGGCAGCCGGATGTACGAGTTCCTCGACCGCCTGCTGAGCGTCGCCCTGCCTCGCGTCCGCGACTTCAAGGGCGTGAGCGACAAGGGCTTCGACGGCCGCGGCAACTACTCGCTCGGCATCTCCGAGCAGATCATCTTTCCCGAGATCGACATCGACAAGATCGACAAGGTGCGCGGCATGACGATCACGATCGTCACCACCGCGCGTTCCGACAGCGAAGGCAAGGCGCTGCTGAAGGCCTTCGGGATGCCCTTCCGGAGCTAGGCGGAGAACCCATGGCCAAGACGTGTTTGAGGATCAAGGCGGCGCGCCCACCGAAGTTCGCGGTCCGCGCCTACAATCGCTGCCTCTCCTGCGGGCGTGCGCATGCGTACTATCGCCGCTTCAAGCTCTGCCGCATCTGCCTGCGCGATCTCGCCCTGAAGGGCCAGATCCCGGGCGTGACCAAGGCGAGCTGGTAGGCCCGCCGAGGTGAACCAGTCATGATGACCGATCCGATCGCAGACTTCCTGACGCGCATCCGCAACGGCAACCTCGCCCGCAAGGAGCGCGTCGACATTCCCTGGTCGAAGATGAAGGAGCGCATCGCGAGCGCGCTCGTCGCCGAGGGCTACCTGGGCGACTTCAGCGTGGTCGGCGAGGGGCCGTCGAAGCAGATCCGCGTCGGGCTCAAGTACGACGCCGCGCGCCGCCCGGTCATCACCGGCATCCGTCGCGTGAGCCGCCCGAGCCTGCGCGTCTACGTCGGGGCCGACTCGGCGCCGAAGATCCGCCGCGGCTACGGCGTGGCGCTCCTCTCGACCCCTCTCGGGGTCATCGCGGATCACGAGGCTCGCACCCGCAAGGTGGGCGGCGAGGTCCTCTGCGCGGTGTGGTGACCGGCCCCCAGGCGGGACGGGCGAGAACGGAAGAGGAAGGGAATCGATCATGTCGCGGATTGGGCGTCAGCCGGTGAAGGTGCCCCAGGGCGTCACGGTCTCCGTGAAGCCGGCTGCGGTCGAGGTGAAGGGTCCGAAGGGCACGGCGAAGGTCGCGCTCCCTGCGGGCGTCTCGGTCGAGCAGAAGGGGGACGAGATCGTCGTGTCGCGCAAGGGCGACGGCCGCGAGGAGCGCTCGCTCCACGGGCTCGTCCGCAAGAACCTCGCGAACACGGTGCAGGGCGTGAGCTCCGGGTTCACCCGCACGCTCGAGATCAGCGGCGTCGGCTACCGTGCCGAGATGCGCGGCAAGATGATCTTCATGACGCTCGGCTACTCGCACCCGATCCTCTTCCAGCTGCCCGCGGGCGTGGACGCGAAGGTCGACAAGCAGGTGACGATCACCCTCGAAGGCAACGACCGGCAGGTCATCGGCGAAACCGCGGCGGCGATCCGCGCGCTGCGCCCGCCGGAGCCCTACAAGGGCAAGGGCATCAAGTACGCGGAGGAGAAGATCCGCAGGAAGTCCGGCAAGGCGGCCGGCGCGGCCTGATCCCCGCGGACGGAAGAGAGAAGAACCGATGCTGACCAACGTGAGATCGCGGGGACGGAAGCTGCGCCAGGCGCGCGTCCGCAAGCGGCTGCGCGGCACCGACGCCACGCCGCGGCTGACGGTCTTCCGCAGCTCGAACCACATGTACGCCCAGGTCGTCTCCGACGAGTCGAACCGCACGCTGGTCGCGGTCTCGACGCTCTCGCCGGAGCTCAAGGCGGAAGTCGCCGGCAAGGGCGGCAACAAGGACGCGGCGCAGAAGGTCGGCCGGCTGGTCGCCACCAAGGCGCGTGCCGCTGGGATCGAGACGGTCGTCTTCGATCGCAACGGGTTCCTCTACCACGGCCGCGTGCGCAGCCTCGCCGAGGCGGCCCGCGAAGCCGGGCTGAAGTTCTGACCGAGGAGATGAATTCGTGCGAGTGACGATTGCCGATCGCATCGACCCCCATGGGCTGGAGCTCAAGGAGAAGGTCGTCCACATCAACCGCGTCGCCAAGGTCGTGAAGGGAGGGCGCCGGTTCCGCTTCGGCGCGCTCGTCGTGGTCGGCGACGGCGCCGGCCACGTGGGCTTCGGTCTCGGCAAGGCCAAGGAAGTGCCCGAGGCGATCCGCAAGGGCATCGACAAGGCGAAGAAGTCGCTCATGCGCGTGCCGCTCATCGAGGGGACGATTCCCTTCGAGGTGACCGGCGAGTTCGGCGCGGGCTGCGTCATGCTGCGCCCGGCCGGGGACGGCACCGGCGTCATCGCGGGCGGCGGTGTCCGCGCGGTCGTCGAGGCGGCGGGCATCCAGAACGTGCTGACGAAGTGCATCGGGTCGAACAACCCTCACAACATGGTCCGGGCGACGGTCACGGCTCTGGCGATGCTCCGCACGCCGGAGGACATCGCCCGCAGCCGCGGCAAGGAAGTCGCGCAGCTCGGCGCGGGGGCCTGAGGCGGCGCGAGCCACCGAAGGTCCGGCGGAAGGAAGAGGCAAGGCGATGGCGACGAGCAGGACGCGAGCGAAGCAGAAGACGGTCGAGGACGTCGTGCGCCGCATGAGCGCCGGGCCCGGCAAGGGCTCGGGCTACCGCGTGACGCTGACCGGAAGCGAGATCGGCGGCACGAAGGAGCAGCGCGCGACGCTGCGCTGCCTCGGCCTGCGCAGGCGAGGCACCTCGAGCGTCGTGAAGGATACGCCCCAGACCCGTGGGCGCATCCGGGCCGTGGCCCACCTGATCCGGGTCGAAGAGGTGGCCTGACCATGGATCTCTCGTCGCTTCGCCCCGCTCCCGGCTCCCGCAAGCCCCGCAAGCGCGTCGGTCGTGGACCCGGGTCCGGGCTCGGCAAGACCGCCGGCCGCGGCCACAAGGGTCGCAAGTCCCGCTCGGGCGGCAATTCGCCGCGCGGCTACGAGGGCGGCCAGATGCCGATCCTCCGCCGCCTTCCCAAGCGCGGCTTCACCTCGCCGTTCCGCCGCGAGTACGCGGTCGTGAACCTGGCCGCGCTCGCGCGCTTCGACGCGGGCTCGACCGTCGACCCGGCGGCGCTCGCCGCGGCGGGCCTCGGCGGCGGCCGCGGCGTGCCGGTCAAGATCCTCGGGCACGGCAAGCTCGACCGCAAGCTGGTGGTGAAGGCCCACGCGTTCAGCGGCTCGGCCCGCCAGGCCATCGAGGCGCTGGGCGGGACCGCCGAGGTCGTCGCGTGACGACGGGCTTTTCGAACGCCCTGCGCGTCGAGGAGCTGAAGAAGCGCCTGCTCTTCACCTTCGCGATGCTCGCCGTCTACCGCGTCGGGGTCGCCATCCCGACGCCGGGCATCGACGGCAAGGCGCTCGGGGCCTTCTTCCGCGAGGCGTCGAGCAACGTGTTCGGGCTCGTGAACCTGTTCTCCGGAGGCGCGCTCGAGCGCTTCTCGATCTTCGCGCTCGGCATCATGCCCTACATCAGCGCGTCGATCATCCTGCAGCTCCTCACGGTCGTCGTGCCGTCCCTCGAGCGACTCTCGAAGGAGGGCGAGGCCGGCCGTCGCAAGATCACGCAGTACACCCGCTACGGAACCGTCCTGCTCGCGCTCATCCAGAGCCTGTTCATCTCGATCGGGCTCGAGCAGATCCAGGCGCCGGGCGGCGGGGGAGTCGTGTTCAACCCCGGCTGGAGCTTCCGCCTCATGAGCATGATCACGCTCACGGCCGGCACCGCCTTCATCATGTGGCTGGGCGAGCAGGTGACGGAGCGCGGCATCGGCAACGGCATCTCGCTCATCATCTTCGCGGGCATCGTCGCGAGCCTGCCGTCGGCGATCACGACCACCTTCCAGTTCATGAACGAGGGCGAACTCTCGCTCTTCACCGTGCTCTTCGTGCTCGCTCTCATGCTGCTCGTCATCTGGGCGATCATCTTCGTCGAGCGCGGGCAGCGGCGCATCCCGGTGCAGTACGCGAAGCGCGTCGTCGGGCGCCGCATGTACGGCGGCCAGAGTTCCCACCTGCCGCTCAAGATCAACACGGCCGGCGTGATCCCGCCGATCTTCGCGTCGTCGCTGCTCATGTTCCCGGGCACGATCGCGAGCTTCGTGCAGCATCCCGCGGCCGACCGGCTCGTCGAGCTCCTGCAGCCCGGAAGCTGGCTCTACAATCTCGTCTACGTCGCCCTGATCATCTTCTTCTGCTACTTCTACACGGCCGTCACCTTCGACCCGGTCGAGGTCGCCGACAACATGAAGAAGGTCGGCGGCTACATCCCGGGGATCCGTCCCGGCAAGAAGACGGCCGACTTCATCGACCGGATCCTCACGCGGATCACGCTGGGCGGCGCGATCTACATCGCGGCCATCTGCATCCTCCCGACGCTGCTCATCCGCCAGTTCAACGTCCCGTTCTTCTTCGGCGGCACGGCCCTCCTGATCGTCGTCGGCGTGGCGCTGGACACCGTCGCGCAGATGGAGACCCACCTCCTCACCCGCAACTACGAGGGCTTCATGAAGCGTGGCCGGTTGCGCGGTCGTCGTGGCTAGGGACGCACGGCTCCATGTCGGCAACCGGATTCCGCCTGGTCCTCCTGGGCCCGCCTGGAGCGGGGAAGGGGACGCAGGCCGCCCTGCTCGCGAAGCACTTCGCGGTGCCGCACGTCTCGACCGGCGAGATCCTGCGCCACGAGATCGGCAGGGGATCGGACCTGGGCGGCCGGGCCCGGCAGTACATCGACAAGGGTGAGCTCGTCCCGGACCAGATCATGCTCGGCGTCATCCGCGAGCGCCTCTCGCAGGGGGACTGCGCGCCCGGGGTGCTGCTCGACGGCTTCCCGCGCTCGATTCCGCAGGCCGCGGGACTCGAGGAGATCTTCGCGGCGGAGCACGTGCCCATGCGCGCGGTGAGCCTCGACGTGCCCGCCGACGAGATCGTGCGGCGCCTCTCGGGACGGCGGACCTGTCGCGCCTGCGGCGCGATGTTCCACGTGACCCTGAGCCCGCCCGCGAAGGCGGGCGTCTGCGACCGCTGCGGGGGCGAACTCTACCAGCGCGACGACGACCGCGAGGACATCATCCAGGCGAGGCTCGACGTCTACCACAAGGAGACCGAGCCGCTGATGGCGTTCTACCGGGAGCGACGCGTGCTGCGTTCCGTGGACGGCACGGGCTCGAGCCGCGAAGTGTTCCGCCGCGTCGTCGAGGAACTCGAGGGGGCGCCCGCGTGATCGTGCTGCGCAGCCGCGAGGAGATCGACCTGATCCGCGCCGCCTGCCGCGTCGTGGCCGAGGTGCTCGTCCGCCTTCGCGAGGCCGTCGAGCCCGGCGTCACGACCTGGGACCTCGACCGCATGGCCGAGGAGTGGACGCGCAAGGCCGGGGCCGTGCCGGCGTTCAAGGGCTATGCCGTCGCCGGGCGGGTCTACCCGTCGGCGTTGTGCGCCTCGATCAACGAGGAGGTCGTCCACGGCATGCCCTCTCCGCGGCGGGTGCTGAAGGAAGGCGACATCATCGGGCTCGACTTCGGAGTCGTCCGCAAGGGCTACTACGGCGACGCGGCGGTCACGGTGGGCGTCGGGCAGGTGAGCGCCGAGGCCGATCGGCTCATGCAGGTCACCGCGGACTCGCTGTCCAGGGGCATCGAGCAGATGCGTCTCGGCAACCGGATCCGGGACGTCTCCCGCGCCATCCAGGACCACGCCGAGTCGCACGGCTACGGGGTGGTCCGGGCCTTCGTCGGCCACGGGATCGGCCAGAGGCTCCACGAGGAGCCCCAGGTGCCGAATTACGTCGCCTCCGGCCAGAACCCCCGACTGAAGGAGGGGATGGTGCTGGCGATCGAGCCGATGGTGTGTGAGGGAACATGGGAGGTCGAGGTCCTGGACGACGGCTGGACGGCCGTCACCCTGGACCGCAGGCTCGCGGCCCATTTCGAGCACTCGGTGGCGGTCACGCCCGAGGGCCCCGAAATCCTGACCGTGGCGGCCTAGAAGGAACTCATGCCGAAGGGAGATGCGATCGAGGTGAACGGCGTCGTGCAGGAGTCCCTGCCGAATGCCATGTTCCGCGTGGCCCTGGACAACGGCCACAAGATCATCGCCCACATCTCGGGAAAGATGCGGATGCACTACATCAAGATTCTTCCCGGGGACAAGGTCACCGTGGAGCTCTCGCCCTACGACCTGAGCCGGGGGCGGATCACCTACCGCGTCAAGTGAGAAGTCGAGGAGTCGAATCGTGAAGGTGCGCGCGTCCGTCAAGAAGATCTGTCCGAAGTGCAAGTTGGTCCGCCGTTCGGGCGTGGTGCGGGTGCTCTGCGAGAACCCGCGACACAAGCAGCGGCAGGGCTGAGCGCGAACGGCGCGGAACGAGGAGAGGCAGTCCGAGCATGGCACGCATCGCTGGCATCGACCTTCCCAGGAACAAGCGGATCGAGATCGGCTTGACCTACATCTACGGCATCGGCCGGAGCACGGCTCGCAAGATCTGCGAGGAGGCCGGCGTCGGCCTCGGCGTCTCGACGGACGCACTGTCCGACGACGACCTCCAGCGCATCCGGCGCGTCATCGACCAGGCGTACAAGGTCGAGGGCGACCTGCGCCGCGAGGTGACGCTCAACATCAAGCGCTACGTGGACCTCGGCTGCTACCGGGGCTTGCGTCATCGCAAGAACCTCCCCGTGCGCGGCCAGCGCACCCACACGAACGCGCGCACGCGCAAGGGCCCGAGACGCACGGTGGCCGGCAAGAAGCAGGCCCCGTCGAAGGGCTGAGGCCCCCGAGGAGACGATTCGAATGGCGACGAAGCAGGACGAGGCCGCAGAGGCGGCCGCCGCCCCGGCCGAGACGGGCGCCCCCGCGACGGGAGCGGCCCCCGCGGCCGCACCCAAGCGCAAGAAGGGCAAGCGCACGGTCTCCGAGGGGGTGGTCCACATTCACTCGACCTTCAACAACACGATCATCACGATCACCGACCCGACCGGCGGGGTGGTGTCGTGGGCGAGCGCCGGCTCGGTCGGCTTCAAGGGCTCCCGCAAGGGTACCCCGTTCGCGGCCCAGCTCGCGGCCGGCAATGCCGCCAAGAAGGCCGCCGACATGGGAATGCGGTCGGTCTACGTGCTCGTGAAGGGCCCGGGCGGCGGACGCGAGCCCGCGCTCCGGTCGCTCCAGCAGGCCGGCTTCCAGATCTCGATGATCCGCGACGTGACGCCGATCCCGCACAACGGCTGCCGCCCGCCCAAGCGCAGGAGGGTCTGAGGACATGGCACGCAACACCGACTCCGTCTGCCGCCTCTGCCGTCGCGAGGGCATCAAGCTCTTCCTGAAGGGCGAGCGCTGCTTCACCGACAAGTGTGCGATCGAGCGCCGCAACTATCCGCCCGGCCAGCACGGCCAGGGGCGCCACAAGTTCTCCGAGTACAGCATCCAGCTGCGCGAGAAGCAGAAGGTGAAGCGGATCTACGGCGTCTTCGAGCGCCAGTTCCGCCGCTACTTCCAGCTCGCGGAGCGCTCGCGCGGCGTCACCGGGGAGAACCTCCTCGTGACGCTCGAGCGCCGTCTCGACAACATCGTCTACCGGATGAGCTTCGCGAACTCGCGCTCCGAGGCGCGCCAGCTCGTCCGCCACGGCCACATCGCCGTGAACGGGCGGACGGTGACGATCCCCTCGTTCCTCACGAAGGTCGGCGACCGCATCACGGTGCGCGAGCGCAGCCAGAAGGTCGCGCGCATCCAGGAGGCGCTCGAACTCTCCCAGCGGCGCGGCGTGCCCGAGTGGCTGGAGATCAACCGCGAGGGATTCTCGGGCACGGTGAAGGCGCTGCCGCAGCGCGCCGAGCTCACCATGCCCATCAACGAGCGCCTCATCGTCGAGTTGTACTCGAAGTGACCCCGGGACGGCCGAAGGCGAACCGGACGGCGAAGCAGGCGAAGCGAGGAACGACGTGAACGGATTCCAGCAGAACTGGCGGGAGCTGACCCGCCCCAGGAAGCTCGAGATCGACGAAAAGGAGCACTCGGCCACCCACGCGAAGTTCGACTTCGAGCCGCTCGAGAGGGGCTTCGGAACGACGCTCGGGAATTCGCTGCGTCGCATCCTCCTCTCGTCGTTGCGCGGGACGGCGATCACCGCGGTGCGCGTCGACGGGTCGATGCACGAGTTCTCGACGATCCCCGGCGTGACCGAGGACGTGGCCGACATCGTCCTGAACCTGAAGGAGATCCGGCTGAACCTCCAGGACGGTCACGACCAGGTCACCGCGAAGATCGACGTGAAGGGCGAGAAGCAGGTGACGGCGGCCGACATCGTCGCCGGACCCGAACTCGAGATCCTGAACCCCGACCAGCCGATCGCGACCGTCTCACGGGGCGGCGCGCTCCGCATGGAACTCACGGTCAAGACCGGCCGCGGCTACGTCCCCGCCGAGCGCAACAAGGAAGAGGGCGTCCCGGTCGACACGATCTTCATCGACTCGATCTTCTCGCCGGTCCGCAAGGTCAACTTCGTCGTGACGAACGCCCGCGTCGGGCAGCGGACCGACTACGATCGGCTCACGATCGAGATGTGGACCGACGGCAGCCGCCGCCCCGAGGACGCGCTCGCGTACGCGGCGCGCATCCTGCAGGACCAGCTGACCGTCTTCGTGAACTTCGAGGAGCCCGAGGAGACCGCGCCTTCCGGCGAGGTCCAGATCGTGGGCTCGACGAACGAAAATCTGAAGCGCACGGTCGACGAGCTCGAGCTCTCGGTGCGCTCGGCCAACTGCCTCCAGAACGCCGACATCCGCTACATCGGCGAGCTGGTGCAGCGAAGCGAGGCCGAGATGCTCAAGACGAAGAACTTCGGCCGCAAGTCGCTGAACGAGATCAAGGAACTGCTCGCGGGCATGGGGCTCTCCCTCGGCATGAAGATCGAGGGCTTCCCGTCGCGCGAGGAGCTGGAGCGCGAGCGGCGGTCGGGCGAAGCCCGGACGCTGTGACGGAGAGGGTGACGGTTCCATGCGACATCTGAAGTCTGGCCGGAAGCTGGGGCGCAGCCCGTCCCACCGCGCGGCGCTCTACCGCAACCTGGTCACCGAGCTCCTCGGGCACGACCGGATCCGGACGACCGACGAGAAGGCGAAGGAGCTTCGCAAGCTCGCCGACCGGATGGTCACGCTCGGCAAGGAAGGTACGCTCGCGGCTCGCCGCCGGGCGGCCGCGGTCATCCGCGACAAGGCGGTCGTCCAGCGCCTGTTCTCCGACGTGGCGACGCGGTTCGCCGACCGCCCGGGAGGCTACACCCGGATCGTGAAGCTCGGCCGTCGCCCCGGCGACGCGGCATCGATGTCGATCATCGAGCTCACCGGCACCTCCGAGAGCGTGGAGCCCGAGAAGAAGCGCCGTGCCCGCAGGCCCGCCGCGGCCGAGGGCGCGAAGGCCGGTCGCGCGCGCGCAGCCGCGGGCTGAGCGCCGGAGCGACCCGGCGCGCGCGCGTCGTCCGCGACGCGGCGTCGCCGTTCGAGAAGATCCGTCCGCTCCGCGCTCCGCGCGGGGCGACACGCGGGATTTGACCCTCCCGCCCGCGGCCGGTACCGACTCCGTCGTGCCGTCCACGTCGCAGGAACACGGTCGGTTCAGGAGCATGCGCGCGGGCGGAGACGCCCGGGAGCGGGCACGGTCGTGAAGCGGCGGGTCGAATCGCTGCTTCGCCGAGCGATCGAGTCGGCTCACGCGGCCGGCGAGCTCTCGACGGCGACCCTGCCGGAGGGCTCGGTCGAGGTCCCTCGCGAGAGACAGCACGGCGACGTCGCGTGCAACGCCGCGATGGCGCTCGCCCGACCCGAGCGCAAGGCTCCCCGGGCGATCGCGGAGATCCTGCTGCGGCGGATCGAGGACCCGGGCGGGTGGATCCGCGAGACCGAGATCGCCGGGCCCGGGTTCCTGAACGTCCGCCTCTCGCCGCGCTTCTGGCACGAGGAGGCCGCCGCGCTGCGCGAGGATCCGGCCCTCGGCGTGCGCCCGATCGGCCAGGGGCGGTTCGTGCAGGTGGAGTTCGTGAGCGCGAATCCGACCGGCCCGCTCACCGTCGGCCACGGCCGCAACGCGGTGCTCGGCGACACGCTCGCCCGGCTGCTCGAGGGCACCTGGCACCGCGTCGAGCGCGAGTACTACTTCAACAACGCCGGGCGGCAGATGAAGGTGCTCGCCGCGTCGGTCCGGGCTCGCTACCTGGAACTCCTCGGCCGGCCCTTCGAGTTCCCCGAGGACGGTTACCAGGGCGACTACATCCGCGACGTCGCCCGCGGGCTCGTCGAGCGACACGGCGAAGGGCTCGTCGACCACCAGGGCAACGCCTTCCGCGACGCGGCCGAGGAGGCGATCTTCGCCGACATCCGCACGACGCAGGACCGCCTCGGGGTGCGCTTCGACCGCTACTTCAACGAGGACTCCCTCTACGAGTCGGGCGCGATCGAGCGCGTACTCGAGCGCCTCGCCGAGCAGGGGCTGTCCGAGAAGCGCGACGGCGCGATCTGGCTGCGCGGCGAGCGGGTCGGACTCGAGAAGGACCGGGTGCTCGTGAAGAGCTCGGGCGAGCCGGCCTACCGCCTGCCCGACGTCGCCTACCACCTCGACAAGCTCGCGCGCGGCTACGACGCGATCGTCGACGTGCTCGGCGCGGACCACATCGACGAGCACCGCGAGGTCGTCGCGGCGATCTCGGCGCTCGGACACGACGTCGCGCCGATCCGCCCGGTGATCTACCAGTTCGTGACGCTCACGCGCTTCGGCGAGCAGGTGAAGATGTCGACCCGCCGCGCCGAGTACGTGACGCTCGACGAGCTGCTCGACGAGGTCGGGCCCGACGCCGCGCGATTCTTCTTCCTCGTGCGCAAGTCGGACAGCCACCTCGAGTTCGACCTGGAGCTCGCGAAGAAGCGGACGGCGGACAACCCCGTCTTCTACGTGCAATACGCGCACGCGCGGATCTTCAACCTGTTCGCCCAGGCCGAGGCCGCGGGGGCGGTCGCCGCGGCACCGCACGCGGGCGCCGACGCCTTCGCCCCGCTGGTCGAGGAGGAGGAGATCGACCTCGTCCGCCAGCTCTCGGGCTACGGGGAGGTCGTCGAGCTCGCCGCGCGCGAGCTCGAGCCGCACCGCCTCGTGTTCTGGCTGCAGGAGCTCGCGGCGAACCTGCATCGGTTCTACAACCGGCACCGGGTGCTCGGCGACGAGGACCCGGCCCGCGTCGGCGCGCGACTCGCCCTGCTGGACCTCGTCCGGCGCACGATCGCGGCCGGACTGGGATTGTTGGGGGTCTCGGCCCCGGAGCGGATGTGATGGCGCGAGAAGGTCGTCGGTTCGAGTTCGGCTGGCTCGAGGTGCTGGGGCTGATCCTGACCTTCGCGCTCGGCTCCGCCCTCTGCTTCTTCCTCGGCATCTTCGTCGGGAAGGGCCTGCAGGAGGGCGAGGTCGCGCGCGACGACCAGACCGTGCGGCTGCCGCTCGGCGCACCGGGTGGCGCGGCGTCGCAGGCCGGTGCTCCCGCGTCCGCGGTCGCACCGGCGGTCGCGCCCGCGGACGCGAAGCAGGGCGGCCCGGCGCTCGCGGTGCGGCCCCCGGCCCCGACCGCAACGGTCGCGCCCGGCGGGACGCCGCTTGCGGCCCCGACGCCGACGCC
>JAFMJW010000272.1 GCA_017853315.1 Alphaproteobacteria bacterium
GGCGCGGAGTCCGAGGGCGGCGGCGTGACGCTCAACCCCGACCAGTGGGACGGCTACGTCGCGGCACGCCGCAGGTTCTTCGACGCGGTCCGGCGCGAGAATCCGTCCAACCTCGTCGTACTGACGGGCGACATCCACACCTCGTGGGCGAACGAGCTCGCCGAGGACCCGAACGACCCGGCGTCCTACGACCCCGCGACCGGCCGCGGCGCGGTCGGCGTCGAATTCGTGGCGACCAGCGTCACCTCGCCCGGGATCCCCGGGATCGACAACTCCTTCGTCCCCACCGTTCGGGCAGCCAACCCTCACATCAAGTGGGCCGACCTCCAGCACCGCGGCTACCTGGTCGTCGACGTGACGCCGGAGCGCACGCAGGGTGCGTGGTTCCTCTTCGATCGGGTCGACGTGCCCGAGGGGGTGGTGGAGACCGTCGGCAGGGCGATGTCGGTTCGCGACGGCGAGACCCTGCTCCGGGAGGACGCGGAGCCCGCCTGAGCCGGCTTCGACGAAAAATCGTCACTCGAAGACGAAATCGCCGCATGGGATCCGTAGGGGCGGGTGCGGGGGCTCGCAGGGAGGGGCCCCCCCGAGCGGGGAACCTGCCCGGCTCCCCTAGGATTCTCCGATCGCTTGCATATCGGGTTTCGAAGGAGGATGAGACCCGGCAGCGCCTTGCCCTAGGGTCCCCCCCGGGGGGTGGGCGACTGGCACCGGGATTGCTTTCCACTCTGCCAGAGCCGGCGAATCGACGTCGGCACACGGACGCAAGGCCCCGGACCCCACGCCGGGCGGAAGGAGAAGACACGATGCTTCAGCACAAGGACGAGAGAGGATTCACCCTGATCGAGCTTCTGGTCGTCGTCGCCATCATCGGCATTCTGGCCGCGATCGCGATTCCGCAGTTCTCGGCGTACCGCAAGCAGGGCTACAACGCGCGCGCGTCGTCCGACCTGCGCAACCTGGCGACGGCCGAGGAGGCGTACTTCGCCGCGAACTCGACCTACACCAGCACTCTCGCCAACCTGACCGGCTTCCGCCAGAGCCCTGGCGTGGCGGTGACCGTCTCGTCGGCCGACACCGCGGCTTTCGCGGCAAACGCCTCGCACGCGAGCGGCGACAAGACCTACAACTGGGACTCGGCCAACGGCGGACTCCAGAACGCGCCGTGATCTCTCTCCTGAGCGGGGTCGGCAGGATCGCCTGACCGACCCCGTCAAGGGAGGTCCCGGAGGGTCGATGCCCCCGACAGGACGAAGTTCGAGGCGACGAGAATGGATGGAGGAGCGCGGGGGCAGGGCCCTCGCGCTCCTCTTCGTTTTCACTTCCTTCCTCCACTTCTTCGGCGCAAGGGTCGCCGACCCCGACCTCTGGCAGCACGTCCGCTACGGCCGCCTGATCTGCGAGGAGGGGACGTTCCCCCGGACGGACGACGTCTCGTACACGGCCGCGGGCGCTCCGCTGGTGAATCACGAGTGGCTCTCGCAGTGCGCCCTCGCGCGCGCCTGGAACGCCGGCGGTGCGCGGCTGCTCGTCGCACTGAAACTCCTGGTCGGCGCGCTCGCGATCGCTGCCCTGTGGGACACCGCGGGCACGATCGAGGCCGAGTTGCTCGCGGGAGCCCGCATCCCGCCGCTCGTGATCGCCGTCGGCCTCGTGCTCACGATGGCGGTGATGGCGCCGGGCATGATGTTCCGGCCGCAGCTCGCGACGATCCTGCTGCTCGCGGTGCAGGGCGCGCTCCTCGCCCGGGCAGACCTCCGGCTTCGTCGCTCCGCGGGTGCCGCGCCCCGCGTCGGATGGGAGCTCGCGGTGCAGCCGCTCCTCCTGCTCGCGTGGGTGAACTCCCACGGCGGCTTCCTGGTCGGGCTCTTCCAGGTCGGCTGCTGGGCCGGCGCCGTCCTGCTGCGACGCATCTTCCCCGAGCCGTCGTGGTCCGGCGACGAGCGGCCGACCCGGGCCGAGGCGGGGATCGCCGCGGCCGCGACCGCCGCGTGCGCCGCGGTCACGCTCGTGAATCCCGACGGCCCGGGCCTGCTCGCGTTCCTGCTGCGCACGCTCGGGCTGCACGGCGAGATCAGCGAGTGGGAGCCGGTCGAGATCTTCTCGTCGCACTTCCTGCGTTTCAAGCTGCTCGCCGCCGCGTCGGCCGTCGCGCTCGGATTCCTCTGGCGGGCACGCCGCTCGACACCCGCGGCGCGCGTCGTCGCCGACTGGCGAACGCCGCTCCTCGTGATCGCGGCGCTCGCCTCCTTCCGCCACCAGCGCCACACCGTGCTCTTCGCGGTCCTCGCGAGCCCGCTCGTCGTCGCGACCGCGGAGTGGCTCCGCATCCGCGCCGGCCTCTGGGCGCCGTCGACCGTGCCGCGCCGGCCGGTCGCGCTCGCGGTCGCGGGCGGGCTGCTGGCCATCTCGCTCTGGCAGCTCGGGGGCTGGGTGCGGACGCTCGCGCGCGACGGGGTCGCGATCCGCTACGCCCGGATCGACTTCCCGGTCGACGCGATGGCCTTCCTGCGGCACGCGGGGATCTCCGGGAACGTCGCCGTGCCCTTCGAGTGGGGCTCCTACGCGATCTGGCACCTGCCCCCGGGCTCGAAGGTGTTCATCGACGGGCGCTTCGAGACGGTCTACCCCGACGACGTGATCCGCGACTACTTCGCGTTCCGCCAGGGGACTCCCGGCTGGGAGCGGCTGCTCGACGCATGGCCGACCGACGCGGTCGTCGTGCGCCGCTCGACCGGCGTGCAGTCGCGGCTCTTCCAGCGCCCCGACTTCGAGTACGTGTACTCGGACCCGGCCTCGCTCGTCTTCGTGCGCCGCTCCGAGAAAATGGCGCCGGTGCTCGCTCGCCTACGCGAGAGCGACCGCATGGCCTTCGAGCCCCCCGAGGCGACGTTTCCGTGAGCGCGACCGCGCGACCGCCGTCCCGGGCGGGCGCGGTCGCGACCACGCTCGCGGTGGTGGTCGCGAGCCTCGCGGGCGCGCGGGCCTGGCCCGCGTCCCGGTTCGACCCCGATCTGCTCTCCTACCTGGTCTACGGGCGTCAGCTCGCGGGCGGTGCGGCCGTGCCGTTCGGCTACACCGTGCCGAAGGTCCTGCCGGTCCTGTTGTTCGGCCCGCTCGGCGATCCGACGCTGGCGATGCTCGTGCAGGTCGCGATCGCGGCCGCGGGCGGTGCGCTCCTGTGGACGATCGCGGACCGCCTGTTCGGGCGCCTGACGGCGGTGCTCGCCGCGGGGCTCTACGTGCTGGACCCGATGCGCAACGTGCTCACGCTGCGCTCGAGCGCCGATCTCCAGGCCGGCGTGTTCCTGCTCGGCGCGATCCTCGCCCTGCTCGACGGCGGCGCCTTGGCGGCCGGCCTCGCGATCCTGCTCGCCGCCCTGTGCAAGCCGACCGCCGCGGCCTGCGGCGCCGCGATCCTGCTCCTGCCGGGTGTCCCGCTCGCGCGCCGTGCGGTCGCCGCGGCCCTCCCGCTGCTCGCGCTCCCCGCCTCGGCGATGCTCGCCTCCGTCCTTTTGGGCGCCGGGCCGTTCGGCGCGCTCGCGCTTCCCGACCAGCACGAGCTCTTCGTGCGCGTCGCCCAGGGCGTCCCGCTCGGCGTCGCCGCGACGCTGCGGCTGGTCGCGGTCGAGTGGTTCGGCGGCACGATCTTCTCGCGCACCTGGCCGCTCGTCGTGCTCGGGCTCGCGTTCTTCCTCGCGCGCGCCGCCGGGCAGGACTCCGCGGCGCGGCGCCGCGAGGCGGGATTCCTCGCGGTGCCCGCGCTGCTCGTCGCAGCCTACCTGGGGCTCGCGGCGATCCGGCCGATGGTGTTCTTCACGCGCTTCCTGTGGGTCGCGACCGTCGTGCTGGCGACCCTCGGCGCGTGGGCGGCGGTGCGCGTCTCGCGCGCGCTCCCCGGCTCGGGGCTGCTCGGGCGCGCGGTTCTCGTCGCGCTCGCGACCCTCATGCTGCTCGACCGCCTCGACGACCAGCGCTGGCGCGCGAGCCTCATGCTCGACCCGCTCGAACGCAACGCCCGCGTGGTGCAGGCCGCGATCGACGCGCTGGCGCAGGGCGGGGACTGCCCCGGCCCCGCCGTCGTCCCGCTCGCCTTCCTCCCGATCGCCGCGTGGAGCGCGCCCGACCGCCTCGCCCGGGGCGAGATCTGCGCGGCGGAGGACTGGGCCGACGGTCGCGGCTGCCGGTCGCCGTCCTGCCTCCTGTTCATCCCCGAGGCGATCACGCGCGACGCGGCGCGCGACGCCGCGGCGGCGCGGGTGCGGGGGGGCGCGATCGTCGGCGAAGGCGGCGAGACCGGGGCGCTGGTGCGCCTCGGGTCAACATGGAGGATGAATCATGCAGATGGTG
>JAFMJW010000049.1 GCA_017853315.1 Alphaproteobacteria bacterium
TCGGCGCGGCCGACGTCTGCACCGGAATCGAGGCGGTCGAGGCGCTCGTCGTGCAGCGGATCGCGAGCCACGACGAGTGGCTCTTCCCGCGACAGAACAGCGGGCAGCCGACCTTCAAGCCGCCGCTGTTCCACTGGAGCGCGGTCGCCTTGCAGCGCGCGCTCGGGCTCGTCGAGACGACCGGCGGAAGCGTGCGCCTCGCGTCCGCCGCGTGGGCGCTCGTGACCGCGGCCGCGGCGATGTGGATCTCCGCGCGAGCCCTCGGTGCCGGCGCAGCCGCGCTGGCCGGGCTGGCTCTCGCGGCGACGACGCCCTTCGTCGGCGAGGGACGGTTCGGCCGCGTCGACATGGCGCTCGCCGCCTGGGAGACGCTGGCGCTCGCGGCCTTCGTCGGCTGGCTCGGCGCGCGCGGAGCGGACGACCGCACCACCGCGAGCGGGGAAGCCCGCCGCGCGGGCGCCGGCACCGGGTGGCTCTACCTGCTCGCGCTCGCGATGGGTGCCGCGGTGCTGACCAAGGGCCCGGTCGGGGCGCTCGTGCCGGGTGCCGCGATCACGCTGTTCCTCCTGCTCGAGCGCCGGCCGCGCGACCTCCTCGCCCTGCTGCGGCCGGGGCCGCTCCTCGTGGGCGCGATCGTCGCCTCCGCGTTCTACGTCGCGTGCTGGTGGTCGGGGCGGCTCGAGTTCCTGCAGCGCCAGGTCGAGTGGGAAAACCTGCGCCGCTTCTCGGGCGACCTCGGCACGATGAAGCCCTGGTACTACGTCGTGCCGATCCTCTTCGGGGCGGCTCCGATCAGCTTCTTCGTGCCGTGGGCGGTCGCGCTCGCGCTCGCCGGGCGACTGCCCGCGGGCGACGCCGCGGCGGCCGCGCGAGGCCGCGCCGTGCTGCGCCTGCTCGCCGTGTTCTGGCTCGTGACCGTGGTCTTCTTCTCGGCGGCCGCGTACAAGCGGCGCGCCTACCTGCTGCCCGTCTGGCCGGCCGCGGCGGTGCTGCTCGCGGCCTGGGTGCGCTCGCTCGACGTGCGCTGGCGCGGGATCGACGCGCGCCGCGCGTTCCTCGCCGCGTGCGGCGTGCTCGTGCTGGTGAACCTGTTCTGGCTGCCGTGGAAGGAGCAGCGCGAGTGCCGCGGCGGCTCGCAGCGCGCGACCGCCGACGGACTTCGATCGGCTCTCCGGTCCGACGAGCCGATCCACCTCCAGGGGCTCGACGAGGAGGTCTTCGCGCCGCTGCTCTTCTACCTCGGGCGCGAGGCGCCGCTGAACGAGACCGGGACGCTCGCCGGGGCGCCCCCGGGTGCGATCCTGCTCACGCGCGAGGCGTGGACGGCTGCGCGCCTCCACGACCCCGGGTGGGTCGAGGTCGCGTCCTTCGACCAGGGGCCCGCGAAACTGGTTCTCGTCCGCCGCGCGGAGTGACCCGCGGGTCGCGCCGCGTGGCGGGGCGTCGGGTCCATCGCGCGCCGACCTCGCGCCCGCGCGGCGCGTCGGCCTCGGCGGCCGACGCGTTCCGCGCGAAGACGCGCGTCAGCGCAGGTCGGCCTGCCAGTCCATGATCCCGGGCGCGACGTTCGTCGCCAGCACCGCGTCGTACTCGCGGATCCCCTTCAGGTAGCGTCCGAAGAGCGCGATCGAATAGGTGTCGACCACGTCCCACACCAGCGTCGACTCGACGAACGTGAAGGTCGAACCGTCGGCGAAGCGCTTGCCCTCGCCGCAGCCGTCGCGGTTGCCGATGCCGAGCCCCAGGTAGCAGGCGAAGCTGAAGCTGTAGTGCCCGCCGTCGGGGAACTCGCCGAGGAAGCGCGGCCCGGGAAGCACGTCGTAGGTGTCGCGGATCTCCTGGTTCGCGTCCTCGCCGATCGTCTTGTCCTCGGTCGCGAGCAGCAGCATCGTCGCAGCCGTGTAATCGGGGCCGATCACCCCGGTGAGCGCCATCGGCAGGGAGGCGGCGACGCGCGGATCCTGGTTCGCCACCTCGACGCTCGTGTAGGCGCCGAAGGAATGGCCGGTCACGCCGAACGGCCGCGACAGGTCGATCCAGCCGGCGAAGGCCGACGACGGGTCCTGCGAGAGGCGCGTCATCTCGTCGAACACGAACCGGATGTCGAGCGGGCGGTCGATGCGCAGCGCCGGGATCGACTCGCTCGCGTCGAAGTAGGTGTTGCCCTGGTGGTCGGGCGCCGCGACGACGTAGCCGTGGCTCGCGAGGTGCTCGCACTGGAAGGGGTTCTGGAAGCGGATGCCGCCGGAGCCGTGCGAGAACGCGACGAGCGGGAACGGCCCGCCGGACGCGATCGGCACGTCGCGCACCGCGACCAGCTGGATCGTCGCGTTGTCCGCGAGGAAGGCGAGCTCGGGCGGCAGGTAGCTCTGCGCCGGCGCCGGCGGCAGGCCGCGCGCCGACTCGTCGGCCGGGTACCAGACCTCGGTCTGCAGCGTGCGGCCGCGCGCCGCGTCGAACAGGATCACCCGGCTGACGCCGACCGGGTAGGGGCCGGGCGCCGCCGGGTCGGCCACGGCGACGGCGGGGAGCGAGTTCGAGTCGCCGCAGGCCGCGAGCTGGAGAGCGAGAAACAGGGCGGGCAGGGCCGCGACGAACAGCCGGGCGGGGCGCCGTCGGAGCGTGGTCGGGTTCGCGGTTCCGGTCATCGTCGGGTTCCTTCCGTCGGCGGGTCGACCGTGGGGGATCCCGCGTGTTCGTCGGCCGACTCGATGCGGGCCATCCCCGCGCGCCTCGTCGATATGAAGGTGCAGGCGGACCCGTCAAGGCGCGGCGTGGACCCGCTCTCCTTGACGAGCGAACGTTCGGTCGAGTACTCCCGGAGCGCCCGGTCGGCGTCCCGCTGCCCGCGACGTCCGACCCTCCCGCCCGTCGACCCGCCCGTCCCGTCCTCCCCGGCCTGCCCGGGGTGGAGGAAGAGGAGCCTCGCATCGTGAAGACCTTCCCGAAGCCCGCCACGATCGAGCCGATGAGCCAGCGGATGAACGTCGAGTTCCCGTACAAGCGCTCGACGGGCGAGGTCGTCGGCCGCTTCCTGGCGGGGCTGCGCGACCAGAAGAAGATCTGGGGCCTCCGGGTCTCCCGGCAGGGGGTCGTCGTACCGCCTCAGTCCTACTCCGAGGTCGATGCGAAGGCCGGTGGCGAGTGGGTGGAGGTGGCGGAGACGGGCGTCGTCACCGCGGTCGCGGAGGTGACCCGGCCGATCGAGGGCCTGCACCCCTCGTCCGAGCCCTTTGCCTTCGTGCTGGTGAAGCTCGACGGCGCCGACACCGCGCTCGCCCACGTCGTCCTCGATCGGCTCGACCGCCTTCGGGTCGGCAGCCGGGTGCGTGCGACCTGGGCTCCCGACGGCGAGCGCAGGGGCACGATCCGGGACATCGAGGCCTTCGAGATCGTCGACTGATCCGGCCGCGAAGCGGGAGGAACCGATGAGCGAACCGCCGAAGGAACGCGTCAAGTACATCGACACGAACCTGAACCTGCCGTACCACTACTACGCCGGCGACTACAAGGCGCTCTACCTGCGCGCGCTGAAGGACAAGAAGATCCTCGGCTCGCGCTGCTCGAAGTCCGGCAAGGTCTTCGTGCCGCCGGTGATCGCGTCGCCGGAGACCCTCGCGCCCTGCGACGAGCTCGTCGAGCTCCCGCACCGCGGGATCGTCACGACCTTCTGCGTCGTGAACGTGCCGGTGTACGGACGCGAAATCGAGATCCCCTACGTCGTGGCCTCGGTCGCCCTCGATGGCGCGGACGTCTCGCTGTACAGCCTGATCCAGGAGTGCGCCGCCGCCGACGTGCACATGGGCATCCGGGTCGAAGCCGTCTGGAAGCCCGACGGCGAGCGGCAGGGCGACCACACCGACATCCGCTACTTCCGCCCGACCGGCGAGCCCGACGCGCCGTTCGAGAGCTTCATCCACCGCCTCTGAGGTGAACGTGACCAAGCTCCGCAACGTCGCCGTGGTGGGCTTCGCGCAGGCGCCGATCGTCGCCGCGGACGAGCACCACACCGGCCCCGAGATGCTCTACCCGGTCGTCCAGGCGGCTCTCGAGTCCGCCGGGCTCGAGCGGTCCGACGTCGACTACCAGTGTGCCGGGTCGTCGGACTACGTCGACGGCCGCGCCTTCAGCTTCAGCCAGGTCCTCGAAGTCATGGGCGCGTGGCCGCCGGTGCAGGACTCCCACGTCGAGATGGACGCGATCTGGGCGGCCCACCTCGTCTGGGTGAAGATGCAGGCCGGCGAGAGCGAGGTCGCGATCGTCTGCGGCTTCGGCAAGACCTCCGAGGGAAGCCCCTCCCACGTGCTGAACCTCCAGCTCGAGCCGTTCTATGCGGCCGCGATCGGGCTCGACCCGACCTCGACCGCGGCGCTCCAGGCGAGCGCCTACATGGCGCGCAGCGGCGCGGACGACCGCGCGCTGGCCGAGATCGCCTCGAAGAACCGGGCCGCCGGGGCGAAGAACCCCGACGGGCAGCTGCGCGAGGCGGCGACGCCCGAGGAGCTCATGGCGACGCCCTGGGCGGTGAAGCCGTTGCGGGAGGGCTACCTCGCGCCGATCGGCGAGACCGCGACCTGCATGGTCCTCGCGGTCGAGGGGCGCGCCGAGAAGATCTGCGACCGCCCGGCCTGGATCCACGGCGTCGACCACCGCATCGAGCTGCAGGCGCTCGGCTCCCGCGACCTCTCCCGCAGCGAGAGCACCACGCTCGCCGCACGCAACGCGTTCGAGATGGCGGGGCTCGCCTCCGCGTCGGCGGCCGACGTCGTCGAGCTCGGCTCGACGAACCCGGCCGAGGAGCTGATCCTGCGCGATGCGCTCGGGCTTCCCGCGAGCGCCCGGGCCCAGGGCGGCCCGGCGATCAACCCGTCGGGCAGCGCGCAGTGTGCGAACCCGCTCATGAACACGGGCCTGCTGCGGCTCGCCGAGGGCTTCCGGCAACTGTCGGGCCGCGCCGGCGAGCGCGGCGTGCCGGGTGCGAAGCGCGCGGTCGTGCACGCGTCGGCCGGACACGGACTGCAGCAGAACATCGTCTGGGTGCTCGGCACCGAGCGGAGGTGGTCATGAAGCGCCCGGTCGCGGTGGTCGGCGTCGGCCAGACTCACCACACCTCGAAGCGCGCCGACGTGAACGTCGCCGAGATGGTGCGCGAGGCGGTCGACCGTGCGCTGCTCGACGCGGGCCTCGAGCACGACGACATCGACGCGATCGTGCTCGGCAAGGCACCGGACCCGCTCGAGGGCATCATGCAGCCCGAGCAGTACCTGGCCGGGGCGCTCGGCGCGCACCTGAAGCCGATCATCCGCGTCCACACGGCGGGCTCCGTCGGCTGCACCACCGCTCTCACGGCGGCGACCCACGTCGCCTCGGGCCTCTACGGCCGCATCCTGACGATCGCCTTCGAGAAGCAGTCCGAGGGCAACGCGATGTGGGCGCTGTCGCCCAACTACGCGTTCACCCAGCCGATGGTCGCGGGTGCGGGCGGCTTCTTCGCGCCCTACTGCCGGGCCTACATCGCGCGCAGCGGCGCCCCCGGCCACATCGGCGCGGTGGTCGCGGCCAACGCGCGCGAGAACGCCGGCCGCAACGAGTACGCCCACCTCCGCGACCCGATGACGGTCGAGGAGGCGCTGAACTCGATGATGCTCTGGGAGCCGATCCGCTTTCTCGAGACCTGCCCGTCCTCCGACGGCGCGATCGCGCTGGTGATGGCGAACGAGGACCACGCGCGGCGCGGCCCGCGCAAGCCGGCGTGGCTCAAGGCCGGCGCGACCTTCACCGAGCCCATGTACGTCCCCGGACGCGACCAGGTGAGCCCGCTCGCCGGGCGCACCTGCGCGAAGTGGGTCTACGACAAGGCCGGCATCCGCGACCCGTGGAACGAGATCCAGGTCGCCGAGATCTACGTGCCGTTCTCCTGGTACGAGCCGATGTGGCTCGAGAACCTGGGCTTCGCTCCGCTCAACGAGGGCTGGAAGGTCGTCGACCGCGGCGACCAGAAGATGGGCCGCCACCTGCCGATCAACCCCTCGGGCGGCGTGCTCAACACGAACCCGATCGGCGCCTCGGGCATGCTGCGCTTCGGCGAGGCGGCCCTCCAGGTCATGGGCCGGGCCGGCGAGCACCAGGTCGGCGGGGTCAAGACGGCTCTCGGCCACGCCTACGGCGGCGGCGCGCAGTACTTCTCGATCGGCATCCTCGCCGCCGAGCTCTGAACAGGAGGACTCCCGTGTCCGAACCCGCAGTCGTCTACGAGAAGAAGGACGGCGTCGCGATCGTGCGGATGAACCGTCCGCAGGTCCGCAACGCGATGAACGCCGAGATGCTCTGCCGGCTCTCCGACGCGTGGCAGGACGTGAACGACGACCCCGAGGTCCGCTGCGCGATCCTGACCGGCACCGGCGACGAGGCCTTCTGCGCGGGCGCCGACCTCGGCGAGTTCATCCCGATGATGCAGGGCTTCAAGCCGCCCAAGGACGAGTGGGACGAGCGCGCGAAGGCCGACCCGGGCATCATCTTCAAGGGGCTCCTGCGCGGCTACGACGTGACGAAGCCCCTGCTCGCCGCGGTGAACGGCCACTCCTACGCGGGCGGCACCGAGATCCTGCAGGCGACGGACATCCGCGTCGTCGCCGACGACGCCCGGCTCGCGATCTCCGAGGTGAAGCGCAGCCTGTTCCCGATGGGCGGCTCGACGGTGCGGCTCGTTCGCCAGATCCCCTGGGCGATCGCGATGGAGATCCTGCTGACCGGCGAGCCGATCACGGCGCAGGAGGCGCATCGCATCGGCTTCGTGAACCGCGTCGTGCCGCGCGCGCAGGTGCTGCCCGAGGCGCTCCGGATCGCCGCGATCCTCGCCGAGAACGGCCCGCTCGCCGTGCAGGCGGTGAAGAAGTCGGTGCTCGCGGGGAGCGGGCTCTCGATCGAGGCCGCGCTCGGCAAGGAGCTCGAGATCGGCATCCCGGTCTCGGCCTCCGAGGACGCGCGGGAGGGACCGCGCGCGTTCAAGGAGAAGCGCAAGGCCGTCTACAAGGGGCGCTGACCGGAGGTCGCGACGGCCCGCTCGACTCGCTCGAGCGGGTCCCGCGCAGCGCGCTGCCCTCCCGGCAGCCCCGACCGGCGCGGTGCCCGTGCGGCGCCCGTCGCCACGGCCCGGGGCCGCGGTCGAACGCTCAGCGCAGCGCGCTCGCCGTCCCGACGAGCGTCTTCACCCCGTCGGGCTTTTCGCACCAGGCGTCGCAGACGACGCGCGTCTTGTCGCCCTCGGGGAACTCCTCGCGTGCGCGTCCGCGCACCCGCAGAACGTCGCTGCCCCAGACCACGTTCACCAGCCGGAGGTCGAGCTTGCCGCCCCGGTGCCAGCCCTCGCCGAAGGCGCGCGTCATGAGCTCCGAGACGAAGCAGATCGACATCATCCCCTGCACGACGACGTCGGGAAACCCGAGGGCAAGCGCCATCTCGCGGTCGTTGTGGTAGTTCCGGCCGGGCCCGGAGAAGGCGTCGCACATCTCCTGGGTGATCGCGCGCTCGATCGGCTCGAGGTCGGGGCCGTCGCCCTCGCCGACGCGGAAGTTGCGGTCGGAGCGCTTCTCCCGGTCGCGGTCGACGGCGAAACCGCTCCCGCGCCCGTCCTCGGCGAGGAAGCTCTGGTGGGTCCGGCTGCGCTGCAGCCACCGGCCGTCGCGGTCGGTGATCAGCACCTCGTTCACGACGTAGTCGCGGTCGCGCTTGCGGTAGCGCTCGACGACCGTCGAACGGGTGAGGACGCGCTCGCCGACCCGCATCGGGTGGAAGAATTCCCACTCCTGGCGGGCGTGGAGGTTGCCGAAGATGTTCGGCAGGTACCAGCCGAGTTCGGCGTAGACCTCCGAGTGGAAGAGCAGGGCCGGCGCGTCGGCGCCGGGCGCGAGCGGCTCGTCGCCGCGCCAGCCGAGCCGGTCACCGGTGCCGGCGGCGTGGTGGCGCAGGAGATCGGCGCCGATCGCGTGCTCGCGTCCGCCCATGTCGCGGCCGACGAAGACGCCGCGGGGATCGTGGAAGTCCATGTCGCAGTTCCTCCGCGCCGAGCGAACCACGACGGCGGCCGCGGTGTCCAGCGGGTGCTTCGCTCGGCTCGGCGAATCCGCTACGGTTCGGCGACGACCGCCGCGTCTTCCCGCGGCGGCGCGCGCGAGAGGAGCGGTTCCATGGCGACGGCGAGAGTGGGCGACATCGAGGTCTGGTACGAGGAGCACGGCAGCGGGACCCCGCTCCTCATGATCATGGGCCTCGCGACCGACTCGACGGCGTGGGCCTTCCAGCTTCCCGACTTCGCGAAGCGGTACCGCGCGATCGCGTTCGACAACCGCGGCGTCGGGCGCACGTCCAAGCCCGCGGGCCCGTACTCGATCCACCAGATGGCGGACGACGCGAAGGGGCTCCTCGACGCGCTCGGCATCCGGCGCGCGCACGTGCTCGGCGTCTCGATGGGCGGGATGATCGCCCAGGAGCTCGCGCTCCGGTACCCCGAGAGCGTGTCGGCGCTCGTGCTCGCGTGCACCTATCCCGAGCCCGACGCGACGGTCGAGAGTCGCCGCAGCTTCATGGTCGGCCAGCTCGGCGGGCAGGTGCGCACCGACGGCGAGATCTCGATCGACGTCGCGAGCCTGAATCCGCTCTCGTTCGTCCAGCAGATGCTGCCGACGGTGTTCAACCCGGAGTTCATCCAGACGGACCTGCCGAAGCTGATGCAGGTCTTCGCGGGCGCGATGCAGCACGGCTTCAGCATGGAGGCGATCCTCGGCCAGGTCTCGGCCGTGATGGGCCACCGCGCGACCGACCGGCTGCACCGGATCGCCGTCCCGACGCTCGTGCTGACGGGGGACGCGGACCGACTCGTCGACCCCTCGAACTCCGACGTCCTCGCCCGCGAGATCCCCGGTGCGAAGCTCGTGAAGATCCCGGGCGGGAGCCACGGCTTCAACTTCGAGACCCCCGAGGTCTTCAACGCGGCGGTGCTCGACTTCCTCGCGACGGTGCCGGCGACCTGAGCGGCAACGCGTCAGGCCCGGGCGTGCGGCCGTCGGGGCCTTCGCTCCTTCGCGGGGCCGGGGCCGCGACGGCGCCGTGCTCCCCGGATCAGGCCGTGCGCTTCGGCAGGAGCGCCGCGACCCCGTCGTCGCCGAGCCCGAGCCAGTCGCGCAGGACTTCGTCCGTGTGTTCGCCGAGCCGCGGTGCCGCGGTGACGGGCGTGGGGTCGGCGTGCCGTGCGTCGTCGTCGCGCAGCTGGACGGGGCTGCCCAGCACCCGGACCTCGCCCCAGCCCTCGTAGCTCACGCGTCGCAGCAGGCCCTGCTCCTCGAGGTAGGGGTCGTCGACCGCCTCGGCGAGCGAGCGCACCGGCGCACACGGCACCGCGGCGGCATGGAAGGTCGCGATCGCCCCGTCGCGCGTGCGCGTCCGTGTCCAGCGCGCGAGGCGCTCGTCGATGCGGTCGCGCTGCGCCGCGCGGGCCCGGCCGGTGGAGAGGGCAGGGTCCGACGCGAGTTCTCGGTCTCCGATCGCGTCGCAGAACGCGCGCCAGTGCGCGTCGGTGACGCACATGACCGCGACCCAGCCGTCGGTCGTCGGGTAGATGCCGTAGGGACTCGAGCCCGGGACCGAGTGGCGGTTGCCGGTGCGGCCCGGGTCGACGCCGGTCTCGAGGTAGGGCGAGGCGTAGGCCATGAGCGCGGGGAAGGTCGCGTCGAGCATCGGGACCTCGACCGCGCGCCCGCGCCCGGTGCGGTCGCGATCGCGCAGTGCGAGCAGGATCGCGGCGAACAGGTGGGTCGAGCCGAGCATGTCGCAGAGGGTCGCACCGGCCTTGACCGGCGGCTGGTCGGGGAAGCCGGTCACCGACATGTGGCCGGAGATCGCCTGCACCGTGAAGTCCATCGCGCCGAAGCTCTCGTAGGCGCTGCCGGCCCGGTAGCCGCGGCCCGAGGCGAGGACGACACGCGGGTTCGCGGCCGACAGCACGTCCCATCCGAGTCCGAGCGAGCGCATCACCGAGTCGTCGCGGAAGTTCTCGAGCACGACGTCGGCCCGCTCGACCAGCCGCAGGAAGACCTCGCGCCCGCGCGGGTCCTTCAGGTCGAGCACGATCCCGCGCTTGCCCGAGTTCAGCATGAGGAACGAGTAACTCGCTCCGCCGGGCGAGATCGCGTGGCGGCGGACGATCTCGCCACCGGGCGGCTCGACCTTCACCACGTCCGCGCCCTGCGCCGCGAGCAGCAGTCCGCAGTAGGGGCCGTTGTAGACCTGGCCCAGGTCGAGCACGCGCAGTCCGGACAGGGGTCGAGCGTCCACGATGCCGCTCCTCAGACCGCCGTCATGCCGCCGTCGACGGTCCAGACGGCGCCGTTCACGAAGCGGGCGTCGTCGCTCGCGAGGAAGGCGACCACCGCGGCGACCTCGTCGGGCGTGGCGTAGCGGCCGAGCGGGATCCGGGCCGAGATCATCGCCTGCGCCGCCTCGGGCGCGCCCGGGGCGAAGCCCTCCTCGAGCGAGCGCATCATGCGGGTGTCGACCGGGGACGGGCAGATCGCGTTCACCCGCACCCCGACCGGGCCGCCGGCCGCTGCGGCGGCACGGGTCAGCCCGATCAGCGCGTGCTTGCTCGCGACGTAGGCGCAGACGAGCGGGTTGCCGGCAAGACCCGCGACCGACGACGTGTTCACGATCGAGCCGCCGCCACGGGCGCGTAGCACCGGCAGCGCGTGCTTGATGGCGAGCCAGGCCCCGCGCACGTTCACCGCCATCACCCGGTCGAAGGCCTCGTCGGGGTACTCCTCGAAGGGGGCGACGACGCCCTCGATGCCGGCGTTGTTGAACAGGACGTCGAACCCGCCGAAGCGACCCGTCGCCGCGGCGACCCAGCGCGCGGTCTCCCGGGCGTCCGAGACGTCGGCCGCGACCGCGAGCACCTCGGTGCCGAGCGACGAGGCCTGGAGAGCGACTTCCTCCAGCGCGACGGGGTCGAGGTCGATCGCGACGACGTGTGCGCCCTCGCCCGCGAAGCGTGCGACCGTCGCACGCCCGATGCCGCCCGCCGCTCCCGTGACGACCGCGACCTTGCCTTCGAAACGCCCCGCCATGGAAACGACTCCTCCCGCGGCCCGGACGCCGCGTTCCTCCTCTGCCACGCGCGCGGGCCGTGCGCGAGGGAGCAGGGGATCACGCCTCCGGGGCGACCGTCGGCAGGTGCGGCTCGCCGCGCGAGACCACGACGGCCGCGGCGAGGTCGCCGGTCACGTTGAGCGTCGTTCGGCACATGTCGAGGAAGCGGTCGATGCCGAGGACGAGCCCGACGCCCTCGGGCGGCACGCCGACCGAGCCCAGGATCATCGCGACGACCGGCAGCGAACCGGCCGGAACCCCGGCGGTGCCGACCCCGCCGAGGATGCAGACGAACGCGACGCCGAGCTGCTGCGAGAGCGAGAGCGGGACGCCGTAGAACTGCGCGAGGAAGAGCACGGTCACGCCTTCGAACAGCGCGGTGCCGTTCTGGTTCGCGGTCGAGCCGATCGTGAGCACGAAGCGGCTCACCTGCGGCGGCAGCCCGAGCCGCTCCTCGGCGACGAGCAGGGACGTCGGCAGCGTCGCGTTGCTCGACGAGGTCGAGAAGGCGGTCAGCATCGCCGGGCGCACGTCGCGGAAGAATCGTCGCGGGCTCATGCCGCCGAGCCAGCGCACGGCGGCCGAGTAGACGACGAACTGCTGGATCGCGAGCCCGAGCAGCACGACCGCGACGAAGCCCGCGAGCTGCGCCAGGATGCTCCAGCCGAGTCGTGCGACGGTCGTGAAGACGAGGCAGGCGACGCCGTAGGGTGCGAGCCGGAGGACGAGTCCGAGCAGCCGCATGACGACGTCGTAGAGCCCCTCGAGCCCCTGCTCGAAGCGTCGCGCCGCCCCGGTCGGGGTGAGCGAGAGGCCGATGCCGAGCAGCAGCGAGAACACCATGACCGCGAGCACGTCGCCGTCGGCCATCGCGCGCACCACGTTGCTCGGCACGAGCTGGACCAGGAAGTCGACGCCCTCGGCGCGCGCGCCGGGCGTCGCGGGCGAGGCCGTCGCGGCCTGGGCGAGCAGGCGGGCCCGGAGATCCTCGGGCAGTCCGTCGCCGGGCCGCAGCCAGTTCACGAGCCCGACACCGATCGCGACCGCGATCGTCGAGACGAGGACCGTGTAGACGAGCGTCTTCAGCCCGATGCGGCCGAGGCTGCGCACGTCGCCGAGGCCGGCCACGCCGAGCGCCAGCGAGGAGACGACGAGCGGCAGCACGAGCATGAAGAGCAGGCGCAGGAAGATCT
Organism: Alphaproteobacteria bacterium; assembly: GCA_017853315.1. Taxonomy (GTDB): domain Bacteria; phylum Desulfobacterota; class Binatia; order UBA12015; family UBA12015; genus REEB422. The sequence goes on from JAFMJW010000049.1 coordinate 12,333, forward strand.
TCCCGGCCGGCTCGGTCACCAGCGAGACGAAGGCCTCGAGGGCGGGCGTCCCGCCCGCGACCGAGTGCGCGAGCGTGCCGGCCGCGAGCCCGACGGCGAGCCCGGCGAGCATGCCGAGGGAGGAGTCCTCTTCCATGCGCGGCGGAGCCTACGCGCGGGGTGCTCGGGCCCGCAAACCGCGACCGTACGACCGGGTTCGTTCCGGCGGCTCCCGGGGCGGGCGGTCGACGAGACCTCGCCTCCCGTCGCGCGATGTGATTGGGAGCCACCCGGAGGCCCGCGAGCGACCGTCGCGGGTGCCGCGCCGATGTTGAAGAGGCTCGTCGTCTTCCTGTCGCTGGCGGCGCTCTCCGTGGCCGCCTGCGAGGCGGTGGCGCGCTGGGTCTACGGGCGCGTCCAGGGGCACCCGGTCGACTTCGGCCCGGTCGACGCCCGCAAGCGCGAGCTCGTCGCCGAGGCGATCGCGCTCGGCACGCGGACCGATCCCGCCGTGCCGGTCGATCCCTGGGCCCTGCATCCGTACCTCGGCGTGATGCGCGACCCCGCCGTGCCCGAGCCGGCCCGGGCCGGCGACCCGGGACTCCCGGTCTCCCCGATGGGCTTCGTCGACGACGAGTCGCCGATCGTCGCGCGTTCCCCGCGCGAGGTGGTGGTGGGGGTGTTCGGAGGCGCGGCCGCCTGGCGGGCCTCGAAGGACGGCGCCGCGGCGATCGAGGCGGCGCTCGCGCGCGTGCCCGGGCTGCGCGGTCGCAAGGCGGTGTTCGTGCGCGCGGCGATCGACGGCGGAAAGCAGCCGCAGCAGTTGCTCGCGTTCGCATGGCTGCTCTCGCTCGGAGCGCACTTCGACGCGATCGTCGAAATCGACGGCTTCGACGAAGCCGTCGTGCCTCTGCGCTCGAACCTCGCCCGCGGCGTGGACCCGGGCTATCCCGGCGGCTGGGACCTGCAGGTCGCGAAGCTCGAGGACCCGGTGCGCGGCCGGCTGGACGGCGAGATCGCGACGATGACGCGGCTGCGCGGCTGGTGGGCCCGGACGTTCCTGCTGCCGCCTCTGCGTTCGAGCGCGATCGCGACGCTGGCCTGGCGCGCGGGCGACGAGGCGATCGCGGGCTGGACGGTGGACCGCCGCATGGAGCTCGCCGACCACGAGGGCCAGCTCGACCAGGAGCGCCGCTCGTTCGCCCGCAACGGGCCCGACCGCCCCGCGGCCTCCGAGGCCGAGCTGCGCGAGGAGATCGTCCGCGTGTGGCGCGAGAGCTCGCTCCAGATGCACCGCCTCGCCACCGCGAACGGCATCCTCTACTTCCACTTCCTCCAGCCGACGCCCCACTTCCCGGGCTCGAAGCCGATGGGCGACGCCGAGCGGCGCGCGGCCCTGCGCGAGGGCGGCATCGAGGCGCGCGCGGTCGGGCAGGCCTACCCGGCGATGCGCGACGCGGCCCCGGGCCTGCGCGAAGCGGGCGTCCGGTTCCACGATCTGAGCGGCGTCTTCGAGGGAACGGAGGCGCAGGTCTACGTCGATCCCGACGGCCGCCTGAACGAGCGCGGTGCCGCGGTCCTCGGCCGTCGCGTCGGCGAGGCGATGGCGCGCGGCTGGACCGATCGCGAGCAGGTGCTCGCGCGCTCACGCGGCGAGACCGAGGAGATCGAGCAGGCGCGCGAGGCGACGGTCGAGTCCGGCGGCGAGGGTGTCGAGCCTTCACCCGCGCCTTCGCCGTCGCCTCTGCTCGAGCCCGCTTCGACGCCGGTCGCCTCTCCGACGGACGCGGGGGAGGGAGCACGGCCCGACGGTGCGCGAGAGGAGGCCGAGGCCCGCCCGGGCGGCGTGCCGGCGCCGACCGTCCGCCCGACGCCGCGTCGCGAGCCGAGGGACCCCGAGCTCGCACCGGCCGCACCGAGGCCGACGGGAGATCCCGAGCTCGAGAGCCCGGGGCGGGGACGCGGGCCCGACCCCGAGCTCGCCCCGGGCGTCCCGGACGCCGTCGACCGGGACGTCGGCGGCTCGGCGGACTAGTCCTTCTCCGCGCGCCCGCCGTCGCCGCGCCCGAGCGCCTCGGCGAGCCGGCGTTCGACGCGGGCGACCCTCAGGCGCAGCGCGTCGATCGAGGCGTGCTGGCGCCGGAGCGACGAGATTGCCCTCAGGAGATGGTCGCCCAGCACCTGGTTCACTTCCGTCTGCTTCTCGCCGAGATGACCGGTGTAGATCAGGACCCGGCTGTGGAGCGCGTTGCGGAAGCGACCGAACAGCGAGCCGACGAGCGGGAGCCCGGGGTCCCGCGGGTCCATGGCGACCTGCAGTCGCTCGGGGCGGATCGCCCACTCGACGTCCTGCTCCGCGTCGGGCTCCTCGTCCTCGACTCCGTCGAGCGGATCGTCGCCTCGCGGCCCGTCCTTGCCTCGCGAGAGCGCGCCGAGCACCGCGCGGCCGATCCGGCTCCCGGCGGGCGCGCTCTCGGCCGGCACCTCCGGCGGGGCGCCTTCGCCGTCGTCCGGCATCTCCGCGAGGGCCTCGCGGACGAGGGCCGCGAGGCGGCGTGCCTCCTTGCGCGACTCCTCGGCCGCCGTGACGGCTTCGCCGAGCACCGCGAGGATCATGTCGTCGACCTGGAACTGGCGACGCAGCGCGGAGCGGAGCTCCGCCGGGGAGGGGCCGTTCGCGCTCGCCTCGTCGCCTGCGCCGGCTCCCGGCCCGAACACCGCGTGCCGGTTCTTCTCGTGCAGGCGCCGGATGTCGCGGATCGCGCGGCGCAGCTCGGGGCGCGCGACGATTCCCTGCGCGAGTTCGAAGTCGACCTCCGCGAGGACGTCCCCGACGCCGGGCGAGACGTTCACGACGCGCCCTCCGCCGCAGCCCCGGCGCCGCCGATCACCGCGCGGTAGAGCTCCGCGAAGCGCTCCGCCATCTGGACGTGGGTGAAGCGCTCGAGCAGTCGCGCCCGGCCGGCGAGCCCCATGTCGCGCAGGAGCTTCGGCTGCGAGAGCAGCGAGACGATCGCCTCGGCGAGCGCGGTGCGAGCGCCCGGCTCGACGAGCAGGCCGGTCTCGCCGTGAGCGACCACCTCGGGGATGCCGCCCGCGCGGCACCCGACCACCGGCTTTCCGAAGTTCATGGCCTCGAGATAGATCAACCCGAACGACTCGTACAGCGACGGGGCGACGAACAGGTCGCACTCGGCGTAGAGGTCGTCCAGCTGCTCGTCGGTGACCGTGCCGAGGAACTCGACCGAGTCGGCGACCCCGCGGTGCCGCCGCCGGAAGTGGGTCGGGTAGTCGCAGCCGTGGCTTCGCTGGAAGCCGTCGTTGCGGCTGTTGTCGGCGCCCGCGATCACGAAGCGCGCCATCGGGTGCGCCCGGAGCACCTCGGGGATCGCGGCGAACAGGTCGAGGATGCCCTTGCGGCGCTCGAGCCGGCCCACGAAGAGCACCGTCGGTCGCGTCGGCGGCCGTTCGACCGGGAAGGGCCGGACCCGGCTCTCCTCCACCGGCACGATGCCGTGCGGGATCACGGTGACCGGCCGCGCTCCCTCCGCGATGCCGTACACGCGATCGAGCGCGGACACCGTCGCGAGCGAGTTCGCGACCAGGTGGTCGGCCTGCTCGAGGAAGCTCTGCTCGAGGTCGCCGACCAGGCGGGCATCCTCGGACAAGGTCTCCTGGATCTCGGCGACCTGCTTGTTCGCGGTCTGCACCCGCACGACGACCGGCAGGTCGCGCGCGCGGAGCGCGACCAGGCCGCCCACCTTCCAGAGCGGCGAGTCGACGACCTGGACGTCGTCGTTCAGGACGAGGCGGCGGATCTTCTCGCGCACCGCGTGGCTCTCGTTCAGCGTGTGGAAGAGGTCGGGCATCCCCTCGAAGCGACGATAGCGGTCGAGCGGCGTGCGGATGCGGTGCACGAAGGCCCCGTCGAGGAAGGTCGTGCTCTCGCGCTCTCCCCGGGTGACGACGTGGACGACGTGGCCGAGCTCCGAGAGCCCGCGCGCCATGAGGCTCGTGTGCCGGCCCACGCCCTCGACCTCCCACGGCGGGTAGCCGTGGCTCAGGAGGCAGATGCGCAGCGGCGGGCGATCGCCGCCCGGGGCGAGCGGCCGCGCTGCGACCGGGTCGACGCCCGGCGCGTTGGGCGAGGACTCGCGCGGGAACGGACGGATCGACGCGCTGCGCAGGGCGGCGGCCGCCGCGACGTCGCCCGGGATCAGGCGGCGCGTGCCGCGGAGCCCGCGGATCGCGCCGCTCGCGCCGGCGAACATCTCCATCGCCCGCATGCGCAGGCTGCCGGGCAGCGAGAGCTTGCCCTGCTTGCGCAGCAGCCCGCCCAGGATCCAGCGGCCGTGCACGAAGCGGGTCGCCCACCATGCGACGTCGCGCGGGTCCTCGCCGGCCATGCGGCCGTTGCGGAGCATGAAGTAGACGACGGACTTCGTCTGGATCCACGAGCGGAAGTTCCAGGTGTAGGCCTCGCGGTTCCGGCTCGAGGCGGGCGCGTGGTACACGACGGCCTCCCGGACGGGCTCCACGATCGCGCCGGCGTCGGCCAGCCGCAGGGCCACGTCCGCGTCGTCGTAGACCCACTCGAAGAACTCGTCGAAGCCGCCGATCCCGAGCAGCGTCCTGCGGCGGAACGCCATGTTCGTGCCCATCATCCGCGGGGTCCAGCGCGAGCCGGCCCCCGGCGGCGGCAGCGAGTCGGCCCAGCCCTCGCGCACGTCGTCCTGCGCGGCGAGCGAGGAGACGAGGCCGATCCGGTGCTGGACGATCGGCATCATGGGGTGGACGCAGTAGACCATGCCGCCGGTCGCATCGACCGACTCGTCCTCGAACAGCCGCGCGAGCTGCTCGAGCCATCGACGGCTCGGCACCGCGTCGTCGTCGACGAAGGCCACCACGTCGCCGCGGGCCGCGAGGAGCCCGATGTTGCGCGACCGGCTCAGGTTCGCCTCGGGACAGCGCAGCACCTCGACCCGCCCGCGCCAGTTCTCCAGCACCGGGAGCGTGTCGTCCCGGGTCGGGCCGACCACCGCGATGACCTCGAAGTGCGGGTGACTCTGCTGCTCGAGGGAGCGGAGCAGCGTGTCGAGCGGCTTCGCGCGGTCGATCGTGTTCACGACGACCGAGAAGCCGAGGGGGGAGGTGGAGGGGGTCATCCGCGCGAGGTCGCCGAGGAGCGCCCGAACGCGTCGAAGTCGAGGGCGGAACTCTCGGCCTTCGAGGCGAACAGGAGGAGCCGGGTGGGCTCCAGATAGCAGGGTCGGGAGAGGTGTCGAAAGCCCGCGGTCCGGAGCATGCCCTGCACGCACTCGGTGTCCGGTACCCACCAGTTCGAGGGGTCTCCGTTCAGCTCGTCGCCCTCGACGAACTTCATGAAGCCCGAGTCGACGGACCGGATCCCGAGCCGCTCCGGCGGGCCGAGGCGCATGCGGATCCGCTGGCGCCTGCGGGGCGGCACGACCTCGGTCTCGACCACGACGGCGTCGCGGCAGAGGTCGGCGATGCGCTCGAGCGCGAGCAGCGGGTGGCGCAGGTGATAGAGGAGTCCCGTCGCGAGGACGAGGTCGAACGTCTCGTCGACAGCACCCAGGTCTTCCGCGCCGAGAGCGCGGTACTCGACCTCGGCGTCCCAGGCCTCGCGACAGAGTTCCGCCTGCGCGAGGTAGCGCGGGTCGGGCTCGAGTCCGAGCACGCGACCGGCCCCGCGACGCTTCGCCTGGAGCGAGAACCATCCCGCGTTCGCCCCGACGTCGAGCACCGAGAGACCGCGCAGATCGGCGGGGAGGGCGGGCTCGAGGGAGGCCCACACGGACTCGTGGTGGGCCGCGTGCGCCCACTCGAGCGTGTGCACGCCGCTGCCGAGGTAGACGCGCTGGTACCAGGGGGCGAGCGCGTCGGCGCGCGCGCGGAGCTCGCCTGCCGGCCGAGGCCGGGGCGGCTCCCCGCGCCTGCGCTGGGCGTCGGCCGGGGGCGGTGCAGGGTGGCCGCCCCGTCGCCGCTCGACGCGGGCGCGCAGTCGCTCGAGCCGGTCGAAGATCATCGGGGCGCGATCCTCACGCGGTCGACGAGCACGCCGAGGCGACGGTCGTCGCCGCTCGATCCGTCGTCCGCCGGACGGAAGGTCGCGCTCTCCAGGCCGACGACGGAGTGCTGCAGGTAGGGCTCGGCGCCGCCC
>JAFMJW010000273.1 GCA_017853315.1 Alphaproteobacteria bacterium
CTCGCGCTGCGTCGCGGGGACGCGCGGATCGGGCTCGCGCCCCAGGCGCAGGGCGTCGTACGTGGACCAGCGACACGTCGGGTTCTGCAGGACACGAACGTAGTAGAAGGCGCTCTGCGTCCGATCGAAGTCGGGATCCTTCCAGGCCTTCGACAGCTGCATTGCGCCCGCTCCTTCCGTGGGCGTGCAGGTCGTCGGGTCGACGGATGCGCCGTTGTCGGGGCAGCGCAGGGTGGCCGGGTCGACCTCGAGGCCGTCGGCGCAGGCAATGTCCCGGACCTTCTCGTGCGTCTTCCCGTCCGCGTCGATCCAGCCCTTGACGATCTGGATCCGCTGCAAGGGAGCGCTCATCCAGTCGCCGAGCGCCGCCACGTAGAAAGTAGGGCTCGTCGTGTCGTTCGCGGTGGGACGCAGCACGCCACCCATCGGAACACCACCGGCGGTCGCCACGGCAACGCCGTCGGGCGCGGCGGCGACGCTCTCGCCGAAGCCCCAGCCCGCGAAGAAGCGCAACGTGATGCGCGGCCCGGACGTCGCGTACACCTCCCGGCGCTTCAGCGCCGCGAAGATCGCGTCGCGCGTGTTCTCCTCGGCCCAGACGGCAGCCAGCCCTCCCGACGTGTGGAACTGCAGGAGCGACTCGTAGGGCTCGCGGGCGGGGTCGGCGCCCGGCGGTTCCCGCAGGCGCCGGATCGCGGGCGACGTGATCAGTCCCACCCCGCCCACGTGGTCCCACTCCTCGACGTCGCCGGGATTCCCGTTGTGCGTGTCGGTCGAGCCGATCATGCCGAAGGCCAGAGGGTTGAAGCCGAACTCCCGGTCGAGCTCGAGACCGGCCTTGAGGCCTTGCCGCGCGAAGCTCGTTTCGAAGGCGCAGCCAGCCTCCTCGCCGGGCTCGCACGGCGACAGCACCTGGTCGAACGCGCACTCCTCGTCGGTGGCACCGACGCCCAGCGCACACTCGGAAGCGCCCTTGATCTGGTAGATCTCCGCCACGGGCTCGCGGCGCTTCCGCAGGCGCCATCCCTTCTCGTCGTAGCTCGCGCCATCCCAGGTGTAGCGGCTGTAGGTGAGTCCCCAGGACAGGTTCATGTTGTGCGGGATCGTCAGGAAGTCGCAGTCGCCCGTGCACGCGGCCTCCAGCCCGCGCCACAGGTCGATGGCGTTGCCCACGTCCAGGGACGAGATCGCGTGCTCCGGCAGGTCCCTGCCGTTGAAGAGCACGTTTCGGTGGTGGTGGCCGTCACCCGGCAGGGTCGGCGAGTACTCGTAGGCGGCGAAGGTCGTGAGCACCCCCGGCTCGTTGTGGGAGTCGGCGAGCGCGACGTAGCTCGCCCAGTCGGTTCGCGCGTCGCGTTCGCAGCGCTCCACACCGCCTTCGCCCCGGGAGCAGATCGGCCACGCGCTGCGAACGGGATGCTCGCGCGCCGTCGGGCGGTAGACGCCGGGGAGAACATCGGGGGCCGGGGCGAGCTCCCGCTGGCCCTGCATGGCCCGCCAGCGGATGAACTTGAAGACGGTGGTGTTGGACGTCTCCATCAGCCAGCAGTTCAAGGAGTCGAACCACCCGAGGTCCGGTTCGCCACAGCGCGTCCTCGTCCCGAAGCCCTCGGCGTGGTCCGTGATCGCGACGAAATCGAGGGGCCGCGCGAGCTGCATCCGCTCCCCGCCGTCCGTGCGAAGCGCTTCACCCCGAGCGAACCGGTAGGCATCCTCGACCGTCAGCGTCGTGCCGAAGAGGGTCGAGTCGAAACTCTCGTGGGTGTGGACGTGCGTGTCTCCCCAGTAGACGTTCTTGAACGGACTGGGCGGCTGCGTCACGTGCGGCTCGGGGGCCGGGGCGCGCACCCGGGAATCGTCCTGGAGCGCGTAGTCGGTGGGCGCCGTGTCGCGCCCGAAGGCTCGACTCGCATCGCGCATGCCGCGGCCGACCGCGAACCATGCGACCGCGGCGCCGAGCACGAGCAGCACCGTGATCCCGATCAGGATCTTCTTCAACATTCCCGTTCCCCGGAAGCGGCGCACTGGCTCGCTTCGATTTGTCTGCTCACGATTCAGGGCTCGCGGATGCGGATCTCGCTGGATCCCGCGGGCAGGTCGAAGGTGGTCAGATCGCGCGTGAGGATGACGTCGTCGGGCAGGCCGCGCCGGAACATCCTCTCGGCGAGGGCGGGCGGGGCCGGCACGAGGTGATACAGGGCGAGGCGCTTGACGCCTGCGGCGGCGGCGCGGGCCGGCAACGACGTCGCGTCGGCGTGATACTCGATGACGTCGGTCAAGATCTGAGCCACCGGCAGGCCGAGCTCCGTCGCCGCCTCGATCATCGGGTCGAGCAGCGTGCGCGACAGCGCGTCGTGGAGGAGGAGGTCGGCGCCCCTTGCGGCGGCGAACAGGCTGTCGGCGGCGTTGGTATCTCCGGAGATGACCACCGACCGGCCCCGATAATCGACCCGGTAGCCCACCGCGGGCTCGATGGGCGGATGCTCGACGGCGAACGACGTCACGGTGAGGAGCTCGTCCCGCCAGACCACCTCACCCGGTTCGAACGCATGTGCCCGCATCGGGCCGCGCTCGGCAGGCAGCCGGGCAGCGCCGTGATGGGCCGTGCGGTAGCCGCGGTCCAGCCCGTAGGCAACGTTGAATCCGTCGACCACCGACTGCACCCCTGGTGGGCCGTAGACGTCGAGTGCCGCGGGTCGGCCCTGCACCCAGGAGACCAGGTTCACGTCCGGCAGGGCGGCGATGTGATCCGAGTGGAAGTGGGTGAGAAAGACACCGTTGATGCGCGCCATGGGCAGCTTGGCCTGGGCCATCCTGAGCGGTGAGCGCGCGCCGACGTCGAACAGGAAGAAGTGCTCGGGGGTGACCACAGCGATGCAGGCCTCGGCGCGCTCGGGGTCCGTACCCATCGGTGACGCGCTGCCGCAGACGATCACGCGCATGCCGTCCAGAGGCTCGGGGGCCCTTGCCATCACAGCGGTCGCTACGCGCTTGAAGATCGCGTCCTGGGCGGCGGGCACGTTGAGGACCACGGCAGCGGCGGCGCCGATCAGCACGGCCACGGCGAGCACGACGTAGAGGAGCTTCCTCAAGACTCATTCTCCTTCGAGGGTGCGTGCTGCGGTACGATCAGCAACGGCGGCTCTGCGCCGTTCACCTCGCGAGCGGCCCCCTCGCCCCGGAGGCACTGCTGGATCTCGCGCGTCATCCGCTGGACCGACGATCGCCGCACGGCGCTACTCGCCCGTCCACTGGTAGGGAATCGTGGCCGTGCGGCCGATGTAGGCGCGCATGGCGCCGGCCGCGTCCTTCGAGCGCATGGTGCGTTCGAAGCAACGCTGCTCGAGCAGGAGAGACTCGTCGAGAGGCATGCGTGAGCCCTGCTGGATGGCGTGCTTGGCCGCCGCCAGCGCGATCGGCGCCCGGCTCGCGCTGTCCACGGCGAAGGCCTCGACCTCGTTTCTGAAGCGAGCGTGGACGAGCGACGGCGGACCGGATCGAGCCCGATGAGGACACGCAGTGCCATCTTCAGCGCCGTGCCCCCGAGCGGGACCTCCTCGCGATCAGCTTCATCATCTCGTGCGCGGTCGCGCGCCCGGAGTTCTGGTTCTGCCCGGTCACGAAGCGCCGTTCGTCGTCGACGACGACATGGGTCGCGAAGACGTCGCGGAAGGCGGTCGCGCTCTCGTAGAGCGCGCCAGCCCGCCTCAGCTCCGTCTCCGGGTGCAGGGGCGTCACCTCGATGCCGAGCTCGTGGACCTGCTTGTCGCTCACGCCGGTCATTCTTCGGCCGGCGATCAGGAGGTTCCCGTCCCGATCCTTCGCGCGCACGAAGCCCAGTGCGCCGTGGCACACGGAGCCGAGGATCGGGGTCCCGGCGTCGTAGGCCTCGCTCACCTTCTTCCCCAGCACGTCGGAGTAGCCGAGGTCGTAGGCGGCGCCCCAGCCACCGGCGATGAAGATCGCGTCGTAGCGGGTGAAGTCGAGGTCGTCGATGCGAAGCGAGTTCTTCACCTTCGCCTGGAGATCCGGGTCTGCAAGGAAGCGGTCGTCCTCGGGGGTCCGGGTCACGAAGCCGAGCGACTGCGGATCGACGGGGATCGGGCCACCCTTCACGCTCGCGACGTCGACCTGCATGCCGGCTCCGAGAAAAGCGTAATAGGGGTGGGTGAGCTCCGAGGCCGCCACGCCCGTGGGCGGTCCGTCGGTCTCGCCGGGCTCGTTGAGGACGCCGTGGCTCGTCGTGATCACGAGGGCGCGGCGCCCCGGAAGCTCGTAGGTCTCCCCCTCGTACGTCGGATGCAGCCCGAGACCGTGCAGGATCCGCGGCAGCGAAAGGGCGA
>JAFMJW010000274.1 GCA_017853315.1 Alphaproteobacteria bacterium
TCCTGACAACCCGGGTCAGTGCCCGACGAGGAGCGCCACCAGCGCGATCGCACCGACGACCGCGATCGCGACCGCCACCCACGCGGCGAGATCCCAGCCGATCGTCATGCCGAGCCGACCATACTCCCGCATGCGGGCGCGGTGCTGCACGACCGCGAGGACGAGCGCGAGCGTCCCGGTCGCCACCAGGAGCATCCCGACCCAGGTCGAGCCCGCGGGCTCCGGCGGCGGCGCCTCGCCGGGCCCGCGGATCCGCGAGGAGTAGAGGTGCGTCCACTCGACGAACTTCACGTAGGTCATCCCGAAGCCGATCATCGCGAGCGCGGTCCGCAGCCACGCGAGCAGCGTCCGCTCCTGTGCGAAGCGGTTGCGCTCGATCGCGAGCTCGGTGTTTCGGTCGAGCGCCGGCGCGGGAGGCCGCGCGGACGCCGGGGACGCGCCGGCTGCCGGGGCGGCGGGCGCGTCGTTCCCCCGCGGGTTCACGGGCGCCGCCTCAGTGCGAGCGACGCGCGTCGAACTCCGCGGCGACCCGCTCGTCGTCGCGCATGAGCGCGTCCGAGTCGATCTCGGCGAAGCCGAGGATGCCCATGTCCTCGTAGGCGCGGCGCACCTTCGGCCCCCAGAGCCCGATCGCCTTGATCGTCGGCACGATGCGCGAGAACAGCCGGCCGCGGAACTCCCGCATGCCCGGAGAGCCGTCGATGTAGGCGATGCACTCGTCGGTCGGCAGGCCGACGCGCTCCCACATCTCCTCGGAGAGGAAGCGGTCGCGCATCAGGTAGCAGGCCTCGACCACGAATTCCTCGCGCTCGTCGCGCTCGGCCTGCGTGAGCTGCGGGTAGTAGTCGCGCAGCGCGAGCCGGCCGAAGGCGACGTGGCGCGCCTCGTCCTGCATGACGTAGGCGTTCACGGCGGCCGCGAGCGGGTTCTGCGCCATGTCGCGGACGCCGGCGAAGGCGGCGAGCGCGAGCCCCTCGATCAGCACCTGCATGCCGAGGTAGGTCATGTCCCAGCGGGTGTCGGCGAGGATGTTGTCGAGCAGGCGCTTCAAGGTCGGCGTGATCGGGTAGGCGAGCTCGAACTTGTCGTGCAGGAGCCGGGAGAAGCACTCGACGTGGCGGGCCTCGTCGACGACCTGCGTCGCGGCGTAGTACTTCGCGTCCATCGAGGGCACCTGCTGCACGATCTTCGCCGTGCAGATGAGCGCGCCCTGCTCGCCGTGGAGGAACTGCGAGATCTGCCAGGCCTGCGCATGGTGGCGCAGCGTCGCCCGCTCCTCGCGCGTCAGCTTGTCCCAGATCGGCGAGCCGAAGATCGAGATCGTCTCGTCGGGAAGCCCCTGCGGGTTCTCGGGATCGAGGTCCTGCGACCAGTCGATCCGCACGTCGGCGTCCCACTGGTTGCGCTTGCCCTTCTCGTAGAGCGTCCGGAGCGCGGTCCGCGCGTCCTCGTACTCCCACTCGAAGACGGTCTGGAAGCTCTCGTCGACCTTCCATTCCTGCTCGGTCGGCTGGATCGCGTAGCGCTCGGTCGTGGACATCGCTCCCCCTGAGTCGGCCCCGGGCGCGGGGCCCGAGCGGAACTCTTCTCCGATTTCATGGCAGGCCATCCCGGTCCACGCCAGAGCGCGGGCGGGCCGGAGGAGGGCCGACGCGGAGCGTCGCGGGCCGCGCCGGGCATGGACGCCGCCCGGGCGCCTCCGGCGAGCGGGATCCGTCGTCAGTCGCGGATGCGGCTCGAGACCTCGGAGAGCGCCCGCCGCAGGTGGCCGTAGTCGCGCTCGTAGTCGGCCTGCGTGCGCCGGATCACCTCGAGCGCCTCCTCGCGGCCGTAGACGTGGGTGATCTCGACCTTCGAGGGCCCGCTGCCCGGGGTCTGCTTGTAGGTGAGGAAGTAGTGGCGCAGGCGCTCGACGAGCTCCGGCGGGCTGTCCGAGATCTCGCGCCAGCGCCCGTAGACCGCGTCGCCCTCGAGGACGGCGATGATCTTGTCGTCGGCCTGGTCGTGGTCGATCATGCGGAGTCCGCCGATCGGGATCGCCTGGACGAGGATGTCGCCGTGGGAGATGTCGCGCTCGCAGAGGATGCACACGTCGAGGGGGTCGCCGTCGCCCTTGATGTCGGGGCGGCCGGTCCGCTCGGTGCAGAAGCGACCGGTCTCGTCGCCGCAGTAGGTCTGCGGCAGGAAGCCGTAGAGCGTCGGGTAGACGTTCGAGAACTTCTGCGGGCGATCGATCTTGAGCAGGCCGGTCGCCTTGTCGAGCTCGTACTTGACCGTGTCGGTCGGCACGATCTCGACGAAGGCCGTCACCTTCGCCGGCGCGTCCGCGCCGAGCGGCACGCCGTGCCACGGGTGGCGACGGTAGAAGTAGGGAAGGATCTCCTCGAGGGTCGGATGCCGGTCGGACATGAACCCGGGCTATCACGATCGGCCCGGGGCGTCGCGAGCCGCGGCGGGACGCCCTCGTGAGCCCGCTCGGGCTGGCACTCGTGGCGGCGCTCGTCGCGGCGCTGGTCGCGACCGGCCTGCGCCGCAGCCGCAAGTCACGCATCCGGCGGGAGATCGGCGCCCTGCCTGGCTCGACCCCGGAGACGGCCCTCTCGGTCGGCGACTTCGGCGAGATGGACGCGGCGATCGCGCTGCGTGCGTGCCCGTGTGGCGGTCGGCCCGCGCTCTCCGGCGAAGGCAGCCGCGAGGTCGACGGGAGGCGGTTCCGGGTGGCCCGGCTCGTGTGCCCGGCCTGCGAGGAGGAGCAGTTCGTCTTCTTCGAGACGACCCGCCTGTTCCACTGACTGGGCGGGCTACTCGCCGATCTCCGTCCCGGCCTTGTCCATGAGCTCGAGCGTATCCTCTTCGGTCGGCTTGTCGGGATTCTGCACGTAGTCGCCCTTCGCGGCCTGTGCAGCCCAGCCGATCGCGTTGCCCTTGTCCTGGGTCATCGGCGTGCCGTCGAAATTGAAGCGCATGATGCGCAGCGTGCCCGGCCGGTCGACGCCCGGGTTGAGATCGTTCGGGCCGGTCCGCGCGACCGGCCACTGCGTGTCGTTGCTCCAGGTGCCGGACTGCGCGGCCGCGGGAGCGGCGGCAAGCAGGCCGGCGACCACGGTGGCGGCGGCCGCGACCGCAGCCTCCCGAAGCCGACTCGATCTCTTCGTCTCCATGACTCGCCCCCTGGTCTTCGAAGGGCGGGACTTCGCCGCTCTTCCTGGCCGAAGCCTATCCCCCTCGCCCCGATCCGCAAAGACGGCTATCGGGGCCGCAGGCGGCACTCGGCCGCCGGGGGCGGCCCGCCCCGGGTGCGCGGGCCGACGCGAGGGAGCGACCATGGCCTACCAGGAGATCCTCTACGCGGTGACCGACGGGGTCGCCGAGATCACGCTGAACCGGCCCGAGCGGCTGAACGCCTGGACCCTGCGGATGGGTGCCGAGGTCGAGCACGCGATGCGACGAGCGAACGCGGAGCCCGAGGCCCGGGCGATCGTCGTCACCGGCGCCGGCAAGGGCTACTGCTCGGGCGCCGACTTCGACATGCTGCAGGGACTGCAGGGCGGCGGCTCGATCGACGCCTCGTTCTCGGACCTCGGCGAGCCCGCGCCGCTCTCGACCCCGTTGCCGAAGGCGCTGCAGGGTCCGTACTCGTTCCCGCTCGCGCTGGAGAAGCCGGTGATCGCCGCCGTCAACGGCGTCGCTGCCGGCCTCGGCTTCTCCTACATGCTCTACTACGACATGCGGATCGCGTCGGACCGCGCGCGGTTCGGCACGGTCTTCGCGCGGCGCGGGCTGGTCGCGGAGCACGGCAGCGCCTGGCTCCTGCCGCGGCTCGTCGGCATGCACCACGCCTGCGACCTGCTCTTCACCGGGCGCCTGGTCGACGCGCAGGAGGCGCTCGCGATGGGACTCGTGAACCGGGTCGTGCCGCACGACGACCTGGTGCCGCACGTGCGCGAGCTCGCGCGCGAGATCGCGACGCAGTGCTCGCCTCGATCGATCCGGATCATGAAGCGCCAACTCTACGCCGACCTCGCGGGCGACCTCGGAACGTCGGTTCACGAAGCGGACCGCGAGATGGTCGCGAGCTTCTCGGCCGAGGACTTCCGCGAGGGCGTGTCGGCGTTCCTGCAGCGCCGCCCGCCGCGCTTCACCGGGCGCTGACGGGCCCCCGCCCGGCGCGAGCCGGGCACGGCCGCGCGGCTTCGCAGCACGTCCGCGCCGCCCCTGTGCCGGGGCGGATCCGTGCGTCCGGCCGGACCAGGGACGCCGACGCCTCAGCCGGCGCGACGCGCGGCGAGGATCGCGTCGGCGAGCGTCGCGACGTCGGCGACCTTCGGGCAAT
>JAFMJW010000050.1 GCA_017853315.1 Alphaproteobacteria bacterium
CCGCCGCTCATGCTGCAGACCTGGACGATGCCGACGCCGAAGATCTCGGGCATCGCCGAGCGTGGTGGTTCGCCGGTCGAGGGCGCGACCAATCCCCTCACGGTGCTGGACGAGGCGGGCTTCATCGCCACGCTCGCGACGAATTCCGAGTTCGAGATCCTGCGCTACCTGCGGCTCGGCGAGACGATCACCTCGAAGACGGTCGTCGAGTCGGTGTCGGACCTGAAAAAGACCCGGCTCGGCCCGGGAGTGTTCGTGACCTGGGTGACGAGTTTCTACGACGAACGCGAAGAGGTCGTGGGTCGACAGACCTTCCGGATCCTGAAGTTCCGGCCCGACCTGGAGGCGCTCCTCGGATGAGCTACCGGCTCGGACCGACGACCACGCCCGACACGAAGTTCTTCTGGGACGGGCTGAAGGAAGGGAGGATCCTCGTCCAGCGCTGCAAGGGCTGCGCGCGGCTGCGCCATCCTCCCCGACCGATGTGCCCCCACTGCAACTCGCTCGAGTGGGACACGATCGCGGCCTCGGGCCGCGGCACGGTCCACTCCTTCGTCCTGCCGCGCCACCCGCAGTGGCCCTGGTTCGAGGGCACCTACGTCGTGGCACTGGTCGATCTCGAGGAGGGCGTGCGGCTGGTCACGAATCTCGTCGACGTCGACCCCGCCGAGGTGACGATCGGCATGCCGGTCGAAGGGCGGGTCGAGCACTTCGACGACGGCGTGTCCCTGCACCAGTTCCGCCCACGGAGCCCGCGATGAGGAACGAGAAGACGCTCGACTGGAACCGGATCGCGGTCGGCGACGAGGTCGCGCCGATGAAGATCGACGTCACCGCGACGGTCGTCGTCGCCGGCGCGATCGCGACCCGCGACTTCATGCCCGTGCACCACGACCGCGACTACGCGGCCTCGCAAGGCTCCCCGAACATCTTCATGAACATCATGACGGACAACGGTCTCTGCAGCCGCTTCCTCACCGACTGGGCCGGGCCCGAGTCGATGGTGCGGCGGATCGCGATCCGGCTCGGTGTGCCGGCCTACGCGGGCTCGAAGCTCGAGTACACCGGGCGGGTGACCCGCACGTCGCGCGAGGGCGACGAGGGCTTCGTCGAGGTGGAGTTCCGGGCGACGAACGACTCGGGCGACCACGTCTCGGGCACCGCGACCGTGAGCCTGCCCATCCGGGGCGCCGCCTCGTGAGCCATCCCCTGCGCGGGCGGGCCGCGATCGCCGGAATCGGGCAGACGGAGTTCTCGAAGGAGTCCGGTCGCAGCGAGCTGCAGCTCGCCTGCGAGGCGGCGAAGGCGGCACTCGACGACGCCGGGCTCTCGCCGCGCGACGTCGACGGCCTCGTCACCTTCACGATGGACTCGAGCGAGGAGGCGGAGGTCGCCCGCAACCTCGGCATCCCGCGCCTCACGCTCTTCTCGCGCATCCCCTACGGTGGAGGCGGGGCGTGCGCGGTCGTGCACCAGGCCGCGATGGCGGTCGCGACCGGCGCGGCCGAGGTCGTGGTGTGCTGGCGCGCCTTCAACGAGCGCTCGGGCATGCGCTTCGGCGGCGCCGCGATGGCGGGAGCGACGACGTTGCCGCCGTTCCTCGACATGGTCGGCCCCTACGGGCTGCTCACGCCCGCGAGCTGGGTCGCGCTGCAGGCGCGTCGCTACATGCACGAGTACGGCGTCACGAACGAGCACTTCGGTCGCATCTCGGTCGTCGACCGCAAGCACGCGGCGAACAACCCCGCGGCGTGGTTCCACGGGCGTCCGATCACGATCGAGGACCACCAGGCCTCGCGCTGGATCGTCGAGCCGGTGCTGCGGCTGCTCGACTGCTGCCAGGAGAGCGACGGCGGCGTGGCGCTGGTCGTCACCTCGACCGAGCGCGCGCGCGACCTGCGCCACGTGCCGGCGGTCGTCCTCGCCGCGGCGCAGGGCTGCGCCGACGACGCCGAGCTCATGACGAGCTACTATCGCCCGGAGATCTCGGGCCTGCCCGAGATGGGGATCGTCGCCGAGCAGCTGTGGCGGCAGTCGGGTCTCCGTCCCGCCGACGTCCAGACCGCCTTCCTCTACGACCACTTCACGCCCTTCGTGCTGGTGCAGCTCGAGGAACTCGGCTTCTGCAAGCGCGGCGAGGCCAAGGACTTCGCGACGGTCGAGCGTCTCTCGATCGGGGGCGAGCTTCCGATCAACACGAGCGGCGGGCTCCTCGGCGAGGCCTACATCCACGGCATGAACGGCATCGCGGAGTGCGTGCGCCAGATCCGCGGCACCTCCTGCAACCAGGTCGACGGCGTCGAGCACGTGCTCGCGACCGCGGGGACCGGGTGTCCGACGAGCGGACTGATCCTCGGGCGGGCCTGAGCCTCAGGCGATCACGCCGTCCGCGAGCAGTCCCTCGATCTCCTCGCCGGCGATCCCCCAGTCGGCGAACGCCTCGCGCGTGTCCGCCCCGGCCGGCCTCGCCGCGTTCGGGATCTCGCCGGGCGTGCGCGAGAAGCGCGGCGCGGGGGCCGGCTGCTCGACGCCGTCCACCGTGACGAAGGTGCGCCGGGCGACGTTGTGCGCGTGGCGCCGCGCCTCGGCCGGCGAGAGCACCGGTGCGAAGCAGATCTCGCGGCCGGCGAAGAACGCGACCCACTCCTCGCGGGTGCGGGTCCGGAACATGTCGGCGAGGCGTGCGCGCAGCTCCGGCCAGCGATCGCGGTCCATCTGCCGCGCGGGGTCGAGATCCTCGGCCGAGAGCCCCGCGAACCCGAGCGGCGCGACCAGTTCGACGAAGTTCGCGTAGAAGGCGGGCTCGTAGGCGGCGAGGCTCACGTGGCCTCCGCCGGCGCACTCGTAGACGCCGTAGAAGTGCGCGCCGCCGTCGAGCAGGTTCGTGCCGCGCGGCCCCCACAGGCCTCCGCCGAACTGGTCGAACACGTGGAAGATCGAGAGCAGCATGGAGCTGCCGTCGACCATGGCCGCGTCGACGACCTGCCCGCGCCCGCTCGTGCCGCGCTCGACGAGGGCGGCGAGCACGCCCAGCACCAGCAGCATCGAGCCGCCGCCGAAGTCGGCGACGAGGTTGAGCGGCGGGACGGGCGGGCCGCCCGCCGGTCCGATCAGGTCGAGGACGCCCGAGAGTGCCACGTAGTTCACGTCGTGGCCGACCTCGTTCGCGAGCGGCCCGTCCTGCCCCCAGCCGGTCATGCGGCCGTAGACGAGGCGAGGGTTGCGGGGGCACAGAGCCTCGGGGCCGATTCCGAGGCGCTCCGCGACGCCGGGGCGGAAGCCCTCGATCGCGACGTCGGCGCGTTCGGCGAGCCGCGCGACGAGGTCCGCCGCGCGCGGGTGCTTCAGGTCGATCCCGGCGCTGCGCCTTCCCCGGTCGAGCAGCGAGTACGGGTTGTAGGGGCCCTGGAGCCCGCTCCCCGCGAGCACGTGCGCCCTGCGCTCGAGACGGAGCACCTCGGCACCCAGGTCCGCGAGGATCATGCCGGCGTGCTGGAGAGGGCCGATGTTCGGGATCTCGAGGACCCGAATCCCCGCGAGCGGCCCCTTGCGCTGCTTCGTCATCCTCGGTCTCCCGTCGCGGAGGAACGCCGCGTGGCTCGCACGAGCGGTGGCGGCCCCCCCGTGCCCCCGCGGCGTTAGCACGTTCGCCGCCCCGGGGCGGAGCGCTGGCGCAGGGGATCGATCCGTGACAGGTGCCGCGGCATGAGCACGGGACGGCGAGCGGGCCTCTGGCTGATGGCGTTCCTCTACGTCCTCGCGGGCGTCATGCACTTCGTGCGGCCCGAGGTCTACCTCCCGATGATGCCGGACTGGCTGCCGGCGCATCGCGAGCTCGTCCTGCTCTCCGGGGCCGCCGAGATCCTGCTCGGACTGCTCCTGCTGCCGGCCGCGACCCGCCGCCCGGCCGCCTGGGGAATCATCCTCCTGCTGATCGCCGTGTTTCCGGCCAACCTGCACGTCGCTCTCCACGACGTGCCCCTCTTCGGGGCGGAGAAGGGAGCCGGGATCGGGAACTGGGTCCGCCTGCCGTTCCAGCTGCTGCTCGCCTGGTGGGCCTGGGCCTATGCCCGGCCCGAAGCCGACTCGAATCGCTGAGCGCGAGGAGCCCGAGACGGAAAGGGGGGCCTCCCTTCCGGAAGGCCCCCCGTGATCGCGCGAGTCGCGGTTCGCGCGATCAGAACTTCAGGATGACGTCGACGCCGAACAGCCCGACGTTGACCGGCAGCCCTGCGGGATTGTTCGCGCTCGCGGTCTGCCCGGGGCCCCACTGGTAGCGACCTTCCGGCCGGACGGTGAGGTTCGGCAGCAGGTTCAGGTTGAAGCCGCCCGTCGCCTCGAAGTAGCTGACCGAGTTCCTCTGCCACCACTCGAAGCGCGCTCCGACGCCGATCTCGTCCATGAGCGAGTAGATCAGGTAGTTCGTGATGCCGTGCGTCTGGTAGTTGCTGCCGTCGTTCGCCCGG
Organism: Alphaproteobacteria bacterium; assembly: GCA_017853315.1. Classification (GTDB taxonomy): domain Bacteria; phylum Desulfobacterota; class Binatia; order UBA12015; family UBA12015; genus REEB422. The sequence goes on from JAFMJW010000050.1 coordinate 4,467, forward strand.
ATGGCCGTCAGGTCGCTCAGCAGGATCCAGCTCAGGCGTTCCTGGATCTTCGTGTTGAGCACGATGCTGTGCGAGTAGCCCTCGCCGATCCAGCCGAGGTCGCCGGCCGTCAGCAGGTAGGTCGCGGAAATCCAGTCCCGGGGCGTGTAGGTGAAGCCGCCGACGAAGTTGCTGCCGCCCTCGTACTGGTCGAAGCCGGTGTCCCAGCCGAGCGTGTAGCCGCCGTAGAGGGTGAACTTGTCGATGCCGCTGTACGTGAGCAGCGCGCCCGTGTGGGTGAACGGCTCGCTGTTGTACATCGTGAAGGCGTGGGTGAAGAAGAAGTTGCCGGTCGCCGGGACGACTTCGTAGCCGAGCGGCGTGTAGAAGTGGCCGAGCTTCATCGCGAAGTCCTTGTACCCCATCTCGGCGTAGGCCTGCGGGATCGCGAACCCGTAGGTCGAGCCCCGCTGGAACGTTCCCGAGAAGTCGTACTTGCCGAACTGGTTGCCGAACGCCTGCGTGTCGGCGGCGTCGGTGCCGTACATGGCGTCCACGCGACCGCCGATCGAGAAGCCCTCGGAGGAGTCGATCTTCTTCTCGAGGTAGATCCAGCTCTGCTGGTTGCGGAACCCGTTCGGGTGCTTCTCGAAGAGCCCGTCCGAGTTCGTGTACGTGCTCTGCTCGATCCATCCGCCGAGGTCCCAGAGGGAGTCGTCGCCGAAGATCGCCTTGCCGAGGTCCCAGCCCGCGCCCTTGTTGCTGAGCGTCGAGATGACCGGCGCCTCGTAGTATCGGGGCCCGAAGTTGAACTCGGGCTCCGCGGGCTTGTCGCCGGGCTTCTGGTCGACGTCCTCGACGACGGCGTCGACTCGAGTGGGCGCCGCCTCGGCCTGGCCCTGCTGGGCTCTCGCGGCGGCTGGAAAGGCCATCGCCGCGCACGCGAGCAGCGCGGCGACTCCAGTGATCGATCTCGGTCTCATGCTTTGCTCCTCCCTCTCACGGTCGTCCGGCGCGGAAGGCTCGGTCTCCGTGGGACGTTCCGATCGGGCAGCAACGCGCGTGCCGGACCCCGGACCCGCCTGGAAAGGATCGACCGTACCGCAGCGCACGCAGGTTGCCCGTTTTCGAGGCAGAGCCTGCCGCCTTCGTAGCCAGATGCCCCGCCCCGAGGCCGTCGGGGCACGGCCTCCGGGCCCGGCCCGCTCGCGGCGACCGGACCCCGGGCCGGCCGCCCGGGCCCGCGCCCACGGCCGCAGTTCCGAGGTCGACGTCCCGAGGTCGACGAGGCCGCGTCTTCCGACGCCGGCCCCCTCGGGACCGACTCTCGCGAGGGTGAGGGGATTCAGGGAACCGAGGCGAGCCCCCCGTAGGCCGGCTGGTCGTCCGGGGGCTGCGGGAAGCGCTCGTCGACGAAGCTCTGCCCGATCAGGATGAACATCTCGTTCTCGGTGCTCTCGCCCCCGGTGATGGCGCAGGCGTCGCACCAGCCGTCGTTCGCGCCGGGCGACGAGTCGCAGGCGCGGTCGTCGCCGAGACCGGAGCACGCGGCCCCGACACGACCCGCCGCGCAGGCCACGGGCTTGCAGCCGTTCATGATCTGGAGCCGGTCGGAGGAGGGCATGCGCGAGGCGCGAGTCACCGTTTCGGGGTCCGGCGAGCCGTCCTCGCCGACACCGTTGTTGTACAGCCCGCAATACTCGATCGATCGCTCCGCCGGATCGGGCGAGTCGAACTCGAGCGGCGGCTCGAAGCGCGCCTTGTTCGGGTCGTTGTAGACGGTGTTCTCGAAGATCTGCGTGCCGTCGGGCAGCTTCGCCCAGAAGCGCTTGCCGCGCTTGTGGTTGTGCGAGGTGAGACCGAAGAGGCGCGAGCCGCGAGGCATCACGTACTTCGCGCAGACCGTTTGGGTCGTGAACGGCGCCGCGTTCGCCGCGAAGACGTGCGAGGGATCGAAGAACGACTGCAGCGGGAAGCGCTGGTCGGTCGCGAAGCGGAAGTTGATCCGGCCGTTCAGTTCGTGGGCCTGGTCGGAGAGGTTGAACGCGTGCGTGTTCCAGTAGGCGATGCCCCGGGTCGGGATCTGCGCGAAGACGCCCGGGTGGAGTCGCTGGAAGGCGTTCGTCGCCTGCGCACCGCCCATCTGCCGGGTGATGATCGCGTAGCCCGAGCCGCGCGGACCGAAGCCGACGCAGCCGACCTTGACCTGCGGCTCGCTGCGGCAGAAGCCCTCGGCCCCGCAGGACGAGAGATCGGTCGGCTCGCAGGTCTCGCCCGCACGCCCGCCGCCCGCGCAGGTCCAGGCGCCGAAGGCCGGGTCGTGGATCTTCTCCACCGGGAGGCCGGAGTCCAGGAGTACCAGGTGATGGCTCAGCGGGTCCTGCCGAAGCTCCTGCTCGGAGTAGCGGAACAGGCGCCCCGACGGGTCGAGCATCGACGGCGGAACCTGGTCGCTCACGTCGTAGTAGGTCGCGAAGCAATATTCCTGCTCCGTCGAGGGCGGCACCTCGATCGGCGGCAGCACGAACTGCACGCCCTCGCCGGGGGCCGGAGCATCGAGCGGCTTGATCGAGATCGGCTCGACCGGCGGGAGGCAGCCGCCGAGCAGGTCCTCGGTGCCGGGCACCGTCCCGGTCTCGGGGGCCCCCGCGTAGATCCACTGGCGGAGCAGCTCGAGTTCGCGTTCGGAAATCGCGGGCAGGTTCGCGGGCATGGGCGAGCCGACGATCGAGACCGTTCCCGGGCGCGTCTTCGCGGCGAGCTTCATCCACAGCCAGCTGCGGTCCTTGTCGCCGGGAAGGACGCGCTTCGTCGACGGGCTCTCGGCCGAGGGAACGTCGAAGAGGTTCGCGTAGGCGTTCGCTGGCGAGAGGTCGAGCCCGCCGGCGTTCGCGCCGCCGTGGCAGAGCTTCTCGGTGCAGCCGTTGCGCGCGAGGACGGTCTCCTGGATCCCCTGCCAGGTGCTGGCGAAGGCAGGGCCGTCGCAGGAGGGATCGACGACCGGAGCCGGCGCGCCGCCGGAACCGCCGCCGCAGCCGGCGAGCAGGCCGAGTGCGACGGCGACGGTCGAGGCGAGCGCTCCGGCACGTGCGCCGGGGGATCGCCGCGCCTCGATACGCGCCTTGCGGGCGCCTGCCTTCGCGAGTCCGATCATCGCGCCGCCCCGGGAGTCTCGACCGACGCGAGCCCCGCGAGCAGGAGCCCGTCGGCGGACGGCTGCGGGAACTTCTCGTCGATGTAGGTCTGCCCGATCAGGATGAACATCTCGTTCTCGGTGCTCTCGCCCGGCGTGATCGCGCAGGCGTCGCAGAAGCCGTCGTTCGCACCCGGGGCCGAGTCGCAGGCGCGGTCGTCGCCGACGCCGTTGCACGTCGCACCCACCCTGCCCGACACGCACGCGACCGGGCGGCAGGTGCCCACGCCGGCGAGACGTGCGCTCTCCGGCACGCGGGATGCGCGGGTGACCGCCTCGGGGTCGGGCGAGCCGTCCTCGGCGAGGCCGTTGTTGAACAGCGCGCAGTACTCGAGCGTGCGCTCGGCCGGGTCGGGCGAGTCGAACTCGAGCGGCGGCTCGAACATCTGCTTGGTCGGGTCGTTGTAGATCGTGTTCTCGAAGATCTGCGTGCCGTCGGGCTTCGTGATCCAGAAGCGCTTGCCGCGACGGTGCGTGTGGGAGGTGATCCCGAAGAGTCGCGTGCCCTGCGGCAGCACGTGCTTGCCGCAGACGACCTCGGTCGTGAACGGGGCGGCTCTCGGCTTGAAGAGGTTCGAGACGTCGAAGATCGGCTGCACCGGGAAGCGGCTGTCCTTCGAGAACAGGAAGTTGATCCGGCCGTTCAGGCGGTGCGCACTCGAGGTGGGATTGAAGGCGTGCGAGTTCCAGTAGAGGATCCCGCGCACCGGGGCCTGGCCGAAGACGCCGGGGTGGAGCTTCTGGTAGGCGTTGGTCGCCTGGGCACCGCCGAGCTGGCGGGCGAAGGTGCCGAAGCCGGCCGTGCGCGGCCCGAAGCCGATGCAGCCCGCCCCGTCGCGCACTTCGCTGCGGCAGAAGCCTTCCGTTCCGCAGGCCGACGCGTCGGTGGGCTCGCAGGCCTGGCCCTCGCGGGCGCCGCCGGCGCAGGTCCAGGCGCCGAAGACGGGGTCGTGGACCGCTTCCGCGCCGAGCCCGGGCAGGAGCACCAGCAGGTGATGGCTCTGCGGGTCCTGTCGCAGCTCCTGGCCGGAGTAGCGGAAGTACTCGCCTGTCGGGTCGAGCGATTCCGGGGGGACCTGGCCCGACAGGTCGTACCAGGTGGCGAAGCAGATCTCGCGCTCCGAGGAAGCCGCCAGGTCGACCGGCGGCAGCACGAACTGCACGCCCTCGCCCGCGGGCGGCGGATCGAGCGGCGCGATCGAGATCGGCTCGACCGGCGGCAGGCAGCCCGAGAGGTACTTCTCGGTCCCCGCGACGGTGCCCTTCTCCGGCGCACCCGCGTAGATCCAAAGCCGCAGCAACTCGAGCTCGTCCTCGGAGAGCGCGCCCGCGTTGAGCGGCATCGGTGCCCCGACGATCTGCGCCGAGCCGGGGCGCGTCTTCGCGAGCACCTTGAGCCACAGCCAGCTGCGCTCCTTGTCGCCGGGGCGCACGCGCTCCATGCCGCTCTTCTCGAGCGAAGGAGCGCCGACCAGGTTGCGCCAGGCGACGTCGGGCGACAGGTCGAGTCCGCCCGCGGCGGCGCTGCCGTGGCAGGCCTGCTCCGCGCAGCCATGGCGCTCGATGATCGCCTGCTGGATCCCGGCGAAGGTCCCGTCGAGTGCGGGGCCGTCGGTGCAGGTCGGGTCCCCGCCGCCCTGGCGGGGCAGCGCTCCGTCGGACCCGCCGCCGCACGCGGCGACGAGCAACGCGAGCAGCAAGGCCGCGGGGGCGGCGACGAGCGCGCGGTGTCGGGTGATCGGGATCGGGTTCGAATCCGGCATGGGGCCCTCGAGGTGCCTCCCGCCCGGGGCGGTCCGCCGACGGCGTCCGCGGAAGGCGGACGGGACGGGCGAGGGCACGCGACCCGTCCCGGCTACCTCGCCGTTCCACGAGCGGTCAAGACGCGGTCCCCGCGCGGGGGCGGATTGCGGCACGTCGGGTCGCCGCTATAGGCGAGCCCGTGGCCAGTCCAGTCGACGAGCTCCCCGGGAGCGCACTCGCGACCCCTGCGGGCGAGCCCCCCGGAGCCGCTCCCCGGCGCGTCTTCCTCGAGACCTACGGCTGCCAGATGAACGTCGCCGACTCCGAGCTCGTCCGCGGGCTGCTCGCCCGCGAGGGCTGGGTCGTCGTGCCGGATCCGGCCGAGGCGGACGCGATCCTGGTCAACACCTGCGCGATCCGCGAGAACGCCGAGGAGCGGGTGCTCGGTCGCTTCACGCAACTCCTGCAGCACAAGCAGGCGCGCCCCGGCGTGCAGCTCGGGCTCCTCGGCTGCGTCGCGACGCACCAGCGCGAGCGCCTGCTCGAGCGGGCTCCGTGGATCGACCTGATCGTCGGGCCCGACGGCTACCGCGACCTGCCGGTGCTCCTGCGCGGAGGCACCGATCCGCGCATCGAGGTGCGGCTCGACCGCGACGAGACCTACGCCGACCTCGCCCCCGATCTCGCTCCCGGCCCGCGCGCGTTCCTCACCGTGATGCGCGGATGCGACAAGTTCTGCACCTTCTGCGTCGTGCCGTTCACGCGCGGCCGCGAGCGCAGTCTACCGGCGGAGGCGGTTCTCGAACAGGTCCGGTCGGCGGTCGGCGAGGGCAAGCGCGAGGTCGTGCTGCTCGGCCAGACCGTGAACGCATGGCGGCACGACGGGCTCGACTTCGGCGACCTGCTCCGGCGGGTCGCGCGCGTCCCGGGAGTCGAGCGCATCCGCTTCACCTCGCCGCACCCCTCGGACGTCGGCGAGTCGATGATCGACGCGATGGCGGGCGAGGAGAAGGTGATGCCGTGGCTTCATCTTCCGTTGCAGTCGGCGTCCGACGCGGTGCTGGCCGCGATGCAGCGCGGCTACGGCCTCGACGAGTACCGCCGCCTGCTCGAACGGATCCGCGCGCGCGTCCCCGGGATCGCCGTCTCGACCGACGTGATCGTCGGGTTCCCCGGCGAGGGCGAGGTCGACTTCGAGGCGACCGAGAGTTTCCTGCGCGAGGTGCGCTACGACTTCGCCTACCTGTTCAAGTACTCGGCCCGCGAAGGCACGCGCGCCTGGAAGATCGAGGAGACGGTCGACGAGGCGGAGAAGGGCCGCAGGCTCGAACGCCTGATCGCGCTGCAGGAGGCGATCTCGCTCGAACGCCACCGCGAGCAGGTGGGTCGCGAGGTCGAGGTGCTGGTGGAGGGCCCGTCGAAGCGCCCGCCGGGACACGTCCACGGCAAGACGCGGGACTTCAAGACCGCCGTGCTTCCCGGCGACGGGATCGAACCCGGCGCGCTCGTGCTCGCGCGCGTCGAGGACGCGACCGCGCACACGCTGCTCGCGGTGCCGGCCGCCACCGCGGGCCTCGGCGCCTCGGCCCTCGGTCGATCGAAGTCGGAGCCCCGGGATCCCGGGCGCTCGGACGGCGCGACGCCACGCTGACGAAGACGTGTCCGCTCCCGCCCGGGGGGCGGGACGTCACCGGGTCCCGAGCCTTGCGGCCGTCAGGCGTCTCGTCCGTTCGCGGCAGTCGGCGCCGCACTCCGGGAAGAGCTCGACGAAACGCGCCTCCGCGACGCAGTGTTCGCGCAACGCCGGCGGCGGGTCGGTGCAGCCCTCGAGCAGCGAGGCCCACTCCTTCCGGAACGCCGCCGACCGCTCCTCGGGAGGCATCGCGCGAAGGGCCCGTCGATCCTCGCCCGACTGCCAGATCGCGACCGCCCCGACCGCGAGGACGATGAGAGCGAGGCTCACGCGGCCTGCGAGCGAGCCGACGTCGTTGCGGTCCTCCGCATGCGACGGGCGGACCGGCCGGGGTGCCTCGGCTGGGTGCGACACGTCAGGCCTTCGCGCCGGCGTCGCCCGCCGCCTCGGCGGCCGCGAGGAACGCGTCGAGCCGCGCGTTGAAGCCCGCCACGTCCTGCGCGAACGGCTGGTGGCCCAGCCCCGGCAGGATGACGAGCTCGGAGCCCGCGAGCGCGCGGTGGGCCTTCACCGATCCGCCGACCCCGATCCAGTCCTTCTCGCCGACGACCACGAGTGCGGGCACGCGCACGGCGGCGAGCTTCGGCGTGAGCGGCTCGGGAAACAGCGTCGCGATGGCGCGGCACCCGCGCGCGAAGCCCTGCGGGTCGCCCATCTTCGACTCGTCGGGCAGGCGCCGGGCACCCATCGCGGTGAGCGCCGCCGCCATGCCCTCGTTCTCCGCGATCCCGGCCCAGCGCAGGTAGAACTCGTTGGCGGCCTTCTCGTTGCACTCGGGCGCGGTCGCGACCAGGCACAGGCTGCGCACGAGGTCGGGGCGGTCGAGGACGAGCCGGCTCGCGACCACGCCTCCCGCGGAGTGCCCGACGAAGTGCGCGCGCTCCACGCCGAGCCGCGCGAGCAGGCGCGCCACGTCATCGGCGAGGTCGGCGATCGCCCAGGGGCCGGGCGGCGTGGCCGAGCCGCCGTGCCCGCGCATGTCGGGGCGAATGCAGCGATGGCGGCCGCGCAGGTGCTCCGCCTGCGCGGCGAAGGTGTCGAGGTCGGCCGCGAGACCGTGCAGGAAGACCACCGCGGGGCCGCTGCCTTCGTCCACGAAGCGGACCCGCAGGCCGTCGAGATCGACGATCGATTCCAAGCTGCCTCCTCCGCCCCTCGGGCGCCCACGGTCCTTAGACGACCGCGCGGTCGCGCCGCCAGCCCGGGCGCTGCGGCCGCGCGGTCCCGGTCGCGGATTGCGCGGGTCGGGGGAATCGGCCTAGGCTCGGAGCCGTGACGACGGCACGTTCGAGCCGGCTCGGTGCGGCCCTGGCCGCCTGCGCGGCGATCCTCGCCGCGTCGTTCGCCGCGGCCGACCAGACCGGCGGCGGCAGCCTCCGGGGCCGTGGTCCCGGCTGTCCGGACCACCAGGCCTGCTTCGAGGGATTCGCCGCGAAGCAGCGCGGCGTGAAGACCATCGTCTCGGGCTTCCGCGAGACGCGCACCGCGCCCGGACAGGCGCCGGTCGTGGTCTCGGGGCAGTTCTCGTGGAAGTCGCCCGGGAACCCGACCTGGCGGTTCGATCGGCCGGAGAAAGGCGGCGGCGACCAGCCGCTGTTCGTCGAGCTGGGACGCCTCTTCACCTCCACCGACCAGTACGTCGGCGGCCGCTTCGACAGGGTGGCCGGCAGCGGCGGTCCGCAGACGGTGCACCTCGTGCCCCGCGACAAGGGTGCCTCGGAGACGATCGACGGCATCGACCTCGACGTGGATCCCTCGACCGGTCTCGTTCGCAGCGCGACCGTCCTCGAGAAGGACGGCACGACCACGCGGGTCGAGCTGGTGGAGGCGGCGGTCGATCCGCCGGACCCCCTTCGCTGAAGCTTCCCGCGCCGGGCGACTGCGGGTCCTGCTCGCGATCGCCGGAGCCGCGGCCTTCCTCTGGCTCGTGCAGCGCGCGGGCCCGGCGACGATCGCCGATACGCTCGCGAACGTCGACTTGCGCCGGCTCGCGCTCTGCATCGCGATCGAGTCGGTGATCTTCACGGGCTACGCGGTCCGCTGGGGATGGGTGCTCGACGCGGCCGGCGGCCACGCCTCCTTCGGCCGGCTGCTCGGCGCCCGGTTGGCCGGCGTGGCGGCCGGGGCGCTCACCCCGGGCGCGAAGATCGGCGGCGAGCCGCTGCGCGCGTTGCTGCTCGCGGAGGCGGGCGTGCCCGCGGGGCCGGCGATCGCGAGCGTGGTCGTCGACCGCGGGCTCGAGCTGCTCGCGAACGTCGCCTTCGCGGGCGGCTACTGCGCGCTCTTCGCGCTCCGCGACGCGGCCGGTGCGTGGCGCGTCGTGCCGGTCGTGGTCGCGAGCGGTCTCGCGCTGGCCGCCGCGGCGCTCCTCCTGCGCGATCGGGTCGGACGCGGTGCGGGACTCGTGCCGGAGCGCTTCCTGCCGGCGCTGGAGCGTCTCGGCGGGACGAAGGAGGTCCTCGCGTCCACCGAGGCGTCGCTGCGGGCGCTGCTCTTCGGGCGCCGTCGCCTGCTGCTCGCGGTGCTCGTCACGGCGCTGGTCCTGAACGCGCTCGTGTTCGCGGAGTACGCGGTCCTGCTCGCCGCGTTCGACGCCCGCGCGACGCTGCCGGAGCTCGCCGGCGTGCTGCTCGGCGTGGGGATCGCGCACGCGCTTCCGGTGCCGGGCTCGATCGGAACGCTCGAGGGAGCGCAGGCGGCCTTTGCCCGGGCGGCCGGCGGAGGGGCCGCGCTGGCGGTGAAGGCGGCGACCGCCGCGCGCCTGCGGGACCTGCTGTGGACGACGCCCGGGATGCTCTGGCTCGCCACCGGGGCCCGGGGAGGGCAGGGTGGGCCGAGGCTCCCGGGGCCGGTGCCGGGGCACGGAGCGTCGCTTGAAGTCGACGGCTGAAATTCTCTACGTCACCAGGATCGGTCGACGATGGGGCGGTGTGTCGGGTCCCTGCCGGGGCTCGACCGACGTCGCCGCCTTCCGCGCCGCGAAGGAGCCTTCAGTGAATCGACCAGCAGCCCCGAGGGGTCGCGGACTCCCCGTCGCGACGATGCTCGCCGCCGGGCTCGCGCTCGCCGCCTGCGGCGGCCGCGCGGCGCCGCCCGCGCCGCCTCCACCCGAGGTCGTGGTGGCGCCCGCCGAGACCCGCGACGTGTCGATCGCCTCGGAGTGGGTCGGCACCACGCTCGGCTTCGTGACCGCCTCGATCGTGCCGAAGGTGCAGGGCTACCTGCTCGAGCAGAATTACCCGAACGGCCGCTTCGTGAAGAAGGGTGCGCTCCTCTTCACGATCGACCCGAGGCAGTTCCAGGCCGCCCTCGACCAGGCCGAGGGCCAACTCGGTCGCGCGCAGGCGGAACTCGGCCGCACCGAGATCGACGTGAAGCGCTACACGCCGCTCGTGAAGCAGGGCGCGGTGAGCCAGCAGGAGCTCGACAACGCGACGCAGCAGAACTACGCGAACCTCGCCGCGGTCGCCCAGGCGAAGGCCGCCGTGCAGCAGGCCGCGCTGAACCTCGAGTGGACCAAGGTCTACGCACCGATCGACGGCGTCGTCGCGATCAACACGGCGCAGATCGGCGACCTGGTCGGCACGACCACCGTGCTCACGACGATGTCCACGCTCGACCCGATCAAGGTGCAGTTCCCGATCAGCGAGCAGGAGTACCTGCGCTTCGCGAGCGCGATCGCCGAGCGCGTCGACGGCGGCTCCGAGCCGCCGAAGCACGTGAGGATGATCCTGTCCACCGGCGAGACCTACGAGCACCCCGGCGTCATCTCCGCCGCCGATCGCCAGGTCGATCCGCGGACCGGAACGATCACCATCCAGGCGCTGTTCCCGAATCCGGACAACATCCTGCGCCCCGGCCAGTTCGCCAAGATCAAGACCGACACCGACGTGCTGAAGGGCGCCGTCGTGGTGCCGCAACGGGCGGTCGTGGAGACGCAGGGCGCATTCAGCATCTACACGGTCGGGCCCGACGGGCGCGTCGTCTCGAACTCGGTGACCCCCGGGCCCCGGACGGGCAGCGACTGGGTGATCTCGCAGGGGCTCGCGCCGGGCGCCCAGGTGATCGTGGAGGGCGTCGAGAAGGTGCGCGCCGGCATCCCCGTCAAGGTCCTTCCCGCGAAGCCGGGCGACGCGCCGGGGATGATCCTCCCCTCGCCGACCGCCGCCGCGGCAAAGGCCGCCTGACCCGAAGATGTCCCGCTTCTTCGTCAACCGTCCGATCGTCGCCATGGTGATCTCGATCATCATGGTGATCCTCGGGATCGTCGCGATCGTGCAGCTCCCGATCGCGCAGTTCCCGAACATCGCGCCACCCGAGATCCAGCTCACGGCGACCTACGTCGGCGCCGACGCGCTGACCGTGGAAGAGTCGGTCGCGACGCCGATCGAGCAGCAGATGAGCGGCGTCGACGGCTCGATCTACATGTACTCGAACAACGCGAACAACGGGCAGATGAACCTTCGCGTCGACTTCGAGCCCGGCACCGACGTCAACACCGACCAGATCCTGGCCCAGATGCGCTACTCGCAGGCGGCTTCCCAGCTGCCGCTCGCGGTGCAGAACTACGGCATCACGATCCGTCCGTCCGCGACGAGCCCGCTCGCGCTCTTCTCGGTCTACTCGCCGAAGGGCACCTACGACGCGCTCTTCCTGACCAACTACGCCTACATCAACATGAACGACCCGATGACCCGCGTCCCGGGCGTGGCGCAGGTGCAGATCTTCGGCGCGGGCAACTACGCGATGCGGCTCTGGGTGCGCCCCGACACGCTCGCGAAGCTCGGCGTCACGACCACGGAGATCCTGCAGGCGATCGAGTCCCAGAACACCGTGAACCCCGCGGGGCAGATCGGCGGAGAGCCGATCCCCCCCGGCCAGGAGTTCACCTACACGGTGCGCGCCCAGGGCCGGCTGCTCTCGGCGGAGGACTTCGAGCAGGTCATCGTCCGGGCGAACGAGGACGGCTCCTACATCCGCGTGAAGGACGTCGCGCGCGTCGAACTCGGCGCCCAGAGCTACTCGACCGTGGGGCGCCTGAACGGGAAGCCCGCCGCGATCCTCGCGATCTACCAGCTCCCCGGGACCAACGCGATCCAGACCATGAAGGCCGCCGAGGCTCTCATGGAGGACATGAAGTCGCGCTTCCCCGAGGACATCGACTACGTCGTCTCGCTCGACACGACGCTCTCGGTGACCGAGGGCATTCGCGAGATCGTGCGCACCCTCTTCGAGGCGATCGCGCTCGTTCTCCTGGTCGTCTTCCTCTTCCTCCAGAACTGGCGCGCGACGCTCATCCCGATGCTCGCGGTGCCGGTCTCGCTCGTCGGCACCTTCGCGGTCTTCCCGCTGCTCGGGTTCTCGATCAACACGCTCTCGCTCTTCGGGCTCGTGCTCGCGATCGGCATCGTGGTCGACGACGCGATCGTCGTCGTCGAGGCGGTCGAGCACCACATCGAGGAGGGGATGTCCCCCCGGGACGCCACCCTGCAGGCGATGAGCGAGGTCACCGGACCGGTCGTCGCGACCGCGCTGATCCTGGTCGCGGTCTTCGTGCCGACCGCCTTCATCCCCGGCATCACCGGCAGCCTCTACCAGCAGTTCGCGCTCACGATCGCGGTCTCGGTCGTCATCTCCGCGTTCAACGCGCTCTCGCTCTCGCCCGCGCTCGCGTCGCTCCTGCTGAAGCCCCGGACCGAGTCGAAGGGGCCGCTCGGGGCCTTCTTCCGCGCCTTCAACCGGGTCTTCGGCCGGATCACCGACGGCTACGTCGGCATCTCGCGGCACCTGATCCACAAGGCGCTGTTCGCGATGCTGGCGCTCGCCGGGATCGCCGCGCTCGGAGGCTTCCTCGGCTCGAAGCTGCCGAGGGGATTCCTGCCCGACGAGGACCTCGGCTACTTCTACATGAACGTGCAGCTGCCGAACGCGGCGTCGATGCAGCGCACGGACGCGGCCTGCCGCAAGATCGAGGAGATCCTGTCGCGTACGCCGGGCATCCAGACCTACAACACGATCGTCGGCTTCAGCCTCCTCTCGATGACGAACACGACCTACAACGGCTTCTACTTCGTCACGCTGAAGCCGTGGGCCGAGCGCGACGAGCAGGGGCTCGACGCGGCCACGATCATGCAGCGGCTGAACGCCGAACTGCACGAGTTCCCCGACGCGGTCGCGTTCGCCTTCCCGCCGCCCGCCATCCCCGGCGTCGGCACGGCGGCTGGCGTGACCTTCATGCTCGAGGATCGCTCCGGATCGGGCATCTCCTTCCTCGCCGACCAGACGCAGAAGTTCCTCGCGGCGGCTTCCAAGCTCCCGGAGTTCATGTCGGTTTCCACGACCTTCATCCCGAGCGTGCCGCAGTACTTCGCGACCGTGAACCGCGACAAGGTGCTCAAGCAGGGCGTCGATCTCCAGTCCGTCTACAAGACGCTCCAGACCTTCATGGGCGGCTCGTTCGTGAACTACTTCAACCGCTTCGGCCGCGTCTGGCAGGTCTACGTGCAGGCCGAGGGCGATTTCCGGAAGACGCCGGGCTACCTGGGGCAGTTCTACGTCCGCAACAACGCGCGCGAGATGGTCCCGCTCTCGGCGCTGGTCGACATGGACACGACCCACGGTCCCGAGTTCACGGTCCGCTTCAACGAGTACCGCTGCGCCCAGATCAACGGGATCCTCGCGCCCGGGGTCAGCTCCGGGCAGGCGATGGCCGCGCTGGAGAAGGTCTTCGCCGACACGATGCCGCGCGAGATGGGCTACGACTACAGCGGCATGTCCTACCAGGAGGAGGTGGCGGCGAAGGGCGTGCCGCCGAGCGTGATCTTCGGCTTCTCGCTCCTCATGGTGTTCCTGATCCTGGCGGCGCAGTACGAGAGCTGGTCGCTGCCCTTCAGCGTGCTGCTGGGCATGCCGATCGCCGTCTTCGGCGCCTTCCTCATGCTCACCGTTCGCCGTTTCGTGAACGACGTCTACGCCCAGATCGGCCTCGTCATGCTGATCGGGCTCGCCGCGAAGAACGCGATCCTGATCGTCGAGTTCGCGAAGGACGAGCTCGACAAGGGGAAGGAACTCGTCGAGGCGACGCTCGCAGGCGCGAAGCTGCGCCTGCGCCCGATCATCATGACGGCCTTCGCCTTCATCTTCGGCGTGCTGCCGCTGGTCCGCGCGACGGGCGCGGGCGCGGTGTCGCGCCAGATCATGGGCAGCACCGTCATGGGCGGCATGCTCGCGGCGACGATGATCGCGATCTTCATCATCCCCGTGTCGTTCTACGTGGTCGAGAAACTGAGCGGCGGCGGCGCGGCGCACGGCGGCGGCGAGGGGGCCGCG
>JAFMJW010000275.1 GCA_017853315.1 Alphaproteobacteria bacterium
GCGCTCGCGCTTCAGTTCCAGGTCGAGGAAGGCGACCGTCGCGTCGATCGTCGCCCGCAGCTCGGGCGTGCGCTCGCCGAGCTTCACGTAGGGAAGGATGTGATCGCCGCGCGGGAGCTCGAGGAGCGCGCGCGGCGGCGCGGTGGCGTCCCACGCCTCGAGCGCACGCTCCCACGGCACCGTGTCGTCGAGCACGCCGTGCACGACGAGCGTCGGCGGCCCGTCCGCGACGAAGCCCGCACCGGGGAAGTCGAAGAGCATCCCCGCCATCGGGACGGCCGCGCCGATCCGCGGGTCGCGGCAACAGGCCTCGTGGGTGAGCCCCCAGGTCGTGACGCCGCCCAGCGACTGGCCGGCGGCGCCGATCCGCGCGTCGTCGACGAGCCCCGCGAGCGGGGCCTCGCCCGAGGCGGACCACGCGAGCGCGCGGTCGACCAGGAACGAGAGGTCCGCGGGCTGGTTCACGAAGTCGTCGAGGCCGCCCGCGACCAGCGTGCTCGTGACCGGGAAGTCGGGTGCCACCACGACGTAGCCGGCCGACGCGATCGCGCCGAGCAGCTCCAGGTACACGTCGGCGACGCCGCCGTAGCCGTGCGCGAAGACGACCAGCGGAAACGGCCCGCGCGACCGCGCGGGTGCGGCGTCGTCGAGCGGCGCGATCCCGGGCTCGCCCTCGGCCGGGTAGAGGACGAGGGTGCGCAGCGAGCGCGCGGGGAGCGTCGGCTGGCCATCGAAACCGGGCGTCGAGCGGGTCGCGTCGACGAAGGTGCGGCGGACCCGGCCGACCGCGAACGACCCGTCGGGGTCGCGCGCCCCCGCCGTGGACGGGCCGCTCGACCCGTCCCCGCAGGCCGCCGCGAGCACGAGCGACAGCGCCGCCAGCCCGAGCACCCGTCGGCCACGACACCCTCGGCGCGGAGGCGCACCGCGGTGGCCCCCGGACGACGACGCACGGATCCGCATGCGCGACCCTAGGCCGTCCCTCCCCGCGAGTTCAAGCAAGCGTCGATGCGGGCCCCGTGATCGCGATCCGCGACCGCCTCGCCCGGTCGGCCCCGACGCCGCCGATCCGCCTTGACGCCGAGGCCTGGTCGGCCGACGCTCACGCGGTGTCCGACGACGACGCGAACCTGGAACCGGTCGAGGTCCCGTGGCGCTCGCTGAGCGCCGACGCACTGCGGGGGCTCCTCGAGGAGTTCGTGACGCGCGACGGCACCGACTACGGGGTTCGCGAGCGCACGCTCGAGGAACGCGTCCGCGACGTCCTGCGCCAGGTCGAGCGCGGCGAGGTCGTGATCCTGTTCGACCCGCGAAGCGGCACCGCGAACCTCGCGCGAAGCCGGCCCCGGCGTCCCTGAGAGGCGGCAACGGTCGGAAGCGCCGCCGGCCATCTCCTCGAGGATCGGGCCGCGGGCAGGCGGCACCGCCTCCTTCGGGAGAAGGACCCTCCTCGCTCCCTGCGGCCCGGAGAAGGCCCCTTCCCGGCGCCGGACATGCCTCGACCCGCCTGTCGACGCCGGCGGCCCCGGTTCGCTAGTCACCGGGCCGATGCCCGCCGACCCGGACTTCCACGGACTGCGCGAACTCCGCGTCGTCGACCTGTCGACCGGCATCGCGGGGGCCTACGCGACGAAGCTCTTCGCCGACGCCGGCGCCGACGTGATCAAGGTCGAGCCGCCCGGCGGGGACCCGATGCGCCGGCGCAGCGCGACCGGCGCCGACCCGGGCGACGAGGACGGCGCATTCTTCCGCTTCCTCGCCGCCGGCAAGCGCTCGGTCACCGGGAGGCCCGGCGACGCGCTCGTCGAGGAACTGGCGGCCGGCGCAGACCTGGTCGTCGAGAGTTCCCGGCCCGCCGACTTCGACGCGCCGGCGCTCGCCGCGCGCCACCCCGGGCTCGTCGTGCTCTCGATCACGCCCGCGGGACGCACCGGTCCGTGGGCCGACCGACCCTGGTCCGAGTTCACGGTGCAGGTCGCGTCGGGCGCGGTCGGCCGCAAGGGCCTGCCCGGCGGCGAGCCGCTCCAGTCGGGCGCCTGCATCGGCGAGTGGGTCGGCGGCACCTACGCGGCGACCGCGGCCCTCGCGGCGGTCTGGCGCGCCCGCAGGACCGGCCACGGCGAGCACGTCGACTTCTCGCTGCTCGAAGCCCTCACGCTCGCGGGCTCGGGCTACCTCGACCTGGTCGCGCGGCTGGTCGGCGGACACGACCTGTCGCGGCTGCCGCTCTCGATCGAGACGCCGTCGATCGAGCCGACGGCCGACGGCTACGTCGGCTTCACGACGAACTCCCGCCAGCAGGTGTCCGACTTCATGATCCTGATCGAGCGTCCCGACCTGTGCGAGGACGAGGAACTCGCACAGGCCTACGGCCGGCTCGCCCGCTACGACGAGTGGACCGCGATCGTGAAGGACTGGACCCGGCGGCACACGACCGAGGAGATCCTCGAGCGCGCCGCCGCGCTGCGCATTCCCGTCGCCCCGGTCCTGAACGGCGACACCGTGCGGAGCCACGAGCAGGTGGTCGCGCGCCGGGTCCTCGTACCGAGCGCCTCCGGGGGCTTCCTCCAGCCGCGGCGACCGTGGCGCGTGGACGACGTCGACCCGCCTCCGCCGCGTCCCGCTCCGCGCGCGGGCGAGCACGACGGGCGGATCGAGCCGCACGTCCCGAGCCGTCCGCGACCGACCGGGGAGAAGCGCCTGCCGCTCGAAGGCGTGCGCGTCGTCGACATGACCGCGTGGTGGGCGGGCCCGTCCTCGACCGGCGTGCTCGCAGCACTCGGCGCCGACGTGATCCACGTCGAGTCGGCCTCGCGCCCCGACGGCATGCGCCACACCGGCGGCATGGCCCGTCACCGCTTTCCCGACTGGTGGGAGGCGGGCGCCTTCTTCCTGTCGGCGAACACGAACAAGCGCGACCTGACCCTCGACCTCCGCAAGCCGCGCGGGCTCGAATTGCTGAAGAAGCTCGTCGCGGTCTCCGACGGCGTCATCGAGAACTACACGCCGCGGGTGCTCGACAACTTCGGGCTCGGCGGCGACGCGGTCCTCCGCGCGAACCCGCGCGCGATCCTCGTGCGCATGCCGGCCTTCGGGCTCTCGGGTCCGTGGCGCGACCACACCGGCTTCGCGCAGACGATGGAGCAGCTGACGGGACTCGCCTGGGTGACCGGCCACGTCGACGACCAGCCGCGCATCCAGCAGGGGCCGTGCGACCCGCTCGCCGGCATGCACGGCGCGTTCGCGTTCCTCGTCGGTCTCTTCGAGCGCGAGTCGAGCGGACGCGGTGCGGTGATCGAGTGCGCGATGGTCGAGGCCGCGCTGAACGCGGCCTCCGAACAGCTCGTCGAATTCACCGCCTACGGAAAGCTGCTCGGCCGCATGGGCAACCGCTCGACGACCGCCGCGCCGCAGGGGCTCTTCGCCTGCGCGGGCAGCGAGCCGGGCCGCGAACTCTGGCTCGGTCTCACCGTCGAGAACGACGCGCAGTGGACGGCGCTGGTCGAGGCGATCGGCTCACCCGCGTGGGCGCGCGATCCCTCGTTCGCCACGTTCGCGGGTCGCAGGGCCGGCGAGGACGCGATCGAGTCCGGCCTTCGCACCTGGGCGTCGGGCGTCGACCGGGAGACGGCGCTCGCACGGCTGCTCGGCGCCGGAGTCCCCGCCGCCGCGGTCGCCGACCCGCGCAAGCTCGCCGACGGCTCGGAGCAGCACCGCGCCCGCGGCTTCTACGAGGAGGTCGACCACCCGGTCGTCGGCCGCCAGCCGATCGCGACCGTGCCGTTCCGCTTCGCGGACGTCGAGCGCTGGATCCGGCGTCCGGCGCCGCTGCTCGGCGAGCACAACCGCGAGATCCTCTGCGGACTGCTCGGGGTGGGCGAGGACGAGCTCGCCGAGCTCGAGGCGGACCAGGTCGTCGGCAACCGGCCGCCGGTCTGAGGACCGGCCCGGACGGGTGGGGCCGGACCGGGCCGCGCCCCCCGGCCGGGACCGGCCGCGGGCACGCCATCGCCCCCCTCGCGGTTCGAGGCTAGGCTCCGGCGAGAACCGGAGAGAGCGAGGAACTCCCATGCAGGACCAGCCCACGACCGACCCGACGACCGCCGCCGCGAAGCTCGGCTTCGACCCCGACGCGCTGCGGAACAGGTACCGCGCGGAGCGCGACAAGCGCGTGCGCGCCGACGGCAACGACCAGTACGTCGAGGTCGCCGGCAAGTTCGCGCACTTCGTCGACGACCCCTACGTCGACCCGGGATTCCGGCGCGAGCCGATCACCGACGAGGTCGAGGTGCTCGTGATCGGCGGCGGCTTCGGCGG
>JAFMJW010000276.1 GCA_017853315.1 Alphaproteobacteria bacterium
GTCGTCCGCTTCAACCTGCCCGACAAGGACGTCTTCGAGATCAACGCGAACGCGACCCCGCCGGTCGAGACGACCAACTGGAAGAGCGTCGGCACGGTCCTCTTCGGAATCGCGGTGAACCCGGTGACGGGCCGAGTCTACGTGTCCAACACCGAGGCGAACAACCTGACCCGCTTCGAGGGCCCCGGCGACACGTCGACGACGGTCCGCGGCAACCTGCATCGCGCGCGCATCACCGTGCTCGACGGCACGCAGGTGAAGCCCCGCAACCTGAACAAGCACATCGACTACACGACCAAGGGCGCGCCCGGCGACAAGAACAAGACGCTCGCGCAGCCGGTCGAAATGGCGGTGACGAGCGACGGCCAGACGCTCTACGTGGCGGCCTTCGGCTCGTCGAAGATCGGCGTGTTCTCGACCTCGGAGATCGAGGCCGACACCTTCGTCCCCGACGCGGCGTCCCAGATCCAGCTCGCCGGCGGCGGCACGACGGGCCTCGTTCTCGACGAGCCGCGTCAGCGGCTCTACGCGCTCTCCCGCTTCACGAACACGGTCTCCGTCGTCGACACCGCGTCGAAGACCGAGCTCTCGAGCGTTGCACTCTACGACCGCGAGCCGGCGAGCGTCTTCAATGGCCGCGTCTTCGGCAACGACGCGTTCTTCTCGTCGGCGAACGGCGAGTCCTCCTGCGGCAGCTGCCACGTCTTCGGCGACCTCGACGACCTCGCCTGGGACCTCGGCAATCCCGACGACGAGGTGACGAACAGCCCGATGACGATCAAGCTCTCGATCGCGGCGGGCGGGAGCGTGAACGGCGACGCCGGCACGAACCAGTTCCACCCGATGAAGGGTCCCATGGCGACCCAGACCTTCCGCGGGATGCAGAACCACGGCCCGCTGCACTGGCGCGGCGACCGCTCCAACGGCGTCTTCGGCTCCGGCAAGAGCGCGGATCTCTCGTTCAACAACTTCATCGTCGCGTTCCCGGGCCTGCTCGGCCGCTCGGCGGCGCCGACGACGGCGCAGATGAACGAGTTCACGAACTACGCGCTCTCGATCATGCAGCCGCCGAACCCGAACGCGAACCTCGACGGTACGCTGACGGCCGACCAGCAGGCCGGTCGCAACTTCTACACCGGCAGCCGGCTGTCGGACGGCACGTCGCTGCTCGGCCAGGGCTTCACCTGCAACGGCTGCCACACCCTCGACCCCGCCAACGGCTTCTTCGGAACCAACGGCGACGCGAGCTTCGAGAACGAGCAGCAGATCATGAAGGTCGCCCACCTGCGCAACGTGTACACGAAGGTGGGCATGTTCGGTCTCGCGCCGCAGAACTTCCTGAACAGCGGCGACAACTCGAACAAGGGTGACCAGATCCGCGGCTTCGGCGTGCTGCACGACGCCAGCGTCGACGGCGTCTTCCGCTTCTTCCAGGCGACCGTCTTCAACAGCGACAGCGACAGCGGCTTCAACGGCGGCGACACCCTGCGCCGCCAGATGGAGCAGTTCGTGCTCGCCTTCCCGTCGGACTTCGCTCCGATCGTCGGCCAGCAGACCACGCTGAACTCGTCGAACTCGGCGGTCGTCGGCCCGCGCATCGACCTCATGGTCGCGCGCGCCGGGACGAACTACAATTCCAAGTACGCCGGCGGGAACGTGCCCGAGTGCGACCTCGTCGTGAAGGGCGTGGTCGGCGGCGAGCAGCGCGGCTGGGTCCGCCAGGCGGCCGGCACCTTCAAGTCGGACCGGGCCTCCGAGGCGAACCTCACCGACGCGCAGTTGCGAGCGCTCGCGAACAGCGCGGGCTCGGAGCTGACCTACACCTGCGTCCCGCCGGGCAACGGGACGCGCGTCGGCATCGACCGCGACGAGGACGGCTACCTCGATCGCACGGAGCTCGACGGTGGCTACGACCCGGCGAACCCGGCGAGCAACCCGAGCGTGACCACGCCGACGCCCGCGCCGGCGACGCCGACGCCGGAGCCGACCGCGACGCCGACGCCGACGCCGACGCCGGAGCCGACGCCGACGCCGACGCCGACCCCGGATCCGGCCGCGACGCCGACCCCGGTTCCGACGCCGACGGCTGCGCCGACGCCGACGCCTGCGCCGACGCCGACGCCCGCGCCGACGCCCACCAGGACGCCGACGCCGGTTCCGACGCCGACCCCGTCGCCGACGCCGACGCCCGGACCGACGGCCACGCCGACGCCGACGCCCGTCCCGACTCCGACGAGGACGCCCGTGCCGACCCCGACTCCGTACAACGGCGTCCGGATCCGCCCGAGCCTGCTCTCGGTGCGCGACTCGACGAACCCGGCGCAGCGTTCGCTCAAGTTCACGTCGAAGTACTCGGGCGGCGCCTCGAGCTTCGTGACCCCGCCTCTCCCGCAGTACTCGGACGACCCGACGCTGCAGGGCGGCCAGCTCTGGGTCTGGAACCCGTCGAAGCCGGGAACCCAGATGCACATGGAGCTCTTCTCGCAGAACTGGAAGCTCGGCGGCTCGGCCGGCAAGCCCGTCTGGACGTACAAGTCGCCGGACGGCCTGGTCACGATCAAGCTGAAGGCCGAGAACCTCGTCATCACGGTGAAGGGGGGCAAGGTCTTCTCGCTCGCCGGCGCGCCCCAGGGCTCGCTCGCGCTCCAGCTGAAGTTGGGCCTCGAGGCCGGCCTTTGCACCGTGGCGAGCGCGGGCGGGAGCGACACCCCGACCAAGTTCGACAGCATCGTGAACGGCCCGCGTCCGGCGATCTGCGCGACGATCCCGGAGTGACGGCCGCCCGCTGACGGATCGGTTCCCGGCGCTCCCATCGGGGGCGCCGGGAACGAACCCGCGGCCGTGCTAGAAGCCGGTCCGTGGACTTCGACGTCGACCTCTTCACGATCGGCGGCGGCTCGGGCGGGGTGCGCGCGAGCCGCGTCTCCGCGGCGATGGGCGCGCGCGTCGCGCTCGCAGAGGAGAGCCGGCTCGGCGGCACCTGCGTCAACGTGGGCTGCATCCCGAAGAAGCTGCTCGTCCTTGCCTCGCACTTCCACGACGACTTCGAGGACGCGCGCGGCTACGGCTGGGAGGTCGGAGCATCCTCCTTCGACTGGGCCCGGCTCATCGAGGCGAAGGACCGCGAGATCGCGCGACTGAACGGCGTCTACCGCCGGATCCTCGAGTCGAACGGCGTGCGCATCCTCGAGGACCGCGCGACCGTGGTCGGCCCCCACGAGGTCCGGGTGGGAGGGCGCATCGTCCGGGCGCGCCACGTCCTGGTCGCGACCGGCAGCCGTCCGTCGATCCCCGAGGAGCACGGCGCCTCGCTCGGCATCACCTCGAACGAGTTCTTCCACATGCCGGCGCTGCCCCGTCGCGCCGTGGTCGTGGGCGGCGGCTACATCGCGGTCGAGTGCGCGGGGATCCTCCACGGGCTCGGCTCGGAGGTCACGCTGGTCCACCGCGGCGACCTCTTCCTGCGCGGCTTCGACGGCGACGTACGCTCGGTTCTCGCCGACGAACTCCGCAAGCGCGGGCTCGACCTGCGCTTCGGCGAGAAGGTCGCGCGCATCGACCGCCACGACGGGCGCCTGCTCGCGACGCTGCGTTCGGGCGAGGCGATCGCGACCGACGTCGTCCTCCACGCGATCGGGCGCGCACCGAACACGCTCGGCCTCGGCCTCGAAGACGTCGGCGTCGAGCTCGCGCACGGGGGAGCCGTCGTCGTGGACGAGTTCTCGCGCTCGACCGTGCCGAGCATCCACGCGATCGGCGACGCGACGAACCGGATCAACCTGACCCCGGTCGCGATCCACGAGGGCATGGCGCTCGCCGCGACCCTGTTCGGCGGCAAGCCGACCCGCCCGGTTCACGAGGGTGTGCCGTCGGCGGTCTTCTCGCAGCCGCCGATCGGGACCGTGGGCCTGACCGAGGAGGAGGCGCGCGCCCGCCACGGAGCGGTCGACGTCTACAAGACCCGCTTCCGCCCGCTGCGGCACACGCTCACCGGGCGCGACGAGACGATCTTCATGAAGCTCGTGGTCGATCCCTCGAGCGACCGCGTGCTCGGCTGCCACATGGTCGGCGCCGACGCCGGCGAGATCGTGCAGGGGCTCGCGATCGCGCTCAAGTGCGGCGCGACCAAGGCGCAGTTCGACGCGACCATCGGCATCCACCCGACGGCGGCCGAGGAGTTCGTGACGATGCGCGAGAAGGCGGTGCCCACGGCATGAGCGCCGCGGTGGGCCGCCGGGCGATCGTCGTCGCCGGCATGCACCGCAGCGGGACGTCGGCCTTC
>JAFMJW010000277.1 GCA_017853315.1 Alphaproteobacteria bacterium
CGCCGCGCGGGCGGCCTCGAGGGCCGCCTCGAGGGCCGCGATGCGGGCCGCGTCGGCCTCGCGCGCCTGTCGGATCTGGTCGATGATTCGCTTGATTTCGTCCACGGACCCCTCCCTGAGACTATCGGAAACGGTGGGCTTTCGACCCATAATGTCCATTGTGAGCGAGGCCCGAAACGGGCCGTTTCTTCAATGATTTCAACGAGTTATGGTGTCGGCCCCTTGGCCCTGCCTTTCCAGCCCGGGGGATACTCCGGGGGAGGGGTCCGTTTCACGCCTTGCCGCCCCGGATCACGGTGAGCGGGGGAGGCCGGCCTGCGGGAGGGTCGTCCACATGGTAGTCGATGCCGCCGGCCGTGATCAGGTAGACGGCATCCCAGGGCACGCGCACGGGGAGGGGCCTGCCGCGGTCGGTCACCTCGCCCTCGACGCCTCCCGGGGAGACCGAGAGTGGGGTCTCGGTGGGTAGCCGGATGTCGTAGAGCAGGACGTGCGGGATGTCGGCGGGCTCGCAGCGCGAGGCGTCGACCTCGAGCCAGACCTCGTCGAAGCGGCCGAGTAGGTAGAGGAACAGGTGCGCCTTTGCGATCGTGCCCTCCACGAGCATGGGACGGTGGTCGTCATTCACGGGAGACCTCGTCATCGGCTTCGGCGCCGCCGCACGACCGCCCGAGCCCGCTCGCCAGCAGTATCATCAGGGCCGTCAGGGCGACGAGCGCGAGCCGCTCGAGCGGGTGGGGCGGGGGGTTGGGTCTCTTCACGCGGGTGTGCCTTGCGGATCAGGGTGCCGAGCAGGCCGCCGAGGGCGCCGCCGAAGAGGGCGGCCTCGACGTCGGGCGCGACGACGGGGGTCGGGGCCGTGATGGTCGGGGCCGGGCAGCCGAGCGCGACGGCGGCCTGCACCGCGCGCGTGAGCCCGCACGAGCACGGCGAGAGCCCTGCGGGGGCGCAGCCGGGGAGGTGGTTCGCGTAGCGCAGCAGGTGCGCGACGAGCGCGAGTTCGGGCTGGCCGACGCGGCGCTCGTCGCGACGCGCGGAGAGCCCGGCGGGCTCGACCACCTCGCCGTCGGTGTCGATCACGTCGCGGGTCATCGGCCGGGCCTCGCGATGATCTGCGCGTCGGCGTACCACTCGACCCCGGGGATCGCCGGCGGCGTGCCGGCGGCGTCCGCGTTGGCCTCCCCGTACGCGCGGATCAGCCGCTCGTCGGGGATGCAGAACGCGCGCGGGACGGCGGCGGCGTCCACGATCCGCAGGCGCCAGACCGCGCGCGCCGTGACGCCGGCGAGGCTCGAGACGCTCGCGACCGACGCGATCGCGTCCGCGGCCCCGAGCACGTTGCCGCTCGAAGAGGCGCGCGCGGCCTCCGCGAGCAGGGCCGCGGTGCGCCGCTCCTCGGCCACCGCGAAGGCCGCGAGCGCGCGCTTACACTCGGCCTCGCACGACTCCAGCCACCGGATCGGCTCGCGAAACAGGTCGTTGATCCGCTTCACGGCCGCGTTCAGCGGGCCCACCAGCTCCTTCCGCTTGCCGTCGAGCGCGTTCGCGCGCCGCTTGGCCTCGAGCAGCACCTGCCCGACGGCGTCGACCTGGGCCTGCGTCTCGAGCGTGAGAACGCGGAGCTGGTCATAGTCTCCGCGCGCGACGCTCGACACCTCGTCGGCCTCGAACCGGATCGGCGCAAGGTCGACCGGCTCGAGCGCGAGCACCTCGCGCTGCGTCGTGTCGACGGCCTCGACGGCCGGCGCCTGTTCCACCTTCTTCGCTTTCCTTGGCATCACGTCCCTCCCCTTCCCATGCGTTTCAATCGGAACAACCCGAGCCCGACGGCGTCGAGCACGTTGTGCAACCTCGTCGGGCTCGTCACGCCCTCCACGAGGGCGAGCTCGTCGGCGTCGAGTCGCTCGCGGATGCGCGCCTCGAGCAGCGTCGGCGGCACCTGGGCCTTCCAGGCCGCCGGCGCGAGCTCGACCACCTTGACGTTCCGCGGCCCGAGCGCGGCGTCGACAGCCTCGACGAGGCGCCCCGCGCGGTAGGCGAGCGTGATCAGGTCGCCCCCGGGCGCGCGGCTGCGCCCTCCCGGGTAGAGCACCGGGATCTCCACCGCGATCTCCGCGTCCCCCGACAGCAGGCCGAGCCCGACGAGCCCGGGCGACGGTCGCAGGCCGTTGACGAGGCGCGCGCCGACGAGGCGCCCGCCGACGAAGAGGGCGACGCCGGCATCGCGGCCCGGGTCAATCGCGACGAGGATCACGCGCCCCCCGCGAGCGCGACGGGGCGCACCGTCGCGCCCGGGAGACCGCGCCCCGCCGCGTCCGCGAAGGCCGGCACGCGCACGCCCCAGTACGCGAGCGCCACGTCGAAGTTCGGGCGCCCGAGCCGCTCGCCGGTGCCCGCGTCGAGGAACGCGAGCCGGCTCCCGGGGAAGTGCACGGCGTCCGCGGTCCAGACGCCCGCGAAGTGCGCGGCCCCCGTCGAGACGCGCACGAGCGCGACGAGCTCGCCGCCGCGCTCGCGGGCCGCGGCGCCCTCGGCCGCGAGCTTCGCGGCCCACGCGTCGTTGTGGGCGCGGGAGTAGGGTGGGTTGCAGTAGATCCGGCGCGCGGGGGCCCAGTCGAGCGCGAGCCCGTCCCCGACGATCACGCCCGCGCACGCCGCGAGCCGCTCAACGGTCACGCAGAGCGCCGCGGCGTGCCCGGGCTCGAGCACGGCCACCTGGGCCCCGACGACGCTGCGCGGGCTCCCGCACGGATCAAGGTCGGGGCCCTCGCCGTTCCAGAGCAGGCGCAGCACGTCGACCACCTCGTAAGGCGTCAAAAAGTCCGTTCGATCCATGCGTCCTCGTCGCGCCGGCGTGCGGCGCGTGTCCCGTGCTCCCGGCGACGACGTATCGCGTCGCCGGGAGCCCGTCAAGCCTCACCAGACCCCGCCGACGCACCCGGGCCGGAACGTCGACCAGACCGTGTCGGCCGTGACGTCGCCGTGCGCGTAGAGCTGGATCCGCGCGCCGCCCCAGGTCTCGGTTTCAAGGCGCCGGATCTTGCACTTGCGGCACGTCGCGACGAGCCGCTCGTGTCGGCCCCGGCCGTGCCAGACGAGCGGGCCCCACGCGTGACGCCCCGCGCGGGGCCCCGCGCGCCGGCGGGCGGGCTTGGGGGCGGGCTTCGCGGGCTTCGCGGCGCGGCTCACGACGCACCTCCCGCCGCGCGCGCGGCGAGCTCGCGCTCGTTCTCGGCCGCGGTCTCGATCAACGCCTCCGCGACGCTCACGTCACGCACGACCCGCTTGACGGGGTAGATCCCCACGGTCGCCGCGCGCACGCCGAGGCCACGCGAGACCGCGAGGTCGCGGAGCGAGGCGAGCGCGGTGTCCCGCGCCTTGCGCGTGAGGTAGTAGCGCGCGCCCTCGCGGGGGTCGGCGTAGAAGGCGACGTTTTGGATGCCGTACAGGGTCCGCTGGCTCACGACGCACCTCCCGCCGCGCGCGCGGCGCGCTCGCGGTCGTCCTCGCGGACGCGCGAGAACGCGCGGCGCAGGGCCTCCTCAACGGTCACGCCGGCCGCGTCCGCGACGTAGCCGCTCGCGGAGCGGATCGAGGCGCCGTAGAGGCCGCGGCACGACGTCAGCCGCACGATGCGGCACGCGCAGAGCACGAGCAGCGTGTCCAGCTCGCGCAGGGTCAGGTCGGGGCCGATCGTCGTCGGGGTCGGGGGTCGGGTCGGGGGCATGGGGATCTCCGTCTTCGGGGGTAGGGGGTCACGGGCGGCCGGGGGGCCGCCCCGCGGGCGTCGAGCGGGTCCGCGCGGCCCGGGGCGGGCGGGGCGGGGCTCGAGGGGCGGCCCGACGCGCGGGCGAGGCGCGTCGGGCGGCGGGGAGGGTCAGGCGTCCGCGAGGTCGGCCTCAACGGCCGCGCGCCATGCGCGGGCGTATGCCGCGCGGATCTGCGGCGTGTACTGCGCGGCGATCGCGCGGGCGAGGCGGCGGTCGAGGCCCGCGTCCTCGCCGGCGTCGATCGTCCCGCGGAAGTCCCACCCGTCCGCGCTCGTCGCGTCGGCGTCGTCGCGCACGGCGTCCGCGTCGGACGACGCGCGATCGATCTCGACCATCGCCGCGGCGATCGTCGCGATCGCGTCCGCGACGTCAACGGGCTCGACGACGAGGTCGGCGTGCAACCGCTCGACGGTCGTCTCGAGCACGGCCGCCTCGTCGGCGCAGTCGCGGTAGCCCGCGTCGCGGGCGTACGCCTCGCGGGCGTCGTCC
>JAFMJW010000278.1 GCA_017853315.1 Alphaproteobacteria bacterium
GACCAACAGCGGGATGTTCTCGGTCCACAAGTGGGGCAACGCTCAGAACCCGCTCACCTGATTGTCCAACGGGGTGTTGGACACGAGCCCGCCGACGCGGTAGCGTCGGGCCGCGCTCACGTCCCTCCCCCCGTGCTCGAGCGCGGTGGCCGGCGCCCTCCTCACCGGGGGCGCCGGCTTACCTTTACCCCGGGGAGGCTTCGATGCGATGGCTTGCGTTTGACTGTGAAACGGATCTGATCCGACCGGGCGTGCTCGCGCCCCCGCTTGTCTGCGTGTCGGTGGCGACACCTCCCACGGTTGCGGACGTGCCGCGCCTCGGTGACGAGGACGCGCAGGTGCTTGAGCCGCAGACCACCCCGCAAGAGGTCGCGCTCTACCGCTGGGACGACCCGTCGGTGCCCGCGTTGTTCCGCGGCGCGCTCGAGCACGGCGTCGTGCTCGTCGGCGCGAACGTGGCATATGACATGGCGGTCGTCTGCGCGGCGATCCCCGACCTCGTGCCGGTGGTGTTCGCGCTCTACGACCGCGGGCTCGTGCGCGACGTGCAGATCGACCAGAAGCTGCTCGACAACGCCGTCGGTGAGCTCCACGGCTACCAGAACCCCGAGACCGAGGAATACGTCTCGCACCGCTACTCGCTCGCCGCGCTCGCCGAGCGGCTCCTCGACATCCGGCTCGAGAAGGGCGCCGACACCTGGCGCCTGCGCTACGCGGAGTTGCGCGACGTCCCGCTCGCGGAGTGGCCCGCCGAAGCGTCGCAGTACGCGCTCGACGATGCGCGCACGACGGCCAACGTCTTCGCAGTGCAACGGATCTGGCACTACTTGCTGCGCGACGCCGACGCGCAGGCCCGCGCCGCGTTCGCGTTGCACCTTGCGTCGTGCTGGGGCGTGCACACCGACGGCCGCACCATCGACGCGCTCGAGACCGAGCTCCGCGCCACGCTCGAGCGCGTCACGGCGGGGCTCGTCGAGGCGGGGCTCGTGCGCCCCGACGGGTCGCGCGACACCAAGGCCGCCAAGGCGCGGATGCTTGCGGACTGCCGCGCGCGCGGCGTCGCCCCCAAGCTCACGGCCGGCGCCATCACCCTCGGGCTCGAGCGCGCCCGCCGCGCCGGCGAGACCCCCGCCCCATGGGCCGGCCCGGGCGAGCCTGGGAGCCCGCATAACCACCTCTCCGAGGCCGAGGTCGAGGCCGGCGCGTGCCTTGACGACGAGGCGTGCCGCGAGGCGCACGACCCGCTGCTCGAGGCGTACGCCGAGCGCACGAGCACCATGGGCCTGCTCGAGCAACACGTCCCCGCGCTGCGTCGTGGCTCGAGCGGCATCCCGATCCAACCCCGGTACGACCCCCTCGTCGGCACCGGCCGCACGTCGTGCAAGGGGCCGGATCTGAAGGCCGCGAACCCGAGCCAGTACGGCTACCAGATCCAGAACCCTCGCCGGCAGTACGGGGTCCGCGAGGCGTTCGCCGCGCGCTCAGGCCGCGTGATCCTCGACGTCGACTACGACCAGGGCGAGTTGCGCTGCGTCGCGGAGATCTGCTTCCGGCTCTTCGGCTTCAGCCACCTCGGGGACGCGCTCAACCGCGGCGAGGACGTCCACCTGCGCCTCGGCGCGAAGATCGTCGGGCTCTCCTACGAAGAGGCCCTCGCGAACCGCAAGCGCAAGGACGTGAGCGAAGCCCGCCAGCTCGCGAAAGCTCCGAACTTTGGTTTTCCCGGCGGCATGGGCCCGTGGGGGATGGTGCGCTTCGCGCGCGCGAGCTACGGGCTGCGGCTCACGCTCCACCGCGCGAAAGAGCTCCGCGACGAGTGGCTCGGAGAATGGTCCGAGTTCCGCGCCTACTTCGCGCACGTCCGCGCGATCCTCGACGCCGGCGGCGGCCAATCGGGCACGGTCGAGCACCTGATCTCCCGGCGCCTGCGCGGGGGCTGCGCGTACACGGTGGCCTGCAACAGCCTGTTCCAAGGGTTCCTCGCGGACATCGCGAAAGACGCACTCTACCGGGTCACGCGCGAGTGCCTGACCGACCGAAACTCGCCCCTTTACGGCTGTCGGCCCTGGGGTTTCATCCACGACCAGATCCTCGCGGACGCCCCCGTCGAGGTCGCGCACGAGGCGGCCTATCGGCTGCGCGACGTGATGGTCGAGACCGCGAACGCGTACCTGCTGCACGTCCCGATGACGGCCGAGCCCGTCGTGTCGACGTGCTGGTCGAAGGAAGCCGAGCAGCTCGTCGGCCCCGACGGCCGCCTCGTGCCCTGGAGCCCCGCCGTGTTCCAGTTCGAGCGCGCCCGCCGCGCCGGCGACGCGCGCGAGCTGGTGGACGCCTGGGCGCGGCTCGAGCCCGCGCAGCGCGCCGCGCTCGAGGCCGCCGGCCGCGCGCCGGCCTGACGCCGCCCGGGGGCCCGCCCCGCCCGGGGGCCCGCCCCGCCCCGCACGACGCGCGACGCGCGGAGACAGGATCCGCGCGTACGCGAGGGGGCCGCCCCGGGGGCCCCGTCCGGGGGCCCGCCCGGGGGCTCCCCCCGGCTTTCCCGGCCCGTCGCGAGGGGGGAGTGGAAGAAAAAGAGCGCCCGTAAGTACGCGGAAACATTCAGGATTTCGGAAATCGTACACGGCTTGTCGTTTTTTTCTTGCACGCTCTCCGGGCTTCGTTCAGGCTCTGTCTCATCCGACGGCGCCGACGAGACGCCGACCCGGACGAACCCCGAACCCCCGACCGACGGAGAACCCCGATGCCCCGTACCGCCCGCACCGCCCGCAAGCCCGCTCCGAAGACCGCCCGCATGATCGCAGAAGAGACGCTCCGCGCCTGTTTCGAGGCGTTCGTCGCGACGCCGAACACCACGAACACCGTCCGCCTGACCGCAGCGCAGATCGAGTACCGCGACGCAACGGTCGCGGAGCTGTTCGAGGGCGCCCGGCTCGTCGTTGTCGACGACGCCTGACCCCTCCCCGCCGCCCGACGCGCTCCCCGCGCGTCGGGCCGCCCCTCGGCCGCCGAGCCCCGCCCCCTGCGCGGACCGCTCGACGCCCGCGGGGCGGCCTCCCGGCCGCCCGCTCCCCGACCCCTACCCCCGACCGACGGAGATCCCCATGACCCCGACCCCCGCCCCGATCCCGACCCTCCCCATGACCCGCGCTCAGGTCATCGCCCATGCGTGCCGCGAGGCCCAAGCGGCCGAGCGCGAGGCCGCAGAGTTGCGGCTGCGTGCCGCTCTCTCCCGCGAGGCGTGCGTCGCGCTCCGCGCTGCGACGGACGCCGCGCTCGACGCGCTCGACGCCGCCGTCGGCACGGCCGGCGAGGCGGCCGCCCGCGCGGCCCTCACCGAGGCGCGCGCCGCCGAGGGCTACGCGGCTGAGGCCGCCCGCGACGACGAGACCGACGCGCGCGCGCTCGAACTGCTCGCGCTCACGTACTGGGCGCGCGCCGACCGCGGCGTGTGACTTTGCCGCGCGACGCGCTCCCCGCGCGTCGGGCCGCCCCTCGGCCGCCGAGCCCCGCCCCCTGCGCGGACCCGCTCGACGCCCGCGGGGCGGCCCCCCGGCCGCCCTCTCCCTGACCCTCTCACCGACCGACGGAGTCCCGACCCATGGCCCAGATCCCCGCCTCGCTCCCCTCGATCGCCCTCCCCGCCGACCTCCTCCGCGACGCCCTCCGGGCCGTCGAGCCCGCCTCGTCGACCGACTCGACGCGGCCGCACCTGTGCGGCGTGCGCCTCGCGACGTACGCCGACGGCGCCCTCGAGGTCGCCGCGACGGACGGACACCGCTTGCACGTCGCGCACGTCGCCGTCCGCGGCGGCCTCGCCGCCGGCGTCGCGACGCTGACGGAGATCACGCTGACCCCCGCGGGCGCATGGGCTGCCACCAAGGTCGCCGCCGACGCCGCGAAGGGCGCCGCCGACGCCGCGAAGGCCGCGGAGGCCGCGCACCGGAAGGCGACGAAGGCACACAAGGGCACGAGCGCGACCGCGCCCGTCCTGCGCCTCCCGATGCCCGTCGTCGCCCTCGCGAGCGACGGCACCCTGACCGTGGGCGGCCGACTCCGGGGCGTCGCCGAGGTCGCCCGGGACGCGGATCTTCCCGCGCGGGAGATCCTCGCGAAGGTCGCGAAACTCGCGAACTGCACGCCCGAGCCGCTCGTCGGCGTCTCGCCCGCGTACATGGTCGACGCGCTCGAGGCCGCCCGCTTGATCACGGGCCCGATCGGCGGCGTACACCTGAGCGTCCGCGGCGAGTATGACGC
>JAFMJW010000279.1 GCA_017853315.1 Alphaproteobacteria bacterium
GACCCCGACGCCCACGCCCACGCCCACGCCGACCCCGACCCCGACGCCGACGCCGACGCCCACGCCGACGCCGACCCCGACGCCGGTCCCCACGCCGACGCCGGTCCCGACGCCCGTGCCTTCACCGGCGATCGAGATCTCGAAGTCGGTCTACCTGGGCACGAATTCGGGGGTGGACTGCCCGAGCGCGCTGAACGCGACGGGCGGAGGCAACCTCGCCGTCGGCACGATCGGAACGCCGATCACCTGGTGCTTCCGGGTGACGAATACCGGCAACACGCTGCTCGACGGCGTCTCCATCGTCGACCTGCCGCTCGACATCACCGACGCCGAGATGGAGCTGCTCGCCGGCATCGAGCCGCTCGCGCCGGGCGAGTCGCTCACGCTCTACTACGACACGACGATCCAGACGGGTCTCGCCAACACGGCGACCGTGGCGGCCGTGCCGCTCGACTCCTACGGCAACACGATGAACGGCGTGAGCGCGCCCGCGGCCTCCGACGTCGCGACCGTGAACACCGCCGCCAAGGTCCCGCTCGACATCTGCCACCACGACTGCCCCGACAGCATCCGCGACGGCGGCTTCGGGAACCTCGACCGCCTGCAGGTCGTGTCGAACTTCCCGCCGGGCACCGTCGTGGACCCGACGAACGAGGTCTTCACGGTCACGCTGACCAATGCCGCCGGACTCGTCTGGACGGCGACGCTCCCGGCCGGGAAGCTCAACAGCCGGGGCGGCACCGACTTCCGCTCCTCGAACGAGATGGCGAAGCGCGGCGGCGGCTTCCACCGCGTGCGGATCTACTACACGCCGGACCGGAGCCGACTGCGCGTGTACGTGCAGGCGTACGGCGACATGTCGAAGGCGACGCTCGCCAACATGACGCTCAAGATCAAGCTCGGCGACGACCAGTTGTCGGTGACCGACCTCTGGACGAGCGACCGCCGCAACGGCTGGAAGCGGAACCACCGCTGACCGGGCACGCCCGGCCGGCTCGCGAAGAGTCGGCCGGGCGAAGCGCCCCGCGCCCCGGGTCGCCGGACCGGGGCAGACCTCCCGTCCTCGCCCGGCGCCGCCGGCAGAGGACCGCCGGCGGCTTCCGTCAGTCCGTGGCGGCCTTCTGCGCTGGCCCGCACTGCTGCCCGGTCCCCGCCACTTCCTCGGCGTGCAGGCGCAGGATCCGGCGCACCTCCTGCACCGTGTCCGGGTGAGCCTGGCAGGAGTGTGGCGAGCGGACCACGACCTCGGAAGCCGCGCCGTCGAGGTGGGCACTCGTGTACTCGACGACGCCGTCGTTGCCCTGCTCGACGACCGGGAACTTCTCCTCGACCGAGATGATCGAGTGGAAGGGCACGTCGGGCACGACCGGGATCTTCGCGAGGCCGTCGAGGAAGCGGTTGCCGGGGGTCATGTTGTCGACCGCGGTCGGCACCTCGCCGAGCTCGCCACCACTGCGCAGGATGCGCGGTCCCTCGGTCGCGAACGCGACGGTGAGCGAGGCGAGGTTCGCGGGCAACTTCACGAGCCGCCGCACGAGCCGGTTCACGATGCCCCCGGTGAGGAAGCTGCCTCGGTGGGGCGTCGAGACGAACACGACGCGCTTCACCGACGGCACCGGCTCGACGAAGAAGCCGCGGCGTAGCAGGGACTTCGTCGAGTCCGAGACCTGCACCTCCTCCGGCGGCACCTTGAACGAGGCGCCCCAGAGGTCGTCGCCGGTGCGGACCGCGGTCATCTTGGTGAGCAGCCCGCCCTGGCTGTGGCCGATGACGACCATGTCGCGCAGGCAGGGGTCGCGCCCCTCGGGATCGAGTTGCTCGATCGCCTTCGCGAGCTTCTCGCGCAGCAGGAGCGCCGAGTAAGGGATCGGGTTTCCGGAGTCGTAGGAGAAGTACCAGAACTGGTAGCGCTGGTGGATCCACGGGTCGGCCAGCAGGTCGTTCGCCATGTCGGCCCAGCGCGCCGGGCTCGACTCGGTGCCGTGCACGAAGACGACCGGGATGCGGCCGGGGCGGTAGGGCTCGAGCGACGCGAGCACCGGCAGCGGGACACCCGCCGAGTTGCGGCCGAAGAAGGCCCAGAACTCCGCCTTCCAGACCGGCGAGCCCGCGAGCATGACCGCCAGCGGCGCGGTCTCGTCGACCTCGAGCGCGACCTCGTGCCCCTCGATCGTCGCCTTGTCGAACTCGCTCGCCGCGTAGAGGTCGAGGCGCCCGGCGAGGTGCCCCGACGCGATCCCGGCGCGGACGTCCTCCACGCGGAGCACCAGCGTCGTCGCGACCCGCGCGCGCGGCGTGATCAGGCTCCTCGTCACGTCGACGCCGGGCAGCGGAGCGGCGGTCGCCGAGAGCGCGGCACCGATGCCGGGGACCAGGTGGCGATTGCGCATGCCGAGGATCTCGACCTCGGAGGCGGGCGTGAGCTCGGTCAGCACGCGGTCGCCCCAGCGCAGCTGCGAGGCTTCGGTCGTGATCGCGATCTCGCCGAAGGGGAGAGGGAAGACGCCCGGCTCGACCGCGACCCAGCCGAGCCCCCGCACCTGGAAGGCCTCGACGAGGGCGCGGTTGTAGAGGTCCGCCGCGAGGCGCGTGCGCGGATCGAGCGGGTCGAGCGCAGGAAGTCCGTCGGAGTCGGACGACGCGAAGAGGAAGGCGTAGGCGTAGACCGCCGACGCGAGATACCAGGGGCGATGGCCACCGCGCTCCGCGTGCTCGAAGGAGAGTTCGGCGAGCGCGAAGAGTTCCTGTCGACCGCCGCGGCCCGAGGCCTCGATCCCGCGCAGCTTCTCGAGCGCCACCTCCGGCTGCTCGTCGAAACCCTCGAGCAGCCCCCACTGGTTCGCGGTGGTGCGCGCCCACTCGCTCGCACGCCCGGAGGAGATCGCGTTCGCGGTCGTCTCGCGGTAGGCGACCGGGGCGCTCACCCGCTTCACGCGGATGGGCGGGCCGCAGGCCGCGAGCGCGGTCGCGAGGAACGCCAGCGCGACCGTCGCGGCACGGTGCGACGCCCCTCCCTCGCGCCCCCGAGACGCGCGACGAGAGGATTCGAGGCGACGTCCCGGGATCCATTCGCTCATCGATCGCTTTGTCGGACGCTACCTCGCCGGGGTCAAGGAGAGGCACCCGGTCCGCCGTCGCGATCGTCTTCCGACACCGTGCGACACTCGACCCGTCGCGGACTCCCGGGCTCGCCTCTCCGATGCCCGTGCGGCGATTGCCACGGCCCTCGGGCGGCGGCGCGGTCGACGCGGCGCGGCTCGGGCCCCGATGCAAAAAATGGGGGCACCCCGATCTTCCCACGACCACGCGCGCGGCGCAGGTTGCACCTCGCGACCGGCTCCGAACGCCGAGCGAAGCGATCTTCGCGCGGCGCCGCTCGCTGCCCGATCCAGCACCCGACGGCCGGGGGAGAGCCCCCGGCCGTCGGGCGCGCCAACGACGCGGCCCCGAGCCGGAAGGCCCGGGCGATCGTCGACGACTTCGAGGACGGCGCGAATCGGCGGCGGTCCTCGCATTCCCGCGGTTCACCCCGGGCTTTCCGTTTCCGGACGGGGAGCCCCGCACGCTAGGAAGACGTGCGACGGGGAGGCGAACGCCGAAGCCTCGCGCGAAGAAACGGGTGACCGCTCCGGTTCGCGGGAGCGAAGTTGGAGAGCGATGAGCGAGTCCCGCCGAGGTCGTCGGATTCTCGTCGTGTCCGGTGGGCAGACCGGCGTGGACCGCGCGGCGCTCGACGCGGCGCTCGACCTCGGACTGCCGATCGCAGGATGGTGTCCCCGCGGGCGGCGGGCGGAAGACGGCCCGATCCACGAACGTTATCCGCTCGAGGAGACGCCGAGCTCTCGCTGGAGCCAGCGCACCGACTGGAACGTGCGCGACTCCGACGCGACGCTGATCTGCGTCACGGGCGCGCCGTCGCGCGGCACGGCTCTCACCATCCGCAAGGCCGTCGCGCGCGGCAAGCCCCACCTCGTGCTCGACCTGCGCGACCCCGAGGCCGCGGTTCGCGCGCGCGAGTGGCTCGACTCGACGAGACCCGCGCGACTGAACGTGGCCGGACCGCGCGAGACGTCGGCGCCCGGCATCCACGCGCTCGCCCGCGCACTCCTTCGCGACGTGCTCTCGGGCTGAGCCGCGGCGCACGCAATGCGCCGACCGGACCCGCCGCGACGAGCGACCGGACGACCGCGAATCGGCGCAGCGCGCCGGGCGGGGAGAGGACGTTCGGCGAGTGCGTCGGCGGCAGGGCCGT
>JAFMJW010000280.1 GCA_017853315.1 Alphaproteobacteria bacterium
CGGCTCAGCGCACGTAGCCGAGCGCCCGGAGCTGGCTCTCGCGCTCCGGGTCGATCGCCGGCGGGGCCTGCTCGTTCGCCGGCCGCGGCAGCGCGGCGAACGCTCGCGCCTCGAAGCGGAGCGCGCCCGACGCACCGTCGTCCTCGACGTGGTCGAGTTCCCCGGGCGAGGCGTCGAGGTCGTAGAGTTCCGAGAAGACGCTCCCCTCGGGGGTGGTGACGTCGACCACCTTGGCGCCTCCGTCGCCGTAGCCGGCGAGGATGCGGTTGCCGCTCGAGTCGACGTCCTCGACCCAGACGCGGTGCGGATCGTCGAGGCCGCGACCGTCGACGCCCGACGGCGGGGGAATCCCGAGCGACGCGAGAATCGTGTCGAAGATCGCGCGCGTCGAGACCCGACGCCGGACCCGCTCGCCCGCGCGCCACTGTCGCGGCCACTTCACGACGAGCGGCACGTGCACCTCGGGCTCCCAGGGCGTCTGCCCGTGGCCCGCGAGGCCGTGCTCGCCGAGCAACTCGCCGTGGTCGGAGGTGACGACGACCAGCGCGTCGTCGTAGCGACCGGTGCGCACGAGCGTGTTCACGACCGCGCCGACGGCACGGTCTGCGACCACGACCTCGCCGTCGTACTGCGAGACGAAGTGAGCCTGCATGCGCGGCTCGACCGGCATCCCGGAGTCGACCGCGACGGTCATCGAGGAGCCGAGGTCCGGCTGCTTCGTCGGGAATCTCGTGTCGAGCGGCGGCAGCGGCTCGTAGGGCTCGTGCGGGTCGAGCACGTTCACGAACAGGAAGAGCCGGTCGGTCTGGCGCTCGATCCACTGCGCCACCTCCTCGGCCAGCTTCGGCGGGAACGCGAGCGCGTCGTCGTTGCGAAACTGCTCGAAGCCGCGGTCGAAGCCGAAGGCGCGGGCGACGAAGGCGTTGTTGCCGACGAAGGCGGCCGTGTGGAAGCCCTCGGCGCGCAGGATCTCGGCGAGCGTTCGCACCTCGCGGCGCATCGGGCGCGCGGTCGTCTCCTTGCCGGGCACCCGCTCGGCGCCGTGAAACGAGGGCCAGAGCCCGGTGAACATCGACGCGTGCGAGGCGACCGTCCAGGTCCCGGGCGAGGTCGCCCGGTCGTAGACGACGGCGTCGCGGGCGAGGCGGTCGACGTTCG
Source organism: Alphaproteobacteria bacterium (assembly GCA_017853315.1). GTDB lineage: Bacteria > Desulfobacterota > Binatia > UBA12015 > UBA12015 > REEB422. Next base: position 1,159 of record JAFMJW010000280.1, read on the forward strand.
GGGCGGTCTCGCGGTGGTAGCCCGCGATCGGCAGGTGGTCGGCGCGCAGCGTGTCCACGACGACCAGCACGACGTCGCCCGGGACCGGCGGGACCGGTCGCTCGACCCAGGCCGCCCCGAGCGCGAGCGGCACGAGCAGGAGCAGCAGCACGCGCCGGCGCAGCGTGCGGAGGCCGGTCGTGCGGGGAAGCGGGTGCTCGGGGGCGGCGCTCGGTTCCATCGCGCGTGCTCGGAACGCCGACGCTAGCACGCCGGCCGCGGCCCCGGCGATCCGGTCGCGCGGGCGGCGGACCGAGCCGCCCCGTCAGCGGACGATCGACGCGAAGGCGTGGCGGGCGAAGTCGAGCGTGCCGGAGGGGAAGAGACCGACCAGCACCGTGCCCACGGTCGCCGCGAGGAGCGCCGCCGCGAGGTAGGGTCGGCTCTCCCAGGCCGGCTCGTCGCCGATCGGGTCGCGCATCCACATCGCGACGATCACGGCAAGGTAGTAGTAGGCCGCGATCGCGCTGTTCAGGACGAGCAGGATCGCGAGCCAGAACCACCCGGCGTTCACCGCGGACTCGACCACGTAGAACTTGCCCACGAAGCCGGCGAGCGGCGGGATGCCCGTCAGCGAGAGCAGGAAGATGGTCATCGCTCCGGCGAGCAGCGGCCGGCGGTCGGCCAGCCCGCGCAGGTCGTCGAGGTCGTCGTTGGGCTTCTCGCCCGTGCCGAGCGCGATCAGCACGCCGAAGGCGCCGAGCGTCATGAAGGCGTAGGTGAAGAGGTAGAGCAGCACCGCGCCGCCGGCGCGCGAGGTGCCGACCGCCACGCCGGCCAGCAGGTAGCCCGCGTGCGCGATGCTCGAGTAGGCGAGCATCCGCTTCACGTTGCCCTGCACCAGCGCGAACACGTTGCCGACGGTCATCGTCAGGACCGCCAGCACCCAGAAGATCCTCTGCCAGTCCTGGTGAAGCGGCCCGAGCCCGTCGAGGAAGAGCCGGGTGATGCCGACGAAGGCCGCGGCCTTCACGCCGACCGACATGAGCGCGGTCACCGCGGTCGGAGCACCCTGGTAGACGTCGGGGGTCCAGGCCTGGAAGGGCACGATCGCGGCCTTGAAACCGAGCGCGACGACCAGGAGCGCGACGCCTCCGATGAGTGCCGCCCGCGGCGCCGAGGCGAGGCCCGCGCGGATCCCGTCGTAGCTGGTCGCCCCGGTCGCGCCGTAGAACGCGGCGATGCCGTAGAGGAGGAAGCAGGTCGCGAAGGCGCCGAGCACGAAGTACTTGAGCGCCGCCTCGGTCGATCCCGGGTCGCGTCGGTGGATGCCGGCCAGCACGTAGGCCGCGAGCGACATCACCTCGATGCCGAGGAACAGGATCACGAGGTCGCGCGCCGCGCCCATGATCATCATGCCGGCGGTCGCGAACAGGACGAGCGGGTAGAACTCGCGCGCACGCACTCCCATGCTCTCGAGGTGTCCCTGGGCCATGAACAGGGTCATCGAGGCCGAGAGCAGGAAGACGAGGTTCGCGAGCAGCGACACGCCGTCGAGCGCGAACGTGCCGCCGAAGGACGCCTTCTCGCTGCCGAGCAGCGCGATCGTCGCGACGAGCCCGGCCGCGAGCCCGGCCTGCGACATCCACATGACCGAGGTCGTCCCGGGACGCTCCTCCGCGAAGACCGCCCAGAGCAGAGCGATCATCCCGCCGATCGCGACCAGCGAGAACGGGGCGATCGACTGCCACTCCGCCGTGCCGAAGGGGACCTGGATCACGGGTGCGCCCCTTCCGCACCGTGCGTCGGCTCGGCCGCGTGTTCCGGCTCGGCCGCGTGCGCGGCGCTCGCACCGAGGGCGGCCGCCGCCGCGGCAGGCGAGACCCGCCGGTCCTCGTCGGCGAGGTGCAGGGTCGCACCCGAAGCACGCATGCGCTCGAGGAGGACCTGGACCGTCGGCTCGATCCGACGCAGGAACGGATCGGGGTAGAACCCGATCCAGAAGATCAGCGCGACGATCGGCACGAGCGCCCAGATCTCGCGCGCGTTCAGGTCCTCGAGGGATCGGTTCTCCTCGTGGGTCACCGGTCCGAAGATCACCCGCTGGAACATCGTGAGCATGTAGCCGGCGCCGAGCACGACGCCGATGGTGGCGATCGACCCCGCCCAGGGATGCGAGCGGAAGGCGCCGAGCAGGATCAGGAACTCGCCGACGAAGCCGTTCGTGCCGGGCAGGCTCACCGACGAGAAGGTGACGACCAGGAGCAGCGCCGAGAAGATCGGCACGATCCCCCAGAGCCCACCGTACTCCGAGATCTGCCGGGTGTGCCGGCGGTGGTAGACGTAACCCACCAGGATGAAGAGGGCGCCGGTCGAGAGGCCGTGGTTGACCATCTGCAGCACGCCGCCGGTGACCCCGATCTTGTTGAAGGAGTAGAGCCCGAGCATGACGAAGCCCATGTGGCTCACCGACGAGTAGGCGACCAGCCGCTTCATGTCGGGCTGCGGGAAGGCGACCATCGCCCCGTAGACGATGCCCACCACCGCGAGCAGCATGATCCAGGGAAAGGCGTCCTGCGCGGCCGCCGGGAACATCGGCAGCGCGAAGCGCAGGAAGCCGTAGGCGCCCATCTTGAGCAGCACGCCGGCCAGGTCGACCGAGCCGCCGGTCGGCGCCTCGGTGTGGGCGTCGGGCAGCCAGGTGTGGAGCGGCACCATCGGCACCTTGATCATGAAGGCGACCGCGAAGGCCGCGAAGCACGCGAGTTGCTCCGTGTAGGTGAGCGGCGTGCCGTAGAGCGAGACGATGTCGAAGGAGAGCTTGCCGGTGGCCGCCGCCTGCCGCAGCACGACGTAGGCCATCGCGACCATCATGAACGCGCTGCCCGCCATGGTGTAGACCACGAACTTCATCGCCGCGTAGCGCCGCCGGGGGCCGCCCCAGACGCCGATGACGAAGGCCATCGGGAAGAGCATCAGCTCCCAGAAGGTGAAGAACAGGAACAGGTCGGTCGCGCACAGCGAGCCGAGCATGCCCCACTCGAGCGGCAGCATGAAGAAGAGG
>JAFMJW010000281.1 GCA_017853315.1 Alphaproteobacteria bacterium
GACCGTGGCTCCGACGGCGACACCGACCGCGACGCCGACGGCGACACCGACCGCGACGCCGACGCCCACCCCGACTCCCACGCCCACCCCGACTCCAACGCCCACCCCGAGTCCCACGCCCGCGCCGACTCCCACGCCCGGCCCCTTCCAGCAGGTCACGAAGGCGGCGATGCCGACCACGCTCTACGTGATCCACTCGAACACGCTCACCTCCGCGCAGCGGTCCATGGTCGCGAGCCTCCAGGGCATCGTCTCCCGCAGCAGCGGTGAGCAGATCTACCTGCACCCCGACTTCGGCGGCTACCAGACCTGGCTCGCGGACCTGCAGGCGAACTGGGGCGTGACGCTCGTCGACGTGACCGACCCGTGGTGGCTCGTCGACCACTTCCGGTCGAGGCTCGGCGGCTACCTCTTCTACTCGGGCGCGAACGACTCGCTGAACGCCGCGACCTCGCTCGCCGGCGTCGAGGACTCGATCGTGGTCGACTCCTCGCTCGAGTCGCAAGCGCTCCTGCGCGGACTTCCGAAGCGGCTCGACCTGACCGGGCGCAACGAGGCCTGGGTCGTGCAGAACCACGGCGGCCGGCTGAACCCGAAGGTCGCCTTCGAGCAGCTCGAGTCGTTCGCCGACGAGCTGCGCGACTACGCGGTCCTCTCCCGTGCGCTCTTCTTCCACGACGGCAACTCGACGTTCCGGAACACGGTGGTGGACGGCCTCGCCGACGACGGGATGGTCATGGGTTGGGGCGATGCGTCCGGGGGCGAGGAGGTCTTCGTCGGCGCGGGCTCGGACCGCGGCGTGTTCACGATCGCGGCCGACTACGCGCACGACCTCGCACCGCTCTCCGGCGTCCCGACCCAGGTCCTCCAGCAGCCGAACCATGCCGTTCCGACCGCCGAGGCCGGCGTCCACTACGTCGCCTTCGTCATGACCGACGGCGACAACCTGCAGTGGGTGCTCGGGCAGTTCCAGAGCGACACCCGCTGGTTCGGCAGCCCGTACCGCGGCACCTTCGACATGGGCTACGGCATGCCGCCGGTGCTCGCGGAACTCGCCCCCTCGGTGCTCGCCTGGTACTACGCGCACGCTTCGACCGGCCCGGGGCGGGACTCCTTCGTCGTCGGGCCGTCGGGCGGCGGCTACTTCTACCCGAGCCGCTATCCCGCGGGCCTGCTGTCGGCGCACGTCGACCGGCTCGCCGACTGGATGGCGGTCGCGGACCTGGGCCTCGTGCAGATCCTCGACTCGAACGCCTTCGAGCGCCGCGACCTCTGGGAGCTCTACACGGCGAAGCCGGGCATCGACGGCCTCTTCTACCTCGAGTACTCGGACTACTCCGCGGGGGCCGGGCAGGTCGTCTGGTCGAACGGCAAGCCGGTGATCGCGGCGCGCACCAAGCTCTGGGAGGGGCTCGCGAATTCCGACATCGAGTCGGTGAAGGCGACGCTGAACGGCGCGCTGCGCGATCCGACGAGCACGCTCGGCTACAGCATGGTGCCGGTCGCCGCCTGGGACGACGCGATGACCAAGACCAAGTCGGTCGTGGACGGGCTCGGGTCGAACGTCCGGGTCGTCACGCCCGAGGCGCTGGTCGCACTCATGCAGCAGAACGTGCCGCACGGGGTCGCGTTCCAGCACGACTACACCACCACCGACTTCGGGTCGTCCACCCTGAACCTCGTCGGCAACGCGCTCTGGATCAGCGACCCGGGGGCGCTCTTCCAGCCGTGGCCGCAGCGCCTGCGTCTCACGAGCAACAACGGCGGCCAGAACGGCTCGGCCTGGGCGAAGACGAAGATCGACCCGTCCAAGAGCTGGGAGACGACCTTCCGCTTCCAGATCAGCTACCCGGTGGGCGGCGGCGCCGACGGCCTCGGCTTCCACGTGCAGTCCGACGGGGCGCTGCTCAACCCGGGCTTCCTCGGGAGCTTCGCGAACCCGTCGCTGTCGGTCGTGATCGACACCTGGGACAACGGCGAGGGAACCTCCGAGTCGCTCAAGGTCCGCCTGAACGGCACCCAGGTGCTCTTCAACGACCTCGCCGACTTCGCGAGCGACCCGCGGCCCGGATCGTCGTCGAACACCTTCCGCATGACGCTCGCCTACTCGAAGGGCACCCACTCGCTGCGCATCCGGATCTGGGACGAGGGCGGCACCGCCCATCTCGACAACACGGTCGCCGTGAACCTCGACGCGTTCGGTGCATCGTGGGCCGGCTTCTCGGCGACGACCGGCGGCTCGGCCGAGAACCACGACGTGCGCACCTGGAGGCTCGCGGCGGCCGCGGCTCCCTGATCGCCGCCCGACGTCGATCCGGCCGGACCGTGCGCCCGAGGGCTCCTCAGAGCTGCTCGAGCCGCATCACGTCGACCGGCTCGATCCAGACCGTGAGGCGCTCGTCGGCGAAGCGCGGCTCTCGCAGCGCTCGGAGCACGCCGGCCGCGACCTCGGCCGGCACGATCGTCTCGAAGCGCACGAGCGGCCGGTCGCCGGCGGGCTCCGAACGGGAGCTTCCGCCGTTGCAGGGGACCGAGGTGTAGACCGGGGCGCCGAGGCTCCGGGCCATCGCGACGAGATCGTCTTCGAGGGCGGCGGGGCCGATCGCCGTCACCCGCCGCATCTGGACGGTGCCGCGCTTGCGGGAGGCGAGGGGGTGGGCCGAGCCCTGCTGGTGGCCCTCGAGGCCGACGATGTCGAGCCGGCGGCCCGCCTGCTCGAAGTCGAGCGCGAGCTCCTGCAGCTTCTCCATCACGCTCGAGTCGACGAGGCTCGTGCCGTGGAGGTCGACGACGACGTTGTTGCCCTGCACGAGCCCGAGCTGCTCGATCTGGCGGCGGAACGGGATCCAGTTGCTGAACACCGCCGAGCCGCTCGCGTCGATCCGGACCGTCTGCTCGTCGACCGTCGTCACGTGCAGGAAGGGCTTGAACATCGAGGATGGCGGGACGCCGTTGGCGGCATGGACGACGAACTTGAGCAGCACGCCGATCGCGACCCCGACCAGCAGGTCGGTCGCGAGGATCGCGACGATCGTCGCGACGAAGATCAGGAGCTGCTCGGGCCCGATCCGGAAGACGTTGATGAACTCCCGCGGCGAAGCGAGGCGGAAGCCGGTGTAGACGAGCATCGCCGCGAGCGCCGACAGCGGGATCCGGTGGAGTAGCCCCGCCGCGAGCGACACCGCGGCGAGCAGGAAGACGCCGTGCCACAGGTCCGCGAAGCGCGTCCGGGCGCCGGCGTCGACGTTGGCCTTGCTGCGCACGATCTCCGAGATCATCGGCAGGCCGCCGATCGAGGTCGCGACCATGTTGGCGAGACCGACCGCGAGAAGGTCGCGGTCCATGTCGGTCTTGCGCTTCCACGGGTCGATCAGGTCGACCGCCTTCGCGGACAGGAGCGACTCGATGCTGCCGACGAGGGCGAAGAGGAGCGTCCACTTGAGAGCGGTGAAACGCGTCTCGGGCCGCCCGAACACCGAGAAGTCCGGCCACTGGATCGCGGCGAGGGGATTTCCCGGGATGCCGACCAGGAAGGACTCGCCGACCCGGTACTCGTGGCCGGCCAGGCGATAGGAGTGCTCGCTCGCGAGGTCGAACCAGGCGCCGAGGGGAACCGCGACCGCGAGGACGAGGAGCTGCGCGGGCACCTGTCGCAGCCAGGCCGGGCGAAGCCGCCTGCGCAGCACGGGCCAGCCGAACAGGATCGCGAGGCTCGCGAGCCCGATCGCCGTGATTTCCGGGTTCAGGTGGGCGATCTTGTCCGGCAGCTCGCGCAGCACCTCGAGCGGATCGCCCTGCGCCTTCTGGCCGAACACGACGGGCAGCTGCTTCAGGAAGATGATGACGCCGATCGCGGCGAGCATCCCGTGGACGACCGCCGTCGGGAAGAACTCGCTGAGCGCGCCGACGCGCAGCAGCCCGAACCCGACCTGCAGCGCACCCGCGACGCAGCCGACCGCGATCGTCATCCGGTAGGCCCGCAGGTCGGCTTCGGGATCGGAGCCGCCGGTGAAGCCGAGCGCCTGCATCGAGCCGAGCACGATCACGATCAGCCCGGCTGCGGGCCCCTTGATCGTGAGTTCGGAGTTGCTGACGAAGGTCGTGACGACCGCGCCGGCGACGGCGGTCAGGACGCCGGCGATCGGCGGGAAGCCGCTCGCGACCG
>JAFMJW010000282.1 GCA_017853315.1 Alphaproteobacteria bacterium
CGTCTCCTCAGCGACGCCGTCCGCCACCGCCACCGCGACGAGCGCCACCGCCGCCGCCGCCGCCACGGATCCCGCCGCCACCGCCGCCGGAGCGCTGCGCCGCGCCACCGAAGTTTCCGCCGCCGCGATTGAACTCGCCGGCCCTCCCTCCGCCACCGGACCGCGCACCGAAGTTCGATGTCCCACCGCCGGAGCGCGCGCCGAGACCCGAGGCGCCACCACGACCGGACGCGCGGCTCTTCACCGAGGCGCCCGCACCCGCGGAGCGGGCCTGCGAGGCCGCCGCCTTGCCGCGGCTCGACGCACCCTGCGCGCCGCGCTGTACGCCTCCCGCGCGCCGCCCCCCGTCGGAGCGACCGGCCGACCGCGCGCGGTCGCCGCCGTCGCGCCGGACGTCCCCCGCACGATTCCGCGCCCCGGCGTCTCCCTGTCGGCGGACGCCCGCGTCGCGGACGCCTTCGCGCGCCTTCGCACCGTAGCGGTTCTCGACGTTGGTGTCGCGGTAGCGGACGCCGCCCCGGTGCACCGGATCGTGCTCCCACTTGCCGACGTTCGTGCGGTTGAAGCTGTCGTTGATGTTGACGTTCACGTCGTTGTTGCCGCCCCAGCCGCCGTAGCCCCACCGGCCCGGCCCGACGTAGATGCCGCCGTGGTACCAGTCGCAGCCGCCGCCCCACAGGATGCTGCCCATCGCCATGCCGAGACCGAACGAGATCATGCTCGAAGCGACGACCGCGCCGGCCGGCGCCGGCGCGTAGATCGTCGGGTAGGCGTAGGCCGGCACCGGGGCCCAGGTCGAGCCGTAGACGATCGTCGGATTGTACTGAGGCACGTAGACGACCTCGGGGTTCGCCGGGACGATCTTGATGACCTCCTTCTCCTTGACGACGGTCTGCTGCGGCGTCGTCTGGAGGGAGCCGCTGGACTCCGCTCGCTGGCGCATGCGCTGCACCGCGGCCATGACGTCGGCCTGGCTCGCGAGCACCGCGTCGCCGAGCGACTGCGTCCACTGGAGGTTCTGCGCCATGCGCGACAGCACGTCGGGGAAGTTCACGAGCCACGCGACGCTCTTGTCCCAGGGCTGCTTCGCGAGCTCCGCTTCGAGCGCGGCGCCCTTCAGCGAGGCGTTGGCCCGCTGCCAGCGGTCGGCCTCGACGATCTCGAGCGGGTAGGTCGAGGCGGCCATGACCTGGGCGACGAGCGCGTCGGGGTAGAGCGCGATCGGCGCGACCAGCGAATCGAGGTCGGCCGGCGTCCACGAGCCCTCCGCGAGGGCGGTCGAGGGCCTGGCGACGATTGCCGAGACCGCGAGAAACACGGCCACGGCGGCCCCGAGCAGGCCCCTGTTCTTTCCATCGAGCGACATGCGGACTCCTCCCGAAAGACGTTGGGACGGTTCCTTAACCGCCCCCGTCGGCGACCGGCCAATGCTTCGTGCGCATCGGTTCGTTTCCCGGAGAGCATGCCTCGCCCTCCCGGACCTCGCACGGGAGGGCCTCGTCGGCGGCAACCGGAAAGGGGTCGTGCGTTCGACCGCCCGGGTCGCGCGGCTCGAGGCCGCGCGACCCGGGCGATCACCGGGCCCGTCGAGACGGGCCGAACCGAGTCCGCGTCAGTTCTTGCAGGAAAGCGTCGTCCCCGCCGAGTTGAAGGCGCACTCCCCGGCGACGTAACCCGCCTCGCCGCAGGCCCCGTTCGCCGCGTCGCCCGCGTTCCCGAGCAGGATCACGATCTCGACCGGCTCGTCGCCTGCCGACACCGTCCACGCCCCCGTCTTGCCCTTGAGCGAGATCTTCACCGAGCCCCCGGCCGCGCCCGAGGAGCGGTCGATGGCCTTCAGGTCGGTGATGCCCGAGATCGGGCTGCCGGTCCGGTCGAGGTACTGCCACAGGCTGCTGCTCGGGTTCGACTTCCAGCCGCGGGTCGCGCGACCCGCGTAGGTGCCTGCGGGCAGCGTCGCGTCGATGATGGTCGCTCCGCCCGCGCTGCGCAGCAGGACGCGCGCGGACCGCGAGCCGGGGGAGAGCGAACGGAAGGAGAGACCCGCGGGGAGCGCGAACGTCCCGTCGAACTTGAGCACGTCGTTGCCCGGGGTCGGGTCGGCGCCGACCTTGGCGAGCACGAGCTTCGCCGGGTTCACGAAGTCGCGGCCGCCGCCGACGTTGGTGCACGCGTCGAGGCCGTCGCAGGTTCCGTCCCCGTCGGCATCGGGCAGGGGCACGTCGGCCGGGCAACTTCCGCTCGTGCCCGTGCAGGTCTCGGCGGTGTCGCATCCGCCGGCGGCGGGGCGACAGATCACTGCGGCGGACTCGAACTGGCAGCGAGACGAACAGCAGTCGCCGTCGGCGACGTTGCCGTCGTCGCACTCCTCGCCCTCCTGGAGCGCACCGTCGCCGCAGTCGACCGTACCGACCATGAGGAGGCGCGGCGCGAGTTCGGCGTCGCCCGCGACCGCTGCGCCCTCGCGCGAGTGGAATTCCACGCGGCCGTCGTCGAACTCGACGTTCTTCTTCACGAGCCAGCCGCTCGTCCCGCCGGAGACGTCGGACGTCACGTCCCACGTCACCTGCCCGCTCCGCGACGCGTCGAAGAGGACGCCCGCGGTCGCCGGACCGGCCACCGAACTGCCCGCGTTCCACTGCGGCGAGCAGTCGGTCGCCTCGTTCGCGACCTCGGCGTCGGTCGCGCAGTTGTAGGTCACGCCCGGTCCGCTGCCGCGCGTGGTGGTCTGGTCGACCGGGATCTTGAAGGTGCGGCCGTTGCCCTCGGTGAAGGACTGCGAGAGCGGGTAGGCCTCGACGAGGCTGCCGTTCGCGGGCCAGTTCACGTCGTTGAAGGCGATCGCGAGGCGAAGCCGCGCGCGGGCGAGCCCGGAGACGTCGATTGCGCGGCAGGTGCCGGGCGCGACGCAGTCCGCGTCCCCGTCGCAGGGGCGCCAGGCGTCGTTGGTGCAGGCGCCGAGCGGGAAGTCGAGCACGACGCGGCGCGGGCCCGCCTCGTGGATCGCGAGCAGGTTGTTCGCGCCCTCGTTCGTGTTGCGATCCGAGAGGAGGAGCATCGAGTCGCGCACCGGCGTGACGTCGCAGGTCGTGAAGGGGCCCTGCTCGCAGGAGCCGTCGAGCGGGTTGCAGAACGGCTGGGCATGACAGTAGTCCACCACCGGGCAGACGACCCCCGCGCACTCGGAGTCGCAGACGTCGCCGACGCCGTCGCCGTCGGCGTCGGCCTGGTTCGCGTTCGCGACGTTCGGGCAGTTGTCGCAGCCGTCGGCTTCACCGTCGCCGTCCGCGTCGGGCGCGACGTCGGCCGGACAACTCGAGTTGCTGCCGTCGCAGACCTCCACCAGGTCGCAGGCGTCGGCGGGATCCGGCGCGCGGCAGACGGTACCGGCGGCCTTCTTCGCGTCGGCCGGGCAGGCGGCCGAGGAGCCGCTGCAGACCTCGGCCACGTCGCACTCGCCGGCCGCCGCGCGGCACGTGAATCCGGAAGGCCGCAGCGAGTTCGACGGGCAGGTCGTGCTCGAGCCCGTACAGGTCTCGGCGACGTCGCAGATCCCCGCCGCCACGCGGCACACGGCGCCGGCGTTGCCGGCCGGGTGCTGGCAGGCCACGTTCGTCCCGTCGCAGCGGTCGAGCGAGCAGGGGTTGCCGTCGTCGGTGCAGGCGGTCCCGTTCGCCGCCTTCGAGTCCGCGGGGCAGGCCGGGGACGAGCCGGTGCAGGTCTCCGCCACGTCGCACTCGCCGGTCGAGGCGCGGCACGTGGTCGACGACGAGGCGAAGCCGTTGGCCGGGCAGGTCGCGCTCGTCCCGTTGCAGTTCTCCGCCACGTCGCAGACGCCCGCCGACGCGCGGCAGGTCGTCGACGAGGACTTGAAGGAGTCCGCCGGGCACGACGCACCCGTCCCGCTGCAGTTCTCCGCCACGTCGCAGTCGCCCGCCGACGCGCGGCAGGTCGTCGAGGAGGACTTGAAGGAGTCCGCCGGGCACGACGCACCCGTCCCGCTGCAGTTCTCCGCCACGTCGCAGTCGCCCGCCGACGCGCGGCAGGTCGTCGAGGAGGACTTGAAGGCGTCCGTCGGACACGACGCGCTCGTCCCCGTGCAAGCCTCTGCCACGTCGCAGTCGCCCGCCGACGGGCGGCACGTGGAACCCGACGGCTGGAACC
>JAFMJW010000283.1 GCA_017853315.1 Alphaproteobacteria bacterium
GACCTGAAGGGCGGGGGCGAGATCGGGGCGGCCTTCGATGCGGAGGTGGCGTCGCGAGGACGGGGGGCGGTCGTCGATCTCGGCGAGGTCTCGTTTCTCGCTTCGCCGGGCATGCGACTGCTCGTGCGCGCGGCGAAGGAACTCCGTCGCGGGGATCACCGCCTCGTCCTCCTGCGACCCCAGGAGAACGTGAAGCAGGCGCTGGAGATCGCCGGGCTGCTGGAGGTCCTGCCGGTCGCGGACGACGAGGGCGCCGCGCTCGCTCTGGCGCGGGGCCGCGCGCTTCCCGCCGGGTAGCGGGGGCCCGGAGGCCCCCTGCCGTCGCTCGACGGACGGCCCTGCTTGCCTCTCCGCCCGGTCTCGGGCATGCCCGGCGTCATGGCCATCTTCCGCACCCGGGACGACGTCGCGCTCACCATCCTCCGCATCGTGCTCGGGGTCGTCATCCTCGCCCACGGGCTCCAGAAGACGCTCGGGCTCTTCGGCGGCCCCGGCTTCTCCGGTGCGATGGCGATGTTCACCGGCAAGGGTATGCCCGCGCCGCTCGCCTTTCTCGTCATCCTCGGCGAGTCGGCCGGCGCGCTCGGCCTGATCGTCGGGCTCCTCACCCGCGTCGCCGCCTTCGGCATCCTCTGCATCATGCTCGGGGCGGCGGGCGTGCACTGGCCGAACGGCTTCTTCATGAACTGGTTCGGGCAGCAGGCGGGGGAGGGCTTCGAGTACCACCTGCTCGCGATCGCGATCGCGGTGGCGCTGCTGCTGCGCGGCGGAGGAGCCGCGTCGATCGACCGCGCGATCGACTCCGGGCGGTGAGCGTCGCGCGCCGCTCCCGGCGGTCGGCGCGGCGATGGCCGGGGCTCCTCGCCGACACGAGCCGCTCGGTCGCCGTGCGGCTGGATCCCCCCGCGGCGGCGCGCTAGCACGCCCCGCATGAAGCCGACCTCGCACCCGGAGCTGTCGAAGAAGGAGATGCTCGCGGCCGTCCGCGCCGGCCGCGCCGCCTGGGAACGCCGGCTGCAGGAGCTGGTCGAGATCCCGAGCGTCTCGGGCGACCCCGACCGCAAGCGCGACGTGCGGCGCGCCGCCGAGAGCGCGGCGCAGGCGATCCGCGACGCGGGCGGCGACGCGAAGATCGTCGAGACGGGCGGCCATCCGCTCGTGCACGGCCGGCTCCGCGCGGGCGACGGCCTCCCGACGGTCACGGTCTACAATCACATCGACGTGCAGCCGGCGAACGAGCCGGAGTGGAAGAGCGAGCCCTTCAAGCTGCTGCGCAAGGGCGACACCTACGTCGCCCGCGGCACGACCGACGACAAGGGCCCCGCGCTCTCCGCGCTCGCCGGCGCGCGGCTCGCCCGCGAGCGCGGCGTGCGCGCGAACGTGCACTTCCTCTGGGAGCTCGAGGAGGAGATCGGCTCGCCGAACTTCGAGCGCACCATCCGCGCGCACAAGCGCGAGCTCGCGACCGGCTCGGTCGTCGTCTCCGACACGGTCTGGGTGTCGCGCCGCCAGCCGGCCTGCCCGGCCGGCCTGCGCGGGCTGCAGGGCTTCCGCATCTCGCTCGAGACCGGTGCCACCGACCAGCACTCGGGCACGACCGGCGGGGCCGCCCGCAACCCGGTCGCCGAGCTCGCCGACCTGGTCGCGGCGATGGTCGACGGTCGCACCGGGCGCGTGAAGATCCCGGGCTTCTACGACGACGTGGTGAAGCCGACCCGCGCGGAGCTGCGCGACCTCGCGCGCTGCGGGTTCACGACCGCGGGCTTCAAAAAGGATCACCTGCTCCGCTCGCTGCGGGTCGACGACCCGATCGAGGTCATGAAGCGCATCTGGCTCATGCCGACGATGGAGATCCACGGCATCGCCGGCGGCTACCAGGGGCCGGGCGTGAAGACCGTCGTGCCGCCGCGCGCGACCGCGATCGTCTCGTGCCGGCTCGTGCCGGACATGAAGGCGTCGAAGATCGTGGCGCTCGTGCGTGACTTCGTGCGCGCGCGCTGTCCCGACGCGGTCGTACGCCCCGAGCACGCGCTCGAGCCGTTCCGCGGGCGTACGACCGGGTCGCTCCCCGACGCGATCCGCGGCGCCATGAAGTTCGCCTTCGGCAAGGAGCCGGTCTTCGTGCGCGAGGGCGGCTCGATCGGCGCCGTCGTGTCGATCGAGAAGGTGCTGCGTGCGCCGGTGCACTTCCTCGGGCTCTCGCTGCCGGAGCACGGCTACCACGCGCCCAACGAGAACTTCGACTGGCGGCAGGCGGAAGGCGGGATGCTCGCGTTCGCCTCGTACTTCGACCGGGTCGCGCGACTCGGCTGACGCCCCGCGTCGGCCCGCGAGACGTCGGTCCGCGCCGTCCGCCCGGGGCGTGCCCGGGCTTCCCGTCGGGGGCCGCCCGCACGCGCGGCGGGCGGCGCCGGCCGCGCGGGGAGCCTCGCGGCCCCCTCGGATTCGCCGGAGCCGAGCCGGTCGACGGGGGCGCGCCGCGGTTGTCGGCGGCCCTCCATGGGATAATGTGCAGGTCGAAAGGAGGCCCGCACCGATGAAGACTTCGATCCATCGCATCCGTGTCGCGACGACGTTCCTCGCCCTCGGCATCGCACTCGCCCCGACGGCGGCCCGCGCCGACGAGGAGGTCGTCTCCGGCAGCTGGAAGATGACCCTGCCCCGCGGCCTGCAGAAGGACGCGGCCTTCGTTCCGGAGAGCAACCCGGTGAGCGACGCCAAGATCGAGCTCGGGCGGGATCTCTACTTCGACACCCGCCTGTCGAAGGACGACACGGTCTCCTGCGCGACCTGCCACGCTCCCGAGCACGGCTTCGCCGAGCCCCGCAAGACCTCGCAGGGCGTCGGCGGCAAGCTCGGCAAGCGCAACGCGCCGACCGTGATCAATCGCCTGTTCTCGTCGAACCAGTTCTGGGACGGCCGCGCGGACGACCTCGAGGCGCAGGCGAAGGGCCCGATCACGAACCCGATCGAGATGGCGATGGACTCGCCCGAGGCGGTCGTGAAGAAGCTCTCGGCGATCGCCGGTTACAAGGCGTTGTTCAAGAAGGCCTACGGGTCCGACGAGGTTTCGATGGACCGGATCGCCGACGCGATCGCCTCCTACGAGCGCACCGTGGTCTCGGGCGACAGCGCCTGGGACCGCTACCAGGCGGGCGACAAGAAGGCGCTCACGGCCCAGCAGGTCCGCGGCCTCGAGCTCTTCAACGGCAAGGCGAACTGCGCCACGTGCCACGCCTCGTTCAACTTCTCCGACGAGAACTTCCACAACCTCGGCGTGGGCTGGGACGAGTCGAAGAAGGAGCTCGCCGACGTCGGCCGCTTCGAGGTGACGAAGGCCGATACCGACAAGGGCGCCTTCAAGACGCCGACGCTGCGCAACATCTCGCAGACCGGGCCCTACATGCACGACGGCTCCGAGGCCACGCTCCGCGAGGTGGTCGTGCTGTACAACCGCGGCGGCAACAAGAACCCCTGGCTTTCGCCCAAGATGAAGCCGCTCGGGCTCACCGAGGCCGAGATCGACGACCTGGTCGCCTTCCTCGGCGCGCTCGACGGCGAGGTGAAGGCGCAGGGCAAGCCGGCGACCTTCCCGCAGTGATTCCGGCGGAGGCGGGCCGCTCGACCGGGCGGCCGCCTCCGCCCCGATTTGACACGCCACCCCGGGGCGACGTAGCCCGGCGCATGACGAAGACGATGCGCCTCGCGGCCGCCGCTTGCCTCGCCCTCTCGCTGATCGCCGGCTGTGGCGGCGACGACTCCCTCTGGAGCGAGAAGCAGTACGTCGAGCAGCAGCTCGACGCCTTCGTCGCGTCGCTCGAGGCGGACCCGCCGACCGACGCCGAGCTTCCAGGCCGCATCCGCGTCTACCTCGACGAGAACACGAGGTTCTACGGCAGCACGGTGACGAAGCTCGATGCCGCCGGACGCGCGTACTACGCGCCCTACCTCTACCGCCTCCCCGAGGGGCCGCTGGCCGAGAAGGATCTCGCCGCGGAGCCCGGCTACGACATCGACTCGCAGCCGTGGCTCACCGAGCCGATCGCGGCCCGTGCCGGCATCTGGACCGAGCCCTACTTCGACGCGGGCGGCGGCGAGATCTGGATGGTCACGCGCTCGGTGCCCGTCTTCCAGGGCAACCG
>JAFMJW010000284.1 GCA_017853315.1 Alphaproteobacteria bacterium
CGTCGTCGCCTCGATGAAGGCCCAGAAGTCCAGCTGGTCGTCGGTGAGTGGTTGCACGGAACGGATCGTGAGACGGCTCCACGCGAGCGTGGGGAGGGCCTGCGGCGCCGCCGTCGCGAGGGCGACCCCACCCGCGAGGACCAGGAGGAGTATGCCGCGCGGACTCGCGAGGTGTCCGCGGCGCGTGGGATCGAGCACTTCCGCGAGCCCGAGGATCGCGACCCCGTAGGCCGCGTAGAGAGCGTGCTGGTAGCCGCCGGCGAGCACCGGGAGCCCGATGCATGCGCCGAGCGCGACGGCCCAGCCGGCCCGTCCGGTCCGGTCGAGACGGAGGAGGGAGAGGGCGGCCCACGGCAGCCACGTGCCGCCCTCGAGAAACGAGGACCAGTAGACGTTCGGCAGCGCGAAGATGCCGAGGAAGAAGCACCCGCCGAGGGCCGCGGCTGCGCGGCCGGCGCCGACCGCGCGAGCCAGCAGGAAGGTGCCGAGCCACGACAGCGCCAGGTGGAGCACCGTGGAGACGTGCATCGCGGTTTGCGGGGCGAGGAAGAGGAGGAGGAGGCGGGCCGGGTAGAACGTCCCGGGAAGAAGCGTCGCGAGGAACGGCTGACCTTGCCAGGGGTTCCACTGCGCGATGCTGCCCTCGCGCATGCGCTCGGCGAGGTACGCGTAGTCGGGAAGGAACTGGTAGACGAGATCGCCCCCCGAGAAGTCGACCGTGGTTCCGACGCGGCGAAGCACGCCGTGCACCCAGTAGAGGGAGAGCGCGGCCAGGCCGGCCGCGATCCAGGCGACGTCGAGGCGCTTCGAGGGCTTCATGTCGTGGTGTTCCGGTCGGCCCGTTCAAGCCTGCGGGGAGCGGCCACGGGTCGGATCGGCGGCCGTTTTCTCGCATCTCGCCGTTCCCGCGTCGAGGCCGCCGCGGGGCGACTCCGCGAGCCGTCCCGTCGCCGCGAACCCGACGGCGAGCGCTGCGATCGCCATCGCGTCGACCAGCGCGATGCCGGTCGCGGTCGACCGCCCACGAGACGTCGCGGCGGCGACGATCGCGCCGCCGAGCCCGGTGCCGAGGGCGATCCCGAGCGCCCACGACAGTTGCAGCCCGGCCGAGGCGCGCCCGGAATCGGGCCCCTGCCGCTCGAGGACGACGAGCGCCGTCGTCGAGTACGCGATGCCGATTCCGAGCCCGGCGATCGCCCAGCCCGCGGTCGCGAAGGCGATTGGGATCGACGGGCTCAGGATCGTCGCGACGAGCGCGATCCCGACCGCGACGAGAGCCACGCCCGAGGCGGCGAGGGCGCGGCGGCCGCGTCGATGGACTTCGCGCGCCTGGATCCACGAGCCGATCGTCCAGCAGATCGTGCCCGCGGTGAGCGGCAGGCCGACGGCGGTCGCCGGCCGCCCGCGAACCTCCGAGAGCGCGAGCGGCAGGAAGGCCTCGGCGCCGAAGAAGGCGAATCCGACCGCACCCAGGAGGGCCACGGCCGCGGGCGGGCCGTGCTCGAAGCGAAGCGTTCCGTCGGGCAGGAGGCGGCGCAACGACGGCATCGCGAGCGCCGCGCCGACCGCGGCGGACATCCATGCGAGGGGCCTTCCGGGCGAGGCGACGGCGAGCAAAAAGAGACCGGTGCCGGCGGCGAGCGCGAGCGGCGGCAGGATCCGCGTCGTCGTCGGCTCGGCCCGCTCCGCGCCGCCGTCGCCCGCGGCGCCGGGTGCGAGACGGCGAAGCGGCGGCAGGGAAAGCGCAGCCCCGAGGAGCACGAGCGGACCGATGCCGAGGAAGACGAAGCGCCAGCCCGCGAGGTCCGCGACCACGCCTGCGATGGCGGGCCCGACGAGTCCCGGCACGACCCATGCGCTCGACAGGAGCGCCAGCATGCGGGGGTGGGCGAACGCGGGATAGGCACGCGAGATCGCGGCGTAGCCGACGGCCGAGATCGCTCCCGACCCGAGACCCTGCACCGCGCGACCGGCGACCACCGTGGCCATCGAGCGCGCGAAGCCCGACACGAGGAGCCCCGCGCAGAAGGCGAGTGCGCCCGCGAGCATGGGCAGCGACGGGCCCCGTGCGTCGGCCGCGGCTCCCGCGAGGGCGATGCCGACCAGGCTCGCGAGCAGGAAGGCGCTGAACGCCCAGCCGTAGAGGTCGAGCCCGCCGAGCTCCCGCACGACGCTCGGCAGCACGGTCGCGACCGCGAGCGCCTCGAACGCGCCCGCGACGACGTTCAGCGCGAGCCCGATCGTGAGGGCGCGGCGCTCCCTGCCCCAGATGGCGCTCGAGATCGCGTCCGGCGCGTCGGCGGGGGCCTGCTCCACGTCGGACGACACGCTCCCGGAGTTCGCACGCGGCGCCGCCGTTGTCACGGCGACGCGCGGGAGGTGGCCGAAAACCGTCGCGCGGCCCCGGGCGAGGTGATATCGCTGCGAGCGATGCCGGGCCGGATGGAGACGAGCCGTTGCCTTCGCGCGCGCGCGTGGTTCGTCGCGAGTGCGGCGATGGTCGCGCTGGCGGCCGCGGGCAGTGCGGCGGCCGGGGTGCCCCCCGGCCGGGTCTGCGATCGCGGCGCCGCGGACGCTCTCCGGACCTGTACGACGCGTCTCGGCCGGGCCGAGCAGGCGTGCCTGCGCAAGAGCGGCAACCCGTGTGCGGCCGGCGACCCGAGGCGCACCGCCGCATTCGCCGGCGCCGTCGCCCGCGTCCTCGCGGCCTGTCCCGACCAGGCGAGCGTCGACGCGGCCGGGCACGGGCCGCTGATGACCCCCGGCGCGCTCGCCGGCCGCATCGAGCACGCTTGCTCGCGCGGCGTCGCGAGCCTCTTCGCGCGGAGTTTCGGCGGGCCGCACGCCGCCGCGAGGATGGCCGCGTCGTCGTCGGACCGGCGATGTCTCGACGGCGCCTTCCGCGACGGGCTCTCGCTGCTCGACTGGTCGGCGAAGCGCCAGTCCGCCTGCGTGCTCGACGCCGTGACGGGCAAGGGGTGCGATCCGGCGGGGCTCGCGGCCGACCTCGCGGTCCGCGAGGCCTCGACCGCGGGCCGGATCGACGAGCGTTGCAGCGCGAAGCTCGCCGACCTGGTCGCGCTCGACGAGACGCTCTTCGCCGACCGCGCCGCGGCGCAGGCTCGCTGCGCGGTCGCGACCGCGCACGGAGCCACCGCGCCGCTCGATCTCGACTGCGGTCCACGGCCGGAGGTTGCGGTGCCGGCCCGCGGTGTCACGACGAAGGTCGTCCTGCCCGCGTCCGCGTGGGGCACGAAGTGCGGCGACGGCAGCGACTACGCCTTCCGCGTCCGCCTGGCGCCCGCGGGCCAGCCGGTCGAGCGCGTCGTCGTCTTCATGGAGGGCGGCGGTGTCTGCATCTCCGGCTCCGACTGCGCTTCGAGGAATCCGGATCTCTTCGAGGCGCAGAGCGACGCGATGCCGACCCAGGGGATCCTCTCGAGCACGGCCGAGACCAACCCGTTTCGCGACTGGACGAAGGTCTACCTCCCGTACTGCACGCAGGATCTGCACGCGGGCGGCGGCGTCGCCTCGACGTTCCCCGAAATCACGGTGCAGCGCTACGGCGCCGTCGACGCGCGCGCCGCCCTCGGATGGGTGCGCGACGCGATCTGGTCCGTGCTCGACGCGGAGGACGGAGACGGCTATCGCGCCGACCGGCCGCACGTCGTGCTGGCCGGGACGTCGGCCGGCGCCTACGGCGTCCTCTACAACTACCACTGGCTGCTCGACGACCTCGGCTGGGAGCACGCGACCGCGGTCCCCGACGCGGGTGTCGGCATCGACAACGGCTCGGCCGGAGTGATCCTGCTGGGCGCGGTCGCGGGCCTCCCCGGCTCGCCGGGCTGGGGCTCGAAGCCGTTGCGTGCACCCTACTGCTTCTCGTCGGACTGCATGGAGATCGTGACGAACCTGGAGCGCGCGACCGCCGAGCGCCTGCTCGCGGTCCCCGAGCAGAGGATCCTCCACGTGACGAACCAGGTCGACCTCGTCCAGCAGTCGACGACGCTGTTTCCCTCGATGGCGGCCTTCGTGAACGCGCTTCGCGCTGGCTACTGCGACACGCTCGGCGAGCCGGCGATCGCCTGGTTCCTGCGCGGTTCGTCGACCTCGATCCACGGCGAGCTG
>JAFMJW010000285.1 GCA_017853315.1 Alphaproteobacteria bacterium
TCGCGATCTCGTTGATGAAGGAGATCTTGGTCGCGAGCAGGGAGTTCGCGGCGTATTTCGTCATCTCGGCGGAGCGGTTGTCCATCGTCAGGATCGGGTTCTCGGTGCGCATGAAGGGCGCGTAGAGTTCCTTCACCTTCTCCATGGCCGCCTCGTCGCTGCCGCCGATGACGACGCGGTCGGGCTTCATGAAGTCCTCGATCGCGGCCCCCTCCTTCATGAACTCGGGGTTCGAGACGACCTCGATCCGCTGCTTGCCGTGGGTCGAGAGGACGCGGCGCACGCGGTCCGCCGTGCCGATCGGGACGGTGCTCTTGATGACGACCACCTTGTCCCGGTCGGCCGACTTCGCGATCGCCTCGGCGACCTTCATGACCGCCGTCAGGTCGGCTGCCCCGGAGTGGTCCATCGGGGTTCCGACGGCGATGAAGCAGATGTCGGAAGCCCGCACTGCGGCGGGCAGGTCGGTCGTGAAGGTCAGCCGTTTCTCGGCGGTGTTGCGCTTCACGAGTTCCTCGAGGCCGGGCTCGTAGATCGGGATCTCGCAGCGCTGGAGCGCGGCGACCTTCTCGGGCACGACGTCCACGCAGATCACGTCGTTCCCGCTCTCGGCGAAGCACGTCCCGGCGACCAGCCCGACGTAGCCCGTACCCACGACACAGATCTTCATCCCGTTCTCCGTTTCAATACGCGTTGCGGTCCACGAAGCCGCGCACGACCGTCAGTAACAAGATCTTCAGGTCGAGCCAGAAGGACCAGTTCTCGATGTAGTAGAGGTCGTACTGGATGCGCTTCTCGATCGGCGTGTTCCCCCGCCACCCGTGCACCTGGGCCCACCCCGTCATACCGGCCTGGACCATGTGGCGCATCATGTAGCGCGGGATCCGGCGGCGAAACTCCTCGATGAACACCGGGCGCTCGGGGCGCGGCCCGACGAGGCTCATCTCCCCTCGCAGCACGTTGACCAGCTGGGGGAGCTCGTCGAGGGACAGGCGGCGGAGCACCGTGCCGATCCGGGTGCGCCGCGGGTCGTCGGCCGACGCCCAGACCGGCCCGGTCTCGGACTCCGCGTCCTGCCGCATCGTGCGGAACTTCCAGACCCGGAAGACCCGGCCGTCGAGACCCATGCGCTCCTGGGCGAAGAACACCGGCCCCGGCGAGGAGGCCCGGACCAGGAAGGCGAGGACCACGAACACGGGCAGGAGGAGGACGAGCGCCAGCGAGGCCACGGCCACGTCCATCGCCCGCTTCGCGACCCGCCCCCAGCCGGCGAGCGGCGTCGACCGCAACCCGATCACCGGGATCCCCTCGAAGTCCTCCACGCCGCTCTTCAGGCTGACGAAGCGCTCGATGTCCGGCACGACCTTCACGTCGACGACCGCGGCGTCGAGGCGGGCGACCAGCGAGCCCAGCCGCGGAAGGCTCTCGAACGGCAGCGCAAGCACGACCTGGTCGATCGCGCGCGAGGACGCGACCTCGGCGACCTCCTCCCAGAGGCCGAGCACCGGGCGATCCTCGATCGTCGAGCCGACCCGGGCGGGGTCGTCCGCGAGGAAGCCGGCGACGCGAAGCCCGAGCTCCGGGTGCCGGCGCATGCGCTCGGCGACGCCGCGGGCCAGCTCCCCGTCGCCGACGATCAGCACGTGGCGCTGGTTGTAGCCCCGGCGGCGGGCGGCCCGCAGCACCTCGCGGACGAAGGCGCGCTCGAGGACGAGCCCGGTCGTTCCGAGCACGAAGAAGACGAGCAGGAGCAGGCGGGAGAGCGAGTAGGCCTTCTCGAAGAAGAGGAAGCTCACCGCCGTGAAGACGAGCATCGCGAGCGACGACGCTCGCAGGAGACGCCGACGCTCCGAGAAACCCGCGCGGCCTCGCATCGGGTCGTAGAGGCCTGCCGCGCGCAGCGTCGCGCCCCAGATCGCCCAGATCACGGGAAGCAGCGCCAGGTAGTTCGCAGCCGGCGGCGTGCCCTTGGTCACCGGCACGAGGGGAACGACGAAGCGCAACGCGTAGGACGCGACCCAGGCGAGCCCGAGCACCGCGAGATCGGCAGCCACGAACAGGCCGACGAACATCTGGTGGCGCTCCTTCAGCACCGAGCCACCCCCGCGGAGCCGATGCCCGAGCGCAGGAACTGCGCGAGCGCGTGGCGGGTCTCGCTCCGCTTGAACCGGAGGGCGTGCTCGCGCAGCCGCGCGGGCTCGAAGGAGGCCTCGACGGCGAGGAAGTGCTCGACGGCGGCGACCAACCCGTCGGCGTCCTGGCGCTCGAAGAGCACCCCGGTCGGCGCGGCCCCCTCGGGCAGAACCGTCTCGAGTGCGCCTCCGCCCGCGAACGCGATCGTCGGCCGACCGACCGCGGCGGCCTCGAGCGGGGTCAGCCCGAAGTCGTCGTAGCCGGGGAAGACCAGGGCGCGCGCGCGCCGGTAGAGCGACAGGAGTTCCTCCTCGGTGCTCCAGCCGAAGAACGAGACGTTCGGCGGCGCGATCCTGCGCAGCCGGTCCGTCCCGGGCCCCGCGCCCACCACGACGAGCGGCAGGCGCAGCCGACGGAAGGCCTCGATCGTCAGGTCGAGTCGCTTGTTCGGCGCGGCGGCTCCGACCGAGAGGAAGTAGTCGCCGGGCTCGTCGGCCGGCGCCCCCTCGAAGAAGAAGTCGTCGACCGGCGGGTAGATGACGCTCGACTCGCGGTGGTAGTAGCGCGCGATGCGCTGCCGGACGTGCTCGGAGATCGCGGCGAACGAATCGACCCGGGCCGAGGAGGCGACGTCCCACATCCGCAGCCAAGGCGCCGCCACCCGCCCCGCCACTCGCAGCGCGCCCGACCCGCGGTCGAAGTAGGCGCCGTAGGCGTCCCAGATGTAGCGCATCGGCGTGAGGCAGTAGCAGCCGTGCCATGCGGCGGGCGGCGGCACGATCCCCTTGGCGACGCAGTGGCTCACGCTCACGACCGCGTCGAAGCCGCGCAGGTCGAACTGCTCGATCGCCCACGGGAAGATCGGCAGGAAGTAGGGATACGAGCGGGTCGCGAAGGGAATCCGCTGCAGGAACGACGTGTGGATCGGGCGGGCCTCGATCCGTGCGCCGACCGATCCCGGGACGTGGAGCAGCGTGAAGACCTCGGCCCCCGGCAGGAGCTCGCACATGAGGTCGAGACACTTCTCCCCGCCCCGCATCCCGACCAGCCAATCGTGGACCAGGGCGACCTTCACGACGAACCCGCCAGCGCCTCGCGGTAGACGTCGCACACCGCCTCGACCGATCGGCTCCAGGGGAACCGCGCGGCCCGGGACAAGCCTCTCCGCACCAACCCCTCCCGCTCCGTCCGACCGAGCTCGAACAGCATTCTATAGAGAGCGGACCGCAGGCTGGCAACCGAGCCGGCTTCGACGGTGATGGCCGCGTCCCCGCAGACCTCGGCGAGCCCGCCTGCGACCGTCGCCACGACCACGCCGCCGCACGCCATCGCCTCGAGCGCCGGCAGACCGAACCCCTCCTCCCGCGACGCGACCACGACCGCCGTCGCTGCTCCGTAGGCGGTGCGGAGATCCTCGTCCGAGACCTCCCCCAGGAAGCGAACGGGGCTCGAGAGCTTCGCGCGCGCGACCTGCGATCGCACCGCAGGTGCGTCGGATCCCCGGCCGGCCAGCACGAGCCCGACCGGCGGAAGTTCCGCGAGCGCTCCGGCGAGCACGTCGAGTCCCTTGTGCGGAAGCCCGTTGGTCACGTGGAGCAGCCACGGCGAGGCGAGCCCGTGCCGGGCGGCGAAGGTTTCGCACTCCCGCTCGTCCGGCGGCCCGCCCCCGAGGAACACGTCCGAGACCCCGTTGGGCACCACCCGCACGCGAGCGGCGGGAAAGCGGGCGACCTTCACGAGGTCGCGAGCCACGGCGGCCCCCGGCGCCAGCACCACGTCCGCCCGCTTGCGAACCAGCCGGAGCATGATCCGAGCGTACCCTTCGTGGAGGGGCGTCCTCGGCACGTGCACGTGGATCAGGTCGTGGACGGTCACGACGATGCGCGGCCCCGCGAGCGTCGCGGGAATCGAGTAGTGCGGGAAGTGGACGAGGTCGAAGCGCCCGCCGCGGAGCAGTCTCGGCATCTCCGCCTGCTCCGCGAG
>JAFMJW010000286.1 GCA_017853315.1 Alphaproteobacteria bacterium
TCGTCGATGAAGAGCGCGTCGAGCATGAGGTTCTGCTGGCCCGCGACGACCTCCGCGAGGCCGAGTGCGAGCGAGAGCGAGGCCATGAAGGTCTCGCCACCCGACAGCGTGTCGACCGACCGGGTCGCCCCCGTGTGGAGATCGAACACGTCCAGATCGAGCCCGCCGCGGCTGCGACCGTCGGCCGTCCGGCCGAGTTGGAGCCGGTACTGACCGCCCGTCATCTCGACGAGGTGGTGGTTCGCCTGCAGCGTGACCCGCTCGAGGTAGGCCGAACACACCCATGACTCGAGGTCGATCTTCGGCTTCACGTTGCCCGAGGCGACGGCGTACACCGTCCGCGCGGTCTCGGCCGCGGCGATGGCCTTCTGGACCTTCTCGAGCCGCGTGCCCAGACCGTTGCGTGCCTCGCGGATCGACGTGGCTGCGGCGGATGCCGTGCCGCGGGACTCGACTGCGAACTCCCGCGCATCGTGTGCTGCGTCGCGAGCTGCGACGAGTCCGGTCGGGTCGGGACGCGCGTCGGGGATCGCCCGCTTCGCAAAGTCGGCGAGCAGCGCGGCGACCTCAGTCCGGCGCTTGTCCCGTCCGGCGATCCTTCCGCGTTCGATGGTGAGGGCATCTGGGTCCATCGCCGCGTTGCTCACATCGGCATCGCCGGCGAACCCCTTCGCCTTGAGTTCGGCGTCGAGCATGTGGCGCTGCGCCCGATGGGCGGCCGCTGCCGTCTCCAACGCCTGTTGCAGCCGGCCGAATCCGGAGAGCATCGAGATGAGAGCGATGGCCGCGTCGAGGCGACGCCGTGCAGTCGCCGGGTCGGGGGCGAATGCTTGCGCCCGGGTCTCGGCCTCCGCTGCAGCGGTTCCGGCCGCATCCGCACGCGTCTGCGCCGCCGTGACGTCGCTGACGAGCGTTTCGATATTCGGTGCGGCGTCGGCGACGAAATCTTCGGCCTCCGCGACAGCAGCGCGCCGGGCGTCCGCCGCGTCGGCGAGGTCCCGCAGTTCCGCGAGTCGGTCCGCCGCGGCGGCCGCCGCAGCGTTCGCCTCGTTGAGTGCCACGGCCGGTGGAAGGGTGCCGCGTTTCGTCTCGAGCGCGACGCGCCGTTGCGCGATCTCGTCCCGGAGGGTCCGCGCCGTCTCGTACGCACGCTCGGCATCGGAGACGTCGTCATCCGTTGCGGCATCAGACGGGGGCACCGCGAGGGCCGGGTGCTCTGTCGATCCGCAGGTCGGGCACGCGTCGCCGGCGGTCAGGTCGGCCGCGAGGCGAGCGGCGAGACCCGAGAGGAGGCGCGTGCGCGTCGAGTCGAGCGCCGCCCTCGCCGCTGCCGTCGAGCGCTCCGCCGCATCGAGGTCCTCAGCCACCTTTGCGATCTGACGATCGAGGGTGATCCCCTCGTTCACCGCGGCTGTTTGGTCGGTCGCGGCCTTCACCGCAGCGACGGCGGCGTCGATGCCCGCAGCGGCGGTTATGGCCTCCTGTGCGGCCGCACGCCGAGCCGGCAGTTCCTCGTTCACCTTCGCGAGCTCCGCTGCGAGCTGTTCCCGCTCCCGCGCCTTCGCCGTCGCCGCCTCGCGATCGTTGCGTTCGTCCACGCGAAGTCCGTGTGCGAGGTCGAACTGGGCCATCGCATCGCGCGCAGTCTGTTCCAGAACCCGCTGCTCGTCGAGCAGGGTCTCCGTGCGAACGGCGTCGAGCGGCGTGTCGTCGCCGAGCGTGTCGGCGATGGCGCGCCCAGCCTTCGCGACCGCCTCGGCGGCCGTCGCCTCGTCCCGGCGGGCTGCCTCGGTGGCACGCAGCAGCGAGGCCATCGCGTTCGCAGCTTCCGCCCGATCGAGTTGGGGCTTACGCGCCTCGTCCTCCGCGGCGCTCGCCGCCAGCGTCTCGGACTCCCGCTGCAGTATCGCTCGGTCGTCCCACTGCTTCGCGGTGGCTTCCGCCGCGTCCGCGAGAGCCTTCGCCCGGTCGTACGCCTCGTTCGCCGCCCTTGCTGCGACGTCGAGGCCGGCGACCATCTCGGCGGCCTCGACGTCGAGCCGTGCGAGCGCGGCGCCATCCATCGTCTCCGGGGCGGAGGGATCGCCGTCTTCGTCGAACTCGACGCCGGCCGCGGTCGCAGCGTCTTCGCCAGCTTCCGCGATGACGGTGCGCCAGTGTTCGAGCACGGCGTCGAAGAGGTGGGTCACCTCACGCTCGGCGTCCTTCACCGCCTCCGTCCGGCGGTTCGACTCATCGCGCAGAATGTCGACCGCTCGCTCGAAACGCTGGGTGTCGAAGAGTGCCCGCAGCAGTTTGAGGCGATCGTTCGAATCGGCCCGCAGCACCTCGGCGAACCGGCCTTGCGGCAGCAGGATCACCTGCTGGAACTGGTCGGCGTTCAGGCCGATGAGCTTCGTCACTGCGGCTTTGACGTCGTTGATACGCGTCGAGACGGGCTTCCAGGTCGTGCCCTCCCGTTCGTTCAGGGTCACCGATGCCGGGTGGGGCGTCTTGAGCCCGGGGCGAGGGTACGAGGGTGAACGGTCGATCCTGTACTGCCGGCCCTGGATCTCGAACTCGAAGGTCACACTCGTCGTCGTGGCGGGCGTCGCGAAGTCGGAGCGCAGGCGATCCGAATGTTTGCCACGAGCTCCTGCGGCCTCGCCGTAGAGGGCGAAGACCATGGCGTCGAGCACGGTGGTCTTGCCGGCGCCGGTCGGGCCCGTGATGAGGAAGAGCCCGTGACCACTGAGCCTGGTGAAGTCGATCTCCCAGGTGTCCGGGAAGGGCCCGAACGCCGAGAACTCGATCCTGATCGGCCTCATCGGTCCATCACCTGCCGCACCGCGCCGATGAGGAGCTCGCGGCGCTCGCCCTCGAGTTGCTCCTGGCGGACGTCCGACCAGTAGCCGTCGGTGATCTGTTCGGGAGACAGGCGCTCCATTGCCTCGAGGTCGGGGCCGTCGAACCGCTCGCGGCCACCGAGCCCGGTGTACTCGAGTGCGACGGCGTGCGGGAAGCGGTCCCGCAACTGCCCCATGGCGTTGATGCGCACCTCATCGTCAGTGAGTCGTGCTCGCACCCACTTGTCCGCCGCGCCGGCGTGCTCCGTGGCCGTGAGCAACTCATCGAGCGTGCCTGCGATCGTGGCGACGCGGCGCCCGACCGGGACCTCCCGCGTCTCGATCTCGATGGAGCCGTCGGGTGCCATCTCGACGATGCGCACCGACTTCGCGCCCTCCTCGCTGAACGAGTAGGGGAGCGGAGATCCGGAATAGGCGATCGATCCGCCTTCGAAGGCCTGAGGCCGGTGGATGTGTCCCAGCGCGGTGTACGAGAACCCTTCGAACACCTCGATGGCGACCCGGTCGGTGCCGCCGACCCGGAGCGTCTTCTCGGATTCGGAGGTTGCGACGTCCCCGGCGACGAACGCATGGGCGAGGAGCAGGGACCGTGTCCCACCGATCGCGTCGCGACTGGCTCGCAGCGCGTCGCGCATCGCACCCTCGTGCGTACGGTCTACGCCGAGGTCCGGGTACTCACCGGAGTCGTCGCGGGTGAAGTACATCCCGGGGTCGAGGAAGGGGAGCGGCACGATCGCGAGCGGGCCGTCCTGGAACTCGACGACGATCGGCGACCCGGCGACGTTGCGATCGATCGAGCCACGGACGTGGACTCCGAAGGCGCCGAAGGCCCGGGCGCCGAACCCGACCCGGGTGTTGTTGTCGTGGTTCCCGGGGATGAGGGCCACGATCGCTCCGGTGTTGCGGATCTCCGCGATCGCATGATCCAACAGTTCGATCGCGTCCTCCGGGGGGACGCTGCGGTCGTAGACGTCGCCGGCGATCGCCACCAGGTCGATCTCATCGGCCCGGACCGTGTCCACGAGCCACTCGACGAAGGCGCGCTGGTCGTCGATGAGTGGCATGCGCTCGAACTGGCGGCCCAGGTGCCAGTCGCTGGTGTGGAGGATCCTCATCGTGCTCCCGGTGCTCGGACTCCGTCGCGAACCCCCTCGGCCCGCGAGCACGGAACTCTCC
The DNA here is from genome assembly GCA_017853315.1 of Alphaproteobacteria bacterium. Lineage (GTDB taxonomy): Bacteria > Desulfobacterota > Binatia > UBA12015 > UBA12015 > REEB422. Next base: position 4,023 of record JAFMJW010000286.1, read on the forward strand.
CACGGAGGCCGGACATCGGAGATCTCGCCGGTGGTGGGGCGGGGACAGGGGGGCAGGACCAGCCCCACCACCGGG
>JAFMJW010000287.1 GCA_017853315.1 Alphaproteobacteria bacterium
CGCCCTTCTTCGTGCTCGCGACGCTCAACCCGATCGAGATGGAGGGCACCTACCCGCTGCCCGAGGCGCAGCTCGACCGCTTCCTGTTCAAGGTGACGCTGCGCTACCCGGAGGTCGAGGACCTGCGCCAGATCCTGCGCGGCACGACCGGCGTGCAGTCGGCGCGCATCCAGCCGCTGTTCGGACCCGACCCGGCCCGACGCCTGGACGCGCTGCGCCGGCTGGTGCGCGAGGTGATCGTCGCGCCTCCGATCGAGGACTGGGTCGCGACGCTGGTGCGCGAGAGCGTGCCCGAGGCGACGAAGCAGGACTTCGTGCGGAAGTACGTCGCGATCGGCGCGAGCCCGCGCGGCGCGCAGGCGCTCGTGCTGGGCGCGAAGGTGGTGGCGCTGCTGAACGGGCGCGTGAACGTCTCGTACTCGGACGTGGAGGAGGTCGCGCGGCCCGCGCTCGCCCACCGCGTCGTGGTCAACTTCGCGGCCGAGACCGAGGGCGTGACGCCGCTCGCCGTCGTGGACCGGCTGCTCGAGGCCGGCCGGACGTGGCAGCGCTGAGCGACCCGCGAGCCTCGGTCGCGCCCGGGGGTCGCCTCCTCGACGAGGCCTTCTCGCCGGCGGTGCAGGGCGCGCTCGAGCGCGTCCGCATGCGGGCGCGCAACGCCTCGGGCGAGCGGCCCGGCCACACGCCCGTGCGCGGGCGCAGCGACCCGTCGGGGACCGAGGTCGAGCGCCACGTCGCCTACGCGGCCGGCGACGACCTGCGGCGCGTCGACTGGGCCGCGTTCGCCCGGCTCGGCGAGCTGTTCACGCGGCGCTACGTCGCGGAGCGCGAGGTCCCGGTGTGGATCGTCATCGACGCGAGCGCATCGATGGGCCCGGCGGGCCCGGGCAGCAAGCTCGACCTCGCGACCTCGGTCGCGGCGATCGTCGGGTCGGTGTCGCTCGCCGGCGGCGACCGGGTGCACCTCGCGGCGTTGCCCGGCGGATCCGCGCCTCGCCACGTGGGCCCGCTCCGCGGCCGGCCGTCGCTGTCGACGATGCGGTCGTTCCTCGCGTCGCTCGCGCCCGCGGGCGCGGGCGGCGAGCCCGCGGCCGGCCTCGTCTCGCTGCTGCGCGGGGTGAGACGCGGCCTCGTCTTCCTGGTGTCCGACTTCCTCTTCGAGGAGGAGGCGATCGGCCGCGCCCTCGACGCGATCGGGCATGGCGGCTGCGAGGGCAAGGTCGTGCAGGTCCTGTCGCGCGAGGACCTCGACCCGGCCTGGCTCGACGGCCGCGACACGATCGTCGACGCAGAGACCGGCGAGTCGCTGCGCATCGACGCGACGACCTCGCTTCTCGATCGCTACCGCGAGGCGCTCGAGGCGCACGTGGCCGCGCTCGCCGCCGCGAGCGCCCGTCGCGCCATGATGTCCTCGCTCACCGTGACCGGCGCGGGACTGCGCGCCTTCCTTCGCGAGGAGCTGCCGCGGCTCGGCCTGCGGCTCGTGCGCTGACGGCGATGGGTTTCTCGCATCCGGCCGCCCTCTCGCTCCTGCTGCTCGCGCTGCCGCTCGCGTGGCTCTACCTGCGCCCGAGCCGGCGGCCGCCCGCGACGGTGTCGAGCCTGCTGCTCTGGCGGCGGATCGCCCGACCGGTGGTCGCCCGGCGACGTCGAGGGCTGCCGCCGCTGTTCTGGGTGCAGGCCGCGCTGCTCGGCGCGGGCGCGACCGCGCTCGCAGGCCCCTTCGTCACGAAGGTCGTGCCGCCCGGCGCCCCCCGCGACGCCTTCGTCGTGCTCGACGCCTCGGCCAGCATGCAGACCCGCTCGGGCGGCGGGACACGCTTCGAGGTCGCGCGCGACGCAGCCGCCGACCGGGCGAGGGCGATCGCGGCCGAGGGGCGCCGCGTGACGGCGATCGCCGCGGGCGCGCAGCCGCGGGTGCTCGGCACCGGCCTCGACGGCGAGCAGGCGGCGCGCCTCTTCGAGTCGCTGCGCGCGGAGGACGCGGCCGGGCACCCGGCGGCCGCGGCCGAGCTCGCGGCGGCGCAGGCCGGGCCCGAGGGAACGGTCGACCTCTTCACCGACGCGGCCCCCGCCGACCTGGTGCTGAGCCGCGACGCGCGCGCGGCCACGAGCGTCCACCGCTTCGGCGAGGGCGGCTCGAACCTCGCGCTCTCCTCGGTGCGCGTCGACGCGAGCCCGTTCGACGCGGCCGGTTCCTCCCGGGTCATCGCGACGGTACGCAGCTTCGAGGAGTCCCCGCGCACCGTCGACGTCGAGCTCGCGCCGCTCGACTCCTCGCGCGGACCGACGCTGCGGCGCCGCGTCGTCGTCGCGCCCCGGTCGAGCGAGACCGCCTCGTTCGACGACCTGCCGTGGAGCGGTGCGTTCTCCGCCCGCGTCGTGCCGGGGGACGACTTCGCGCTCGACGACCGGGCGCTCGGCTGGCTGCCGCCGAAGAGGACCATGCGCGTCGTGCTGGTCACCGACGACGGCGCGCTCGAGACGGCCTTCGCCCGCCTGCTGCGCGGCGTGGAGCGAACCGAGCTCCGGACCGTCGCGCCGGGCGACTGGAGACCCGACGCGGCGGGCGACGTCACGATCTTCGACGGCTTCGCCCCGGCGCTTCCGCCTCCCGGCAACGTCGCCTACCTCGCACCGCGCAACGGCAATCCCGACGTGACCGTCGGGCCGCAGCCGGCCGAGGCGCGCCTCGCCGAGGCGCGCGACCACGACCTGCTGCGCGGCGTCCAGAACCCGGCGACCCTGCTCTCGGGCCACGTCGTCGGTCTCGCCCCGTCCTCGTCGCTGCAGCCGATCCTGACGGGCCGGGCCGAGGGACGGCCCGTCGTCCTCGCCGCGGCCGGCGGCGCCGACGGGCGGCGCGTCGCGGCGACGGCCTTCGCGCTGCGACCGCGCGACCTGGGCGACCCCGACGCGCTCCCGAGCCTCGTCTTCGCCCTGAACCTGGTGCGCTGGCTGTCGCCGACCGGAGACGGCGCGGCGGTCGTGCGTTCCAGCGGCGAACGACTCCGCGCCGGCTCCGCCGAGTCGCCCGTCGTGCGACTCGTGTCCCCCGAGGGGGAGAAGCGCGACGTCGCACCCGGCGAGGACCCGGTGCTCGATCGCGCGGGAGCCTGGCGCGCGCAGACGGCGACGAAGGAGCTGCCCGTCCTGGTGTCGTTCTCCGATCCCGGCGAGTCGGACGTGAGGAGACCCGTGATCGGGCCCGACGCGCCCGCGGTGGTCCCCGCCGCGCGCGCGGCAAACGCGGCCCCGCCCGACCCGGCCGGCCGGACCGAGCGCCTTCCGCGCGTCCGGCCCGCCCTGCTCGCCCTCCTCGGCCTGATGCTCGGGGAGTGGCTCGTGGTCGCGTCGGAGGTGCTCCGCCCGAAGCGCGAGGACCCGACCGACGGCAGCGCCGGCCCGGCGGTCGTGCCACCCGCGGGCGGCCCGGCGGGTGCGCCGTGAGCGAGTCCTTCGAGCCCTGGCTGCGCCTCGGCGACCGCGCGCTCGCCTTCTCCGATCCCTGGACGCTGCGGCTCGCGCTGGCGGCCCCGCTCTTCCTCGCGATCGCACTGCTGCTCGCGCGAGGCGCACGACGCGACTCGCGAGGCGAGCCCGGCGGCTGGCGACCGGGGCCGTGGTTCCCGCTGTCGAGCGCGCTCCGCACGCTCGCCTATCTCGCCGCCGTGGGGGCCGCGAGCGGCGCCGCGATCCTCGACATCCAGCGGGAAGACAAGCTCTCGGTGTCGGCGCTGCTCGATCGCTCGAGCAGCATGTCGGCCATCGACCGGGCCTGGAGCGAGGCGAAGCTCGCCGAGCTCGTCGCCGCGATGCGCCCCGACGACCGACTCTCGGTGATCGAGTTCGGCCGCGACGCGCGCCTCGTGTCGGGACCCGGCGCTCCCGAGGTGCCGGCCGCGCGCGAGCCGGGCGTCGACGCGAGCGCCACGAACCTCATGGCGGCGATCGACTCGGGCGCGACCCTCGCCGAATCGGGAGGCGCCCTCGTCCTGCTGAGCGACGCGAACCAGACGACCGGCGACGCGCGTGCCGCCGCGGAGAGCGCGCGACGCCGCGGCCTGCGGCTGTTCGCGTCGCTGCCAC
>JAFMJW010000051.1 GCA_017853315.1 Alphaproteobacteria bacterium
CCGGCCGCCGCGGACGCGGCAGGTACGGCTCGCTCGACGGTGCCGCGACTCGACCCGGCCCAGGTCGACGTGGCCGGCCGCGTCGTCTCGACCACGAAGGGGCGCGGCGGAGCGGTTCGCCTCGAGATCGAGGGAGCCGACGGCAAGCGCCTTCCTGCGCTCCTGCCCTCGGAGGAGGTCCTGCAGAGGCACGGCCTCGATCTCGAGGTCGGAAAGACCGTCGTGCTCCGCGGGTCGATGTTCCAGGGGGCGCGTCCGGCCCTGGTGGTGAGCGCGGTCGTGGTCGACGGCAAGCCGGTCGCGGTGCGCGACGCGGCGGGCGGGCCCGGCCCGACGGTCGAGCGCGCGGAGAAGCAGAAGGCGGGATCGACCTCCGCGGCGGGAGTCGCGGGGCGAGCCCGGTGAGGCAACCCGAAGAAGGCGGAAGGAAGCGACGATGAAGGCGAAAGCAGCGATCCTGAACGGCTACAACGAGAAGCTCGTCATCGACGAGATCGACGTCGCGGACCCCCAGGAGGGAGAGGTCCGCGTGAAGATGCGCGCGAGCGGCGTCTGCCACTCGGACATGCACGTGATCAAGGGCGACCTGCCGATCCCGACGCCGTGCGTGCTGGGCCACGAGGGCTCAGCGACCGTCGAGGCGGTCGGCCGCGGCGTGACCGCGCTCAAGGAGGGCGACGACGTCATCCTCTCGTGGGTGCCGCCGTGCGGCAACTGCCACTACTGCGTCGCCGGCAAGAAGTACCTGTGCGAGCACGCGCAGATGGCGATGCTGACGGGCGGCAGCCGCCTGTCCAAGGGCGGCGCGCCGCTGTTCAGCATCCAGGGCGTCGCGTCCTTCGCCGAGCGCACGACGCTGCCGGCGTCGGGCTGCGTACCGATCCACAACGGCACCTCCCACGACGTCGCCTGCCTGGTCGGCTGCGGCGTGATGACCGGCGTCGGTGCCGCGATCAACACCGTGCAGATCGAGGCCGGGCAGACGGTCGCGGTGATCGGCTGCGGCGGCGTCGGCCTGAACGTCATCCAGGGCGCGGCGATCCGGGGAGCGGGGCAGATCATCGCGGTCGACCGCGTTCCGGCGAAGCTCGAGCTCGCGAAGAAGTTCGGCGCGACCCACGTCGTCAACTCGGCGAACGAGCCGATGTCGGGTGCGATCCAGGGGCTGACCGGCGGGCTCGGCGTCGACTGGGCCTTCGAGGTGATCGGCATCCCCGAGGTCATCACCGAGGCCTTCATGGCGGTGAAGCGCGGCGGCAAGGTGGTCGTCGTCGGCGTGCCGCCGATGACCTCGATGGTGACCGTCCCGGGCGCGCTGCTCGCGCTCGCCGAGAAGTCGATCATCGGCTCGCTCTACGGCTCGGGCGACGTGCGCCGCGACATGCCGCGCATGCTCGACCTCTACGCGGCGGGCAAGCTCAAGCTGAAGGAACTCGTGAGCCGTACGATCCCGCTCGAGAAGATCAACGAGGCGTTCGACGCGATGAAGTCGGGCGAGGTCGCCCGCTCGGTCATCGTCTACTCCTGACGCGCGCGTGCGCGGCGCCCGGGGAACGATGCCCGGACGCCGCGCGCGGCGACGAAGTCGCGCGGGCCCCGTCCCGGTTCAGGGCCAGCGGTCGGAGGCAGGCCAGAGGGCCTGCTCCAGCCGGTGGGCGAGGGCGAGGGCGAGACCGTCGGCGCCGTGGGCGGTCGTCACCTGGACGCCGAGCGGCAGGCCGGCGGGGCCGCGGCCGGCGGGCACCGAGACCGTCGGCAGGCGCACCAGGTCGTGCAGGATCGTGAGCGAGGCCAGCGCCGAGGTCACGTGCACGCTCTCGCCGCCGGGCAGGACGACGAAGTCGTCGCCGATCGGCGGGGCCTCGACGGGCGCGGTCGGCATCAGGATCGCGTCCACGCGGTCCTCGAACAGGGCCGCGACCTCGCGCGCGATCGCCTCCCGCTCGTGGTTCGCCCGCACGAAGTCGCGCACCGGGATCCCGGCCGCGTACTCGAGCTGCAGGCGGACGTCGTCGCCGTAGGCGTCGGCGTGACGCGCGAGTCGCTCGGCGTGCACGGTCCACGTCTCGCAGACGATCACGACTCCGCCGCTCCCGATGACGCGCTCGCCCGCCGGGAGCTCGACCTCGACGATCTCCGCCCCGGCCTCGCGCAGGACGCGTGCGGCGCGGGCCACCGCGTCCTCGACCGCCGGGTGCAGCGGCACCGGGCGGAATCCCGGGGCGAGCCCGACGCGCAGCCCGCGCAGCGGGCGTTCGAGGCCGAGCTCGAAGTCCTCGGGAGGGAACCGGCGCGACCAGGGATCGAGCGGGTCGAAGCCCGCCATCGCCCCGAGCGCGATCGCGCAGTCGCGCGCGGTGCGGGCGAGCGGACCGACGTGGTCGCAGCTCGCGGCCATCGGGAAGGTGCCGCGCAGGCTCACGCGGCCATGCGTCGGCTTGAGCCCGACGCAGCCGCAGAGCGCCGCCGGGATGCGGATCGAGCCCCCGGTGTCGGAGCCGGTCGCGAGCGGGACGAGGCCGTCGGCGACGGCCGAGCCCGAGCCGCCGCTCGATCCTCCCGGCACGTGGCCGATGCGCCAGGGGTTGTGGGTCGCGCCCCAGTGCGGGTTGTCGGTCGTCGTGCCGCATGCGAACTCGTGCGTGTTCGTCTTGCCGACGACGATCGCGCCTGCCGCGCGCAGTCGCGCGACCGGCTCCGCGTCGAGGGTCGGCACGTGGTCGCGGAAGAGGGAGGATCCGTAGCCGGTGCGCAGGCCCGCGGTGTCGGTCAGGTCCTTCACCGCGACCGGGATCCCGTGCAGGGCGCCGCGCGGGCTTCCGCCGCGCGCGAGCTCGTCGCCGAGTGCGTCGGCCTCGCGGCGCGCCTCGTCGAGGCAGGTCGTGACGAGCGCGTTGGTCTCCGGGTTGCGCGCCTCGATGCGCGCGACGAACGCCTCGAGCACCTCGCGCGGCGAGACCTCGCGCGAGGCGATCCGGCGGCGCAGCGTCGCGACGTCCGTGCGGTGGAGCGGGGTGCCCATGGGCCCGCGGTAGCCCAGCGGCGAATCGCGGCCAACCGCTGCGCGGGAGGCCCTCGCGGGACGCCTTGACAGCGGGCGAAGAAAAGGCGAAATCGCCTCCCCCGATCGAGCCGAGCCCTCCCGATGCCGAGCCGGAGCCGTCCACCTTACGTCGAGTTGCGCTGCCGCAGCGCCTTCTCGTTCCTCGAGGGAGGCTCCTTGCCCGAGGACCTGGTCGAACGCGCGGTCGCCTCGGGCCACGACGCCTTGGCGATCGCCGACCGCGACGGCCTCTACGGGGCCCCGCGCTTCTGGAAGGCGGCGCGCGCGACCGGGCTGCGGCCGATCGTCGGGGCGGAGGCCACGCTCGAAGGCGGCGGACGTCTCCTGCTGCTGGTCGAGTCGCGCACCGGCTACCGCAACCTCTGCCGGCTGCTCACCCTCGGTCACGCGCGCGCTCCCAAGGGCGGCTGCGCCGTGCGGCTCGACGAGGTCGAGGAGGCCGCCGACGGACTCGTCTGCCTCGCCGGCGCGGGCGAGAGCCCGCTCACCGAAGCCCTGCGTCGTCGCGACGAGGACGGGGCGCGCTCGCTCGGCGATCGCCTCCGCTCGATCTTTCGCGACCGCCTGTGGATCGACGTCCAGCGCTCGCTCGACCCGCGGGTCGAGCGTCGCACGCGCGCGCTGCGCGACCTGGCCGGCGCGCTGCGCGTCCCGCTCGTCGCGACCGGCGACGTCCGCATCGCGCGGCCCGAGGATCGCGCGGTGCAGGACGTGCTGGCCTGCCTGCGCCACCACGTGACGCTCGACCGCGCGGGCCGCCTGCTCGCGGCGAACGCCGAGCGCCACCTGCTCGCGCCGGCCGCGATGGCGGCGCGCTTCCGCGACCTGCCCGACGCGGTCGCGGCGAGCAGGCGCATCGCCGAGCGCTGCTCGTTCACGCTCGACGACCTGGGCTACCGCTTCCCCGAGGTGCCGCTTCCCCCGGGCGAGACCCCGCAGCGCCGGCTCGCCGAGCTGTCCTGGGCCGGGGCGCGCGAGCGCTGGGGCGCCGAGCCCGGAGCGCGGGTGCGCTCGCAGGTCGAGCACGAGCTCGCGGTCATCGGCAAGCTCGGGCTCGCCGGCTACTTCCTGATCGTCCACGACGTCGTGTCCTTCTGCCGCGAGCGCGGGATCCTCGTGCAGGGGCGCGGCTCCGCCGCGAACAGCGCGGTCTGCTACGCGCTCGGCATCACCGCCGTGGACGCGGTCGGCATGGACCTGCTGTTCGAGCGCTTCCTCTCCGAGGAGCGTGGCGAGTGGCCCGACATCGACCTCGACCTGCCGTCGGGCGCGCGCCGCGAGGAGGTGATCCAGTACGTCTACCGGCGCTACGGCCCCGCCGGCGCGCATGCGACCGCCCCGTCGGGCGTCCGGACCGTCGGCTCGGGCGTCGCGATGACGGCGAACGTCATCACCTATCGCGTGCGCAGCGCGTTGCGCGAGGCCGGCAAGGTGCTGGGCTTCTCGGCGCTGCAGGTCGACCGGCTGGCCCGCCTGCTGCCGCAGCACGGCTTCGCCGACCGCAACGACTCGCTCGAGGAGCAGCTCGCCGCCGGCGGCGTCGACGCGCGCGCGCCGCGCGTGCGCCTGCTCCTGGGGTGCGTCGCGGCACTCCAGGGGCTGCCGCGCCACCTGGGGCAGCATTCCGGCGGCATGGTGGTCGCGGCGGGGCGCCTCGACGAGGTCGTGCCGCTCGAGCCGGCCTCGATGCCCGGGCGCTCGGTCGTGCAGTGGGACAAGGACGACTGCGCGGACCTCGGCCTCATCAAGATCGACCTGCTGGGGCTCGGCATGATGGCCGCGCTCGAGGAGGCGATCCCGCTCGTCCGCGAGGCCGAGGGCGTGGAGATCGACCTGGCGAAGCTGCCGCACGACGACCCGGAGACCTGGGAGATGATCGGCCGGGCGGACACGGTCGGCGTCTTCCAGATCGAGTCGCGCGCGCAGATGGCGACCCTGCCGCGCATGAAGCCGCGCTGCTTCTACGACCTGGTCGTCGAGGTCGCGATCATCCGGCCGGGGCCGATCGTCGGGCAGATGGTGCATCCCTACCTCGCGCGCCGCGCGGGGCGGGAGCCGGTCGCCTACCCGCACCCGAGCCTGGAGCCGATCCTGCGGCGCACGCTGGGCGTGCCGCTCTTCCAGGAGCAGCTCCTGCGCATCGCGATGACCGCGGCCGGCTTCACCGGCGGCGAGGCCGAGGAGCTGCGACGCGCGATGGGATTCAAGCGCTCCGAGGAGCGCATGCGGTCGATCGAGGCGAAGCTGCGCCGCGGGCTGCACGCGAACGGCATCGAGGGGGAGGGCGCCGAGCAGATCGTGCGCGCGATCACCTCGTTCGCGCTCTACGGGTTTCCCGAGTCGCACGCGGCGAGCTTCGCGCTGATCGCCTGGGCGTCGGCGTGGCTCAAGGCGCACCACCCGGCGGCCTTCGTCTGCGCGCTGCTGAACGCGTGGCCGATGGGCTTCTACCACCCGTCCACGCTGGTGAAGGACGCGCAGCGCCACGGGGTCGAGGTGCGGCCGATCGACGTGCGGCGGTCGTGCTGGCGCTCGACGCTCGAGCCGGGCGAGCGATCGGCCGGGGCCGGGGAGGGCGGCCGTCGTCCGCCGCCGGCGGTGCGGCTCGGCCTGCGCTTCGTGCGCGGCCTGCGCGAGGAGAGCGCGCGAAGCATCGTCGAGGCGCGTGCGCAGGCGCCGTGGCGCGACGTCTCCGACCTCTCGGCGCGCACCGGGCTCTCGCGTCGCGAGATCTCGACGCTCGCCGAGGTGGGTGCGCTCGACGGGCTGGTCGCGGTGCGCGCGCATGCCGCGCGTCGCACCGCGCTCTGGCAGGTGGCGGCCCTGCCGCGCCCGGACCAGCGCCTGCTCGCCGGGCTGCCCGTCGACCCGGCCGACGCGGAGGCGTTTCCCGAGATGTCGGGCCTCGAGACGACGCTCGCCGACTACCGCGCAAGCGGCGTCACCACCGGCCCGCAGGTGATGGGGCACCTGCGCCACGACCTCCGTCGTCGCGGCGTCCTCTCGCTCGCCGAGCTCGCGCGCCGGGCCGACGGCGAACGGGTCCGGGCGGCGGGCCTCGTCATCGTCCGCCAGCGCCCGGGCACGGCGAAGGGGATCTGCTTCCTCACGCTCGAGGACGAGACCGGGCTCGGCAACGCGGTCCTCATGCCGGACGTGTTCGAGCGCCTCCGGACGACCCTCTCGGCCTCGGCGATGCTGGTCCTCGAAGGCACGGTGGAGCGCCGGGACGGGGTCGTCCACCTCCGGGTCGACGGCCTCCAGCCGATCGCGGGGCGGGCCGCGGCTCCCCCCTCGCATGATTTTCATTGAGGGGGGTCTTGAAATTGACTTTCAAAATCTCCATACTGCGCCCATGGTCGTCTGCCTGTGCCAGGGGGTTTCGGAGAAGCACGTGCGCCGCGCCATCGCCGATGGGGCCTCGACCCGCCGGGAGGTCACGCGGGCCTGCGGCGCCGGCGGCGCCTGCGGCGGCTGCCACCTGACGATCGCGGAGATGATCTGCGAGGGCAGCGACCAGCCGTCCTGCCCGGGCCGATCGGCCGAGGTCGTGGAGGCCCCGAGCTTCGCCTGAGGTCGGCTGCTCCCGCCTGCGCCCGGTGGCCGGACTCGCACTGGTAGCCCCTCGTCCACGTGGCCGGCTAGGGGCGGCACGCATGTTGCCTAAGGCAATCCCCCGAGGGAAGCATTCGGGGGGCGTGATGGAGACCAGCAAGCGCGAGGCGTCTTTTTCATACGATCGGGGCACGATTCGGCGGGGGCGTCGGGAGCACTGGCGGCCGATCGCGACCGAGCCCGTCGAGGCTCCTGCGCTGCGCCGGAGGGACGCCGCAAACCTCGAATCCATCGAGGTTTTCTCGACCGACCCGGCGATCCTGGGGACCGACGCCGCCTGAGGCCGGAGGCGTCGCGAGGCATGTTCGGCGACTTGCCCGGGCCTGGAACCCACCGTTCGCCCGCCTTTTGCCTCCACGGGATTGGATGTAGCCTTTTCGGAACGAGCGTCTGCCTGAAGCGACAGCGGCTCGTAGACTAGACATAAATTGTCTCCTAAAGTCGACACTCGTAGGAGAGCACGATCTCGCGGCCCTTCGGGATCCGTCGCCTTGACTCCTCGACCGCCAGGCGGTTGGGGTTGCCCATGGAGATGCGCCGCCCCCGCGAGGACGACCTCGTGCAGGCCGAGGTGGGCGGGCCGGTCGCCCGCCTCTGGCTGAATCGCCCCGAGCAGCGAAACGCCCTGTCCCTCGACATGCTGGAGGCGCTGGGCAGGGCGCTCGAAGAGGCCGGGCGGGCGCCGGGCGTGCGAGCGATCGTGCTCGGCGGGCGTGGCCCCGCGTACTCTGCCGGGCACGACCTGCGCGAGATGCGCGGCGCCCCGGCCGGGGAGATCGAGGAGCTGTTCCGGCGATGCGAGGGCGTGATGGAGGCCTTGCATCGACTGCCGGTCCCCGTGGTCGCCCGGGTGCACGGCGTCGCGACGGCGGCCGGATGCCAGTTGGTCGCGGCCTGCGACCTCGCGGTCGCGTCCGAGGAGGCGACCTTCGCGACGCCCGGGATCAAGGTCGGCCTCTTCTGCTCGACGCCGGCGGTACCCCTCGTGCGCTCGGTCGGTCGCAAGCGCGCGCTCGAGATGCTGCTCTCGGGGCGTCCGATCCCGGCCGAGACCGCGCTCGAGTGGGGACTCGTGAACCGGGTCGCGCCGCGAGACGGACTCGACCTCGCGATCGACGACCTGCTGGCACCCGTGCTCGAGTCCAGCGCCGAGGTCGTCGCGACCGGCAAGCGCGTGTTCTGGCAGCAGGTGGACCTGCCCGAGTCCGAGGCCTACGGGCAGGCATCGCGTGCCATGTGCGAGGGAGTCGCGTCGCCGTCGGCCCGCGAGGGCTTCTCGGCCTTCGTCGAGAAGCGCAAGCCGCGCTGGCCCGGCGCCTGAGTCGCGCGGCAGGCGCGGCCTCCGCATCCGGGACGACGACCCGCGTCGCGGCGACCGCCGGCGTTCCGCGCCCGCGGCGTCAGCGCCGAGCCTGGATCAGCTCGATCCGCCAGCCGCTCGGGTCCTCCACGAACGCGATCACGGTCGTGCCGTGCTTCATCGGTCCGGGCTCGCGCACGATCTTCACGCCGGCCGAGCGGAGCCGCTCGCAGGTCGCGTGGATGTCGTCGACGCCGAGGGCGAGGTGTCCGAAGCCGTTGCCGAGGTCGTAGGACGTCGTGTCCCAGTTCCAGGTGAGCTCGACGACCGCGTTCGAGGCCTCGTCCCCGTAGCCGACGAAGGCGAGGGTGAACCGCCCCTCGGGATGCTCGCTGCGTCGCAGGAGCCGCATGCCGAGCGGGCCGGTGTAGAAGGCGATCGACTCCTCGAGGTCGTTCACCCGGATCATCGTGTGCAGCAGGCGCATGGTGGCTCCTCCGTCGAGCGGCCGCGCCGCCCGGTCCGGGCGGTGCGGCCGCATCATGGCGGCTTGACTCGCCGAACGCGAACTTCCACAACCGCGCGACGACGATCCGCGGCGGGATCCCCGCGCCGCGCCCCCGGAGGACCATCGATGGAAGCGACCTCGCAGGCGGAGAACCGCTGGGACTTCGACCACCTCCTGATCGGCGGCAGGTGGCAGCCGGCCGAGGGCGGGCGCACCTACGAGGTCCCGAACCCCGCCACCGAGCGCCCGATCGGGCGCGCTCCCGACGCCTCGGTCGGCGACATGAAGCGCGCGATCGAGGCCGCCCGCAAGGCCTTCGACGAGGGGCCGTGGCCGCGCTCGACGCGCGCCGAGCGCGCGCGCGTGCTGGGCCGGATCGCCGACGCCCTCGAAGCCCGCAAGGAAGAGTGGCGCCGGCTGCTCATCGCCGAGGCAGGTGCGTGCTGGGTCTCGCACGACGTGCAGGTCGAGTGGCCGATCCGGCACTTCCGCGCCTACGAGGAACTCGCCTGGTCGTTTCCCTTCGAGGAGATGCTGCCGACGACGGTGACGCGCTCGCCGATGGGAGACTACCTGTCGTCGAGCATGGTGCACCGCGCACCGGTCGGCGTCTGCGGACTCATCCCGACCTGGAACTTCCCGATGTTCGTGATCGCCCAGAAGATCGGGCCGGCGCTCGCGACCGGGAACACGATGGTCGTGAAGCCCTCGCCCTACGGGCCGCTTCTGAACCTCTGGCTCGCGAGGCTGATCGACGAGGTCGCCGACCTCCCGCCCGGGGTCATCAACTGGGTGACGAGCGAGGCGCCCGCGCCGTCGGAGGAACTGGTCTCGAACCCGATGGTCGACAAGGTGAGCTTCACCGGCTCGATCGTCGTCGGACGCCGGATCCTCGCGGCGGCGGCCGACCGCCTGCGCCGCGTGCACCTGGAGCTCGGCGGCAAGTCCGCGCACATCCTGCTCGACGGCGACGACCTCGACATGCGCGTCCCGGCGCTCTCGTCGCCCGCGTTCTTCCACCAGGGACAGGGCTGCGCGATGGGCACGCGGGTGCTCGTGCCGCGCGCGCTCGTCGAGCCGGTGCTGGAGCGCATGGTCGCGTTCGTCGGCAACCGGGACATCGTGAAGATCGGCGACCCGACCGACCCGAGCGTCCTCATGGGGCCGGTCGTGCGCCCCGAGCGCCGCGACGCGATCGAGGCGTACGTCCGCTCGGGCGTGGAGCAGGGGGCGCGGCTCGTGACCGGCGGAGGGCGCCCGGCCGGGCTCGATCGCGGCTGGTTCCTCGAGCCGACGATCTTCGCCGACCTCGACAACTCCTTCCGGGTCGCGCGCGAGGAGATCTTCGGCCCGGTGCTGAGCGTGATCCCGTACTCCGACCTCGACGAGGCGGTGCGGATCGCGAACGACTCGGACTACGGGCTCGCCGCGATGATCGTCGGCAGCAACTCGCTCACGGCGGTCGAGGTCGGCAAGAAGCTCCGCACGGGCTCGGTCTGGATCAACCAGGGCGGCAACATGGCCTACGGCCCGTTCGGCGGCTTCAAGCTCTCGGGGCTCGGGCGCGAAGGCGGCGCCTTCGGCATGCACGAGTTCACCGAGATCCAGCACCTCGCCTGGAAGAGCTGAGCAGGCGCGCGGCAGGGCGCCGAAGCGGCCGTTTCGGGCCGGTCGGGCTCCGGATCTCGTCGAGGCCGGCTCGGGGTGCGGTTCGCCGCGAGGTCGTTCCCCTGCCCGAGGACGTTCGGGGCGGGGGAGGGGAAGGTCGACGGGTCGAGGGCGGACCGGCGAGTCCTCCGGCGAATCCTCAGGGTTGCGCGGTCGCCGTCGCGCCCTTCGGGCCGCCGCGCTTCTCGGGAGGCAGGATGCTCTCGCCCTTCGCGTTCTTCTCGGCGAGCAGCGCGAGCATGCGATCGGCGCCGCCGCTCGCCATGATCTCCTGGAACTGCGAGCGGAAGTTCGCGACCAGGCTCACGCCCTCGATCGTCACGTCGATGATCTTCCACTCGTCGGAGCCTGCGACCTTGCGCAGCCGGTAGTCGACCAGGATGTCGTCGTTGCCGCCGCCGCGGGCGATCTTCGTCTTCACCGACCAGTCGCCCCGGGCCTCCTCGCGGTCGCCGAGCAGCACGACCTTCTCGTTGGCGTAGCTGTCGAGGTTCTTCCCGTAGGTCACCGAGAGATGCTGCTTGAACTCGTCGACGAAGCGCTTCTGCTGCTCGGGCGAGAGCGTCGCCCAGTTGCGGGCGAGCACGAGCTTCGAGATCACGTCGAAGTCGAAGCTGCGGTAGGCGACGTCCTCGACCCGGCGGCGGCGGGTGGCCTGGTCGAGCGACTTGTCCTTCAGGATCTCGATCACCTGGCTCGCGACCCGGTCGATCGTCTCGGACGGGGTCGCGGCCCGGGCGGGGGTCGCCGCGAAGCCGAGCCAGAGGGCGGTCGCGACGGCGACGCCGAGGGCGAGGATGCGGTCTCGGATGCTCATCGTGTCTCTCCGGCGGGAGCGGGCGTGCCGCCCGCGGCGGGCTCGCCCGTGTCCGGGAAGTAGAGGTCTTCCTCCGCGACCTTGCGCGCCGCGGCGGAGCGCCCGGTGACGGCGGCCGCCCGGCGCGCCTCGTAGGCGGCCCGCACCGCGACGTAGAAGTCGAACGACGCCTCGCGGGCGCGGTCGATGTCGTCGAGGAGCAGCGCCCGGCTGTTCACGGTCTCGAGCACGCGCTGCCCCGCGAGGTACGGCCAGTCGACGAACAGCCCGGAGATGTTGATGTAGGAGTCGACCGCCATGCCGGCCGAGTCGCGCACGCTCGAGGCGCCGAGGAGCGGCCACACCAGGTAGGGCCCGGGTGGCACGCCCCAGACGCCGAGGGTCTGGCCGAAGTCCGCGTTGTGGCGCGGCATGCCGAGGTGCTTCGCCACGTCGAAGAAGCCCGCGATCCCGATCGTCGAGTTGATGAGGAAGCGGAAGATCGTCGTGCCGGTCGCGTCGATCTTCCCCTGCAGCGCGTTGTTCACGAGGTGGATCGGGAAGCGGATGTTCTCGAAGGCGTTGTCGAGCCCGTGCTCGACCGGGGTCGGGATCACCTTGTCCCAGGCGACCGCCACCGGCCGCAGGACCCACGCGTCGACCTTCTCGTTGAAGGTGAAGATCGCCCGGTTCATCGGCTCGAGCGGGTCGCCGGCCGCGTGCGCGGCGGCCGCCTCGGGCGTCGGCTCGGTCACGCCGGCCGGGACGGGAAGCGCCGCGTCCTCGGCCTGGGCGGCGCCCGCGCTCCTCGCCTGGCCGGGCAGCAGCGCGAGGAGGACGGCGAGGGCGATCCGGGGGGCGCGGGCGGACGACGGGTTCGTCGGGCGACGGTGCGCGGGTGCGATCACTCCTTCGCCTCGCCCTTCCCGCCGTCGCCGACGTTCGCGTTGTGCACCATCTTGCCGATCAGGCGCTCCATGATGACCGCGGACTCGGTGAAGGAGATCTCGTCGCCGGACTTGAGGTTCTCGCTCTCGCCGCCGAGCTGCAGCGAGACGTAGCGGTCGCCGAGCAGCCCGGCCGTCACGATCGACGCCGACGTGTCGACCGGCAGCGCGAGCGAGGGGTCGACGTCGATCTCGACCCGGGCCCGGAAGTCCTTGCCGAGCCCGATGTCGGTCACCTGCCCGACGCGGACGCCGGAGATCTCGACCGGGGCGCGCTTCTTCAGGCCGCCGGTCTGGTCGAAGGAGGCATGCAGGCGGAGTCCTCCCCGCGTCGCGAACGGATGGGTGCCGACGCGGAAGGAGAGCCACGCGATCGCGGCGAGCCCCAGGAGGACGAAGAGCCCTGCCGCGAGGTCGCGCAGGGGAGAGCGGGTCATCAAATCTCGAACCCCCAGAGAGCGGTCACGAAGTAGTCCACGATCAGGATCGCCACCGAGGTCACCACCACCGTCGAAGTCGTCGCGGCGCTCACCCCGGCCGCGTTGGGCCGGGCATGGTAGCCGCGGAACGTCGCCATCAAGCCGATCAGCGCCCCGAAGATCAAGCCCTTCAGCAGGCTGCCCAGCACGTCGTCCTCGAAACGGACCGCGTTGTTCAGGCTCGAGAAGAAGACGCCCCCGTCGAGCCCCATGAGCCCGACGCCCACGAGCCAGGCGCCGGCGATCCCGAACAGGATGAAGAGCGTCGAGAGGGCCGGCATGACCGCCGTGAGCGCCAGCGCCTTGGGGGCGACCACCATGTTCACGGGGTCGATCGACATCATGCGGAGTCCGTCGATCTGCTCGCTCGCGACCATGCTCGCGATCTCCGCGGCGGTCGCCGAGCCGGCGCGGCCGGTCACGAGCAGCGCCGCCAGCACCGGCCCGAGCTCGCGGATCAGGCTCAGGCCGACGACCGCGCCGAGCGAGCCCTCGGCGCCGAAGCGCACGAGCGTGTTGTAGCCCTGGAGCCCGAGCACCATGCCGACGGCGAGGCCCGAGACGCAGATGATGACGAGCGACAGCACGCCCTGGCCCCAGATCTCCTCGAGCCAGCGCCGCGGGCGCAAGGGCAGGAGGCTCGCCCGCAGGATCGAGAGGAGGAAGAGCAGGAGCTGCCCCAGGTGGGCGACGACGCCCAGCGAGCGGAACCCGAGCTCCCGGATCGCGTCGAGCAACCGCATCAGCCCCGCGCGCTCCCGGCGTCGCGCGGCGAGTCGTCGAGGGGCTCGATCCGGGTCGCGACCTCCCGCGGCTCGAGCGACTCGTCGAGGTCCTCGTCGAAGAAGCCCGAGATCTCGCGGTCGGCGTTCTCGCGCAGCTCGCCCGGCGCGCCCTCGACGGCGCGCCCGGGCAGCAGGAGGAGCACCCGGTCGGCGAGCCGGACGGTGGACGCGATGTGGTGGGACACGATCACGATCGTCATGCCGTGATGGCGGTTCAGGCGCGAGAGCAGGAGTTCGATGCGCTTCACCGAGATCGGGTCGAGGCCGGAGAACGGCTCGTCGCAGAGCAGGATCTGCGGGTCGAGCAGGATCGCCCGGGCGAGCGCCACGCGGCGCAGCATGCCGCCCGAGAGCTGCCCGGGGAGAAGCCGCGCGACCCTGTGGTCGAGACCGACCGCGTCGAGCCGCCCGGTGACGATCTCGTCGATGCGGGCCTCGGAGAGGCGCGTCCGTTCGCGCAGCGGCAGGGCGAGGTTGTCGCCGACGGTGAGCGAGTCGAGCAGCGCGCCGCCCTGGAAGAGCATGCCGATCTTCGCGCGGACGGGCGCGAGTGCGCTCTCGGGGAGGCCCGCGACGTCGGTGCCGTCGATCAGGATCCGGCCCTCGGTCGGGCGGATCAGCCCGGCCAGCAGGCGGAGCAGGGTGGTCTTGCCCGAGCCGCTGCCGCCGAGGATGACGGTGACCCGCCCGCGCGGGAACGAGCACGTGAGGCGGTCGACGACCGGGCGGTCGTCGAAGGCCATGCTCACCCGGTCGATCTCGACGTGGGGCCGGTCGTGGTCCGGGGCGGGGGCGGCCATCAGGGAGCGCGAGGTAGCAGAGGCGGGCGGGGGGAACCAACGGCGGGAAGCCGGGCGAGGTGCTTTCCTCGGGGAGTCGCTTCACGAAGGAGCCGGGGGATCGGTTCGGTCCGCTCGGGCGGCGGGGGTGAGTCGAGCCGGGACGCGAATCCCGAATCCGGCTCTCGACGCGCCGGGGCGGATGGGGGTAAGCGGGCGACCATGCGTGGACCCGCTCGCCGAATCCTGCCCGCGATCCTCTCGATGGCCCTCGTCGCCGCGGCCGTCGCGGGCTGCGGGGACTCGTCTTCGTCCGCGCCGCCGCCCGGCGGGTTCGCGGCGGCCGGGGAACAGGCCTTCTACGACACGCTGAACGGCGTCTCGATCCGCGACCAGCAGGCGATCGACTGGCTCGGCGAGGCGACGCGCGAGGCGCCGCAGGTGGGCCGGCCGTGGTTCCTGCTCGGCATGATGCACCTGTGGCGCGTCGCGCAGGACTGGACGGATCCCGCCCACCCGAGTCGCTTCGTGCAGCAGCAGGTGACGCTCGGCCGCGAGGCGCTCGAGCGCGCGGTCGTGCTGGTTCCCGAGGACACGAGGATCCCCGGATTCCACGCGGCGGCTCGCTACAACGAGGGCCTGATCCTCGGCGACCCGGCGATCGTCGAGGACGGGCTGCGGGTCCTGCGGGAGTCGATGAAGTTGAACTTCCTGTTCAACAGCTTCGACTTCGTCGGCGTCGTCCCGCCCACGGTCGCCGGCGACGACCCGCTCATGGCCGAGTCGCTGCGCTACATCGAGGACGGGCTCCGGATGCTGGACGCCTGCACGCCGCAGATCTGCGGCAACGAGGGCCGCGCGCCGCACAACGGCGAGGGCACCTTCCTGCTTTTCGGCGACACCTACGCCAAGGCGGGCGACCGGGCGAAGGCGCTCGAGTACTACGGCTTCAGCGACGCCGTGTCCTCGCTCACGGGCTGGTCGATGCGACCGGTCGTGCAGGAGCGCATCGCGACCGTGGACGAGCGGATCGCGGCCTACCGCGACGACGACCCGTCGAACGACCCGATGATCATCGGGCAGGGCGGGGGCGGCTGCAATTACTGCCACTTCCGGTGAGGCGCGATGTCGGCCGTCGGGCGGAGGTGCCGCGGTTCGTCGCCCGGAGGCATGGCGCCGGCGCGCCGGTTGTATTAAAGACGGGAGTCCACCGATCGCGCCCGTGGTGAAACGGATATCACGAGGGTCTCCGGAACCCTAAGTCCCAGTTCGATTCTGGGCGGGCGCATCTCCTTGATCTGACTGCGGAATCTCCGTCGCCAGATCCCCCTGGTGCCAAAGAGGTGCCAACTCCGAGGCCACTGGAAGGCCCTCGGAGCCGAACGGGACGCGGTCCACGTCGGCTCGTCGCTCATTCCGAGCCCGTGCGGTTTCTCGGACCGTGCGAAGGGATCGGCTTCCCTCGCATGGGACTTCTCTGGCATCTTCTCTACGGGAGGACCCGTCATGAATAGAATCGCTCTCGCAACCCTTGCCCTTTTCGCGCTCGCCACGACGCGAGCCGACGCAGGACTGACCAAGGGCCGGACCCTCAAGACCGGGCAGGCGACGAATTACGGAGATGGGAGCGACGGGGACCTTCGCCGGGGCCTCCCGAGGCTCTTCACCGACCTCGGCTACGGGATGATCAAGGACAACCGTACGGGGCTCATCTGGGAGAAGAAGACCAACGACGGCTCGATCCACGACGTGCATGCCCTCTACTCGTGGAGTACGGGTGAGCCCTGGCAGGCGAACGGCACGGCGTTCACCACGTTCCTCGCCACGCTGAACTCGATTCCCTGCTTCGCCGGCAACTGTGACTGGCGTCTGCCGAACCTGAACGAGCTCGAGTCGATCCGGAATCTCGGCGCGAGCTTTCCGGCGGCCTTCCTTGCGTTCAACCAGAGCTGTCCCTCGGGCTGCACGAACACGGAGTGCAGTTGCACCACTCCCGGAGGCTACCTTTCGACCTCCACGGTGGACGGGACCCCGAGCGATGTCTGGGTCGTCCGCTTCAACTACGGCGGATGCTACCAGTCGACCAAGACCGACCTGGGCTACGTGCGCGCGGTCCGCGGCGGCTTTTGAGCCCTTGGTTCCTCCAACGAGGAGATCCGTCGTGACGAGATACCTGGTTCCGACGATCGCAGCCCTGCTGCTGATCGCCGTCTCCGACGCCGGGGCGGGCGTGACGAAGGGCCGCCCCCTCGAGACCGGACAGACGACGAGCTACGGCGAAGGCACCGACGGCGACCTTCGCCCGGGGCTGACACGCCTGTTCATCGACCTGAACAACGGCGTGGTGAAGGACCGTCGCACCGGACTCTTCTGGGAGAAGAAATCGAACGACGGCTCGATCCACGACAAGGACAACGTGTACGGCTGGGCCTTGAGCCTGCCCGTGCCGGTCGTGGGCGAGACCTTCTCGGGATCGGTCGTCTCCAACTTCTTGGCGAATCTCAACACGCCGCCGTGTTTCGCAGGATTCTGCGATTGGCGACTCCCGACCTTCTACGAGCTGCAGACGCTCGTGAACATCGAGAAGGCCGATCTCCCCGCGTTCGCGGAGTTCGACACGGGATGCACGCCGGGATGCTCGGTGACCCAGTGCAGTTGCACGGGGTCGGATTTCTACTGGACCTCGTCGACGTGGCGAGCGGTGCCCACCTATGCCTGGGTCGTGTATTTCAGCACGGGCAGCAGTTCGGCCCGCATGAAGACCGAAGGAGGCTACGCGCGCGCGGTCCGCGGGGGATTCTGAACCTCGGGTTCCCGCGGCGGCCGTCAGCTGCGTCGCGGTCGCCCGCGATCTCTCACCCCAGCAGGAACGTCCCCCCGTCGAGCACCAGCGTCTGCCCGGTCATGTAGCTCGACGCGTCCGAGGCGAGGAACACCGCCGCGCCCGCGATCTCCTCGGGCTCCGCGTGGCGACGCAGCGCTGCGCGCGCGACGGCCGGGTCGCGGATCGCCGGGTTCGTGAGCAGCGCCTCGGCGAGTTTCGTCGCGACGAGCCCCGGCGCGATCGCGTTCGCGCGCACGCCGATCGGCCCGAGCTCGCGCGCGAGCACCTGCGTGAGCGTCACGAGCGCCGCCTTGCTGACGCAGTAGGCGCCGAGCCCCGGGGCCACGTCGAGACCGCCGACCGACGACACGTTCACGATCGAGCCCGCGACGCGATGCTCGCGGAACCACTTCGCCGCTTCCTGGCACGCGACGAACGGCCCCTTCAGGTTCACGTCGAAGATCTTGTCCCACGCGCGCTCGCCGAGATCCGCGATCGGCGTCATGAGCGGGTTCGTGCCGGCGTTGTTCACGAGCACGTCGAGGCCGCCGAGCTCGCGCGTCGCCTCGACCACGGTCGCGCGGACCTCGTCGGTGCGCCCGACGTGGCAGGGCAGCACGATCGCGCGGCGTCCCAGCGCCTCGACCTCGCGCGCCACCTCGAGCAGTCCCTCGCGCCGCCGCGAGACCAGCGCCAGGTCGGCCCCGGCCTCGGCCATCGCGAGTGCGATCGCGCGGCCGATGCCGCGCGAGGCGCCCGTCACGATCGCGCGCTTGCCGTCGAGCCGGAAGC
>JAFMJW010000288.1 GCA_017853315.1 Alphaproteobacteria bacterium
AAGCTGCCGAACCACTTCCCGGAGATGAAGGAGCGCGGGCTGCTCGTCACCCGCGAGAGCGGCGAGTCCTACGTCGCGTTCGCGCCCAACGGCAGCTCGTCCCATCCCGACCTGACGCAGCCCGAGGCGCGCGAGTACGTGAAGTCGCAGCTGCGCGCGATGATCCTCGACTACGGCATCGACGGCTGGATGGCCGATTTCGCCGAGTGGGTGCCGCTCGACGCGCGCTTCGCCGACGGCACCGACGGCGGCACGCGCCACAACCTCTTCCCCGAGGCCTGGCAGCGGCTCTCGCGCGAGGTCATGGACGAGCTTCGCCCCGGCGACGGCGCGGTCTTCGCGCGCTCGGGCTGGACCGGCGTGCAGGCGGTCTCGCAGATCCACTGGACCGGCGACCAGGAGACCGGCTTCGAGGCCGAGGACGGGCTTCCGACGGTGGTGCCGGCGATGCTCAACCTGGGGCTCTCCGGCGTGCCGTTCGTGACCCACGACATCGCGGGCTTCAGCAGCTCGACCGTGCCGCCTTCGACCAAGGAGGTCTTCCTGCGCTGGACCGAGCTCGGCGCCTTCACGCCGATCATGCGCACCCACGACGGGAACAAGAAGCTCGACAACTGGGCCTGGGACTCCGACGAGGAGACGATCTCCCACTTCCGTCGCTTCGCCCGCATCCACCGGGCGCTCGGCCCCGAGCTCCGGGCTCTCGCCGCAGAGGCGCGCGAGACCTCGGCCCCGATGGTGCGCCACCCGGTGCTCGTGTTCCCCGACGTGCCCGAGGCCCGCGCGGTGAAGGACGAGTTCCTGCTCGGCGACTCGCTGCTCGTCGCCCCGGTGGTCGAGGCCGGTGCCGTCACGCGCGCGCTCTGGCTGCCGCCCGGCACCTGGTACGACGTCTGGACGGGCACGGTGATCGAAGGCGGCCGCCGCATCGTCGTGGACGCGCCGATCGGACGGCCCCCGGTGTTCTCGCGGGACCGCGACCGGCCGGACCTGCGCGCGATCCGCTGACGAAGGGCGCGTAGGCACACGCTCTCCGCGCCTCCGTGCGCCGCCGCCGATGCGGCGCGGAGTCTCGCCGGCGGAGGGCGACGCGGCTCGGCCGGACGGCGCGTCAGCCCCGGGCCGGCCCCGGACGGAAGTGGAGGGCCTTGCGCCGGGTGAGGGCGAGGAACCCGTAGCGCGACATCGTCGCGCCGCGCCCGCTCTCGCCCCAGCCGCTCCACGGCAGGCTCGGGTCGACCCAGTCGCACCGGTTCTGGAAGACGGTGCCGCAGTCCATCTCCCGCGCGACCCGCTCGGCGCGGTCGGGATCGACGGTCCAGACCGACGCGGTGAGACCGAAGCGGGTGTCGCGCATGAGCGCGATCGCCTCGTCGTCGTCCTTCACGGCACGCACCGCGACGATCGGGGCGAAGCTCTCGTCCTGCATGAGCGAGGAGCGATTCGGCACGTCGACGAGCAGCGTCGGCGGGAAGAAGTTGCCGGTCGTCCCGGCGACGCGCTGGCCGCCGAGCAGCAGGTGGGCGCCCTGCGCGACCGCGTCCTCCACCTGGCGTTCGAGGAACGGCAGCGAGGCCCGGAGTGCCAGCGGGCCGAGCGTCGTCGCCTCGTCGAGCGGGTCGCCCATGCGGTAGGCCTCGAGGACGCGACGGGCCCGGTCGACGAACTCGTCGTGGACGCTGCGGTGCACGTAGACGCGCTCGACCGCGCAGCACGACTGCCCCGCGTTGTAGCAGGCCCCGTCGACCACGTTCGCCGCGGCGAACTCGAGGTCGACGTCGGCAGCGACGTAGGCCGGGTCCTTGCCGCCGAGTTCGAGCCCGACGCTCGCGAGCCCGCCCGAGGCCTCCTCGACCACCCGCCGGCCGGTCGCGACCGAGCCCGTGAAGGCGACGTGGGCGACGCGCGGGTCGCGCACCAGCCGCTCGGCCTGCGCCGGCGGGACCACGACGTCGGTCAGGAGGTCGGGCACCTCGGGGTCGCGGAAGGCGCGCGCGATCGCCTGCCCGGTGAGCGGCGTGCGCTCGCTGTGCTTCAGCACGACCGTGTTGCCGGCCAGCAGCGCCGGCACGATCACGTTCACGGGCACGAGCAGCGGGTAGTTCCAGGAAGCCACGTCGAGCACGACGCCGAGCGGATGGTGCTCGATGCGGCGGTCGATCCCGTCCTCTGCGAGGAAGACCTCGGTCGCGAGCGCGTCCTCGGCCGCGTCGAGCGCCCAGCGTGCGCGCGCGAGGAACGTCTCGACCTCGCGCCGGGCCTGCTCGATCGGCTTGCCCATCTGGAGCGAGACCGACTGCGCGGCTTCCTCGCCACCTTCCGCGAACCGGTCGACGCAGGCCGAGACGCGCTCGATGCGCTCGGCGAGCGGGACCTTGCGCCAGCGCTCGAAGGCGGCCTGCGCCCGCCCGAGCTTCCAGTCGATCGCCCGCTCGTCGTCGCAGTTGAGCGTGCAGATGAGCTTCTGGTCGAACGGGTTGGTGACCTCGATCCTCTCGCTCGGCGGCATCGTCATCCCTCCGGCGTGACGTAGGCGGCGGTGAGCCCGCCGTCGACGAGGAACGTGGTCCCCGTGACGTAGGAGGAGGCGTCGGAGGCGAGCCAGAGCGCGGCCTGCGCCATCTCCTTCGCCTCGCCGAATCGGCCCATCGGCACGTGGACGAGCCGTCGCTTCTTCTTCTCCTCGGTGTCGAGGAAGCGCATGAGGAGCTCGGTGCGCAGCGGCCCCGGGCAGAGCGCGTTCACGCGGATGCCCTCGCGGGCGTGCACGACCGCGAGCTCGCGGGTGAGCGCCAGCACGGCACCCTTGCTCGCGGTGTACGCGAGCTGCGGCGTCGCGGCGCCGACGACCGCGACGAACGACGCCGTGTTCACGACCGAGCCGCCTCCCGCGCGCCGCAGCGCCGGGATCCCGTGCTTGCAGCCGAGGAAGACGCCCTTCGCGTTCACCGCCATCGTGCGGTCCCACACCGCCTCGTCGGTCGCGACCGCGTCGTCGTCCGCGGGATCCATGATGCCGGCGTTGTTGAACAGCACGTCGAGCCGCCCGAAGCGCCGCTCGGCCTCCGCGACCATGGCCCGGCAGTCCGCGTCGCGCGACACGTCGGCGGCGACGAAGGCGCACTCCCCACCCTCGGCCACGACCATCTCCGCCGTCTCGCGGCCGCCCCGCTCGTCCAGGTCGGCCCCGACCACGCGGGCTCCCTCGCGAGCGAAGAGCAGCGCGGTCTCCCGGCCGATCCCCGCGGACGCCCCGGTCACGAGCGCGACGCGGCCGGCGAGCTTCTTCTCCATGTCTCCCTTTCGTCCTCAGGCGCGCCCGGCCGCGGCCGAGCGTCCGGCGGGAGCCGCGCCGCGTTCCCGCGAGGCTCCGGATGCCGCGACCAGCGCGTCGAAGATGCGCTGCTGCGGGGGGTCGGCGAAGGCGGTCAGCTCGGGGTGCCACTGCACCGCGTAGAGCCAGGGATGGTCCGGCATCTCGATCGCCTCGATCACGCCGTCGGGCGCGTGGGCGCAGGCCCGCAGCGAGGGTGCGAGGTCGCGCACCGCCTGGTGGTGGATCGACGCCGACTCGAAGTCGAGCGTGCCGGTGACCCGCGCGAGGCCCGAGTCCGGCCGGACGCACACCCGGTGCCGGATCGGGTGGCGCTCGGGGTGGCGATGAACGACCTCCTCGCCGAACGCGTCCGGCACGTGCTCGTGGAGCGTCCCGCCGAGCGCCACGTTCACCACCTGCGCCCCGCGGCAGATCCCGAGCGCGGGCCGCCGGCTCTCGACGACCCGTCGGGCGATCTCGAGTTCGCAGCCGTCGCGGTCCGGGTCGACCGAGTAGATCGTCTCGTGGTCCAGGCCGCCGTAGATCGCGGGCGCGATGTCGCCACCGCCGGCCAGCACGAAGCCGTCCACGATCTCGAACCACTCGTCCACGCGGTCGCAGGACGGCGGCAGCAGGACGGCGATCCCGCCCGCGCGTCGGATGCAGTCGACGTAGTTGGCCGGCAACGAGTAGCGGTCCTGCTCGTTGCGGCCGTAGGTCGTGATGCCGATGATCGTGCGCCCCACGCGCGTCCCCTCC
>JAFMJW010000289.1 GCA_017853315.1 Alphaproteobacteria bacterium
CGATCTCGCCGCGGCCGGCGTCGGCCGCCTTCTTCCGATCGCGCTTCGCGGACTTCGCGCCCCGCTTCTTCTCCGCTTTCTTTCCGCCGTGCTTCGCCGACTTCGTACCCTGCTTCTTCGCCGCTTCCGGCTCGCCGCGCTTCGCCGCCTTCGTGCCCTGCTTCTTCGCCGCTTCCCGCTCGCCGCGCTTCGCCGCCTTCGTGCCCTGTTTCCTCTCCGCCTCCCGCTCGCGGCTCTTCGCGGACCTCGCCGCCCTTCGGTCCTGCTTCTTCGCGGACTTCCGGCCGTCGCGCTTCGCCGCCTTCGCCGCCTTCTTCGCGGACTTCTTCTCCGCCTTCTTCGACGTCCCGTCCTCGCCCTTCGACGCCCTGGCGGCCTTCCTGCGCTCCTTCTTCTCGGCCTTCGCGGCCTTGCGCTCGGCCTTGCGCGCCGACGACCCGTCGTCGCGGCGCTTTCCCCGCGCGCGCTTGCCGCCATCCTTCTTCGCCATGCTCGGTCCCTCGCCGTCGGTCGTCGGTCGCCCGGCCCCGCCGGATGCGATCCGGCTGCGTCCTACCACCCGCGGGTCGCGCCGGGGAACCGGACCGGTCAGGGAGAAGCCTGGGCGTCGAGGCGGACCTGGCGCGGGTCCCGGGCGACCATCTCCGGCCGGCCGCGGTGGACCTCGATCATGCCGGTCGCGCAGATCCGCCGCCCGAAGAAGATCCTCTCGGGCGGCCCCTCGAAACGATCGCGATCCCCGGGCCGGATCACGATCGTGAACGGGGAGTCGGGATGGGGTCGATCGAGGTTCAGGAAGGTGAGCCGTTCGGACGAGAGCGCGAGACGACGAGCGCTCGCGACGACGCCGCAGACGGTCCGGGTCCTGCCGACGGCCGACGCGGCCTCGGATGCCGAGAGCGGGGTCGGCGAAGCGAGCGCCGTGGGCCGCGGCACGGGTGTCACCGCGGGGAGGCTCCCGGGCGACGGGGTCGCACGGGGCCGTGGGCGTCGCGACCGCGCCTCGGACGGGCTCGGCCCGGCGGCCACGATCGAACCGAGCGCGACAAGCACGAGGAGACGCGCTAGCGTCCGGCGCGCCATGCCGCCCCGCCCGCGAGCCGAACGCCTTCTCCCGACCGCTCTCGCCATCGTCCTCGTCGTGCCACTCGCCTTCGCGGTGCCTCGCCGGGCCGCCGCCTGGGGTTGTGCCGGCCACGCGATCGTCGGGACCGGCGCGATGGAACTCGTCGCCCCGGCCACGCGTGGCGCGGTCGCCGGACTCCTCGACGGCGAAACCCTGGGCGCCGCCTCCTGCTGGCTCGACGACATACGTCCTTCCCGCCCCGACACCAAGCGCTGGCATTACGTCGACATCCCTGGCGGGGCCACGGCCTACGATCCCGCACGCGACTGCGTGCCCGAGCCCGACGGTGACTGCATCGTCGCCGCGATCGGGCGGGCGCGGACGGCTCTCGCCGACCGCACGCGCCCCCGCGTCGAGCGCGCCGACGCCCTTCGCGTCCTCGCCCACCTGGTGGGCGACCTCCACCAGCCGCTCCACTGCGACGACCACGACGACCACGGCGGCAACGAGGTCCGCGTCGAGTTCGCGGGCGAGCGGACGAACCTGCACCGGCTCTGGGACACGGGCCTGGTCGAGCAGGAGCTGCGCGCGTCGTGGGCGTGGCCCGGGTTTCCCGAGAGCGTCTACGCGCTGCTCGGCGACGAACGCGAGGCCCGGCGCGGCGACGTGCCCGACTGGGCGATGGAGACCCACGCGCTCGCCGAGAACGAGGTCTACGGGCGGCTCCCCGCCGACCGCCGGCTCGGGCCCGACGCCCTGCGCCTCGCCGAGCCGACGCTGCGCCGGCAGCTCGCCCGCGCCTCGGTCCGGCTCGCCGCCGCGCTCGACGCGGCGCTCGGCGCGCCCGCTCCGGACGCCGTCCCGTCGCCCGCCGCACCACCCTCCCGAGCCGCCCCCTAGGCGGCCCGCCGGATTCCTGCCTACGCGGAAATCGCCGCCCTTACTGGGACTTTCTTCGCCCACCGTATCGACGGAATGCGGTACGCCGACTAGTCCCCGGGAGGTGGAGATCGCGGCAGCGCGCCTCCCGCGACGCGACGGGAGTCGCTCGCGGGGCGGAAGGATCCGGGGCGCGGCCGGGATCGCGAGGAAGGGAACACGATGAAGAGTCTGCGCGCCGTCGACGTCATGCGCAGGAACGTCCCGGTCGTCTCGCCCGATCTGACGGTCCGCGAGCTGGAGGGGTTTCTCGCGAGCGAAGGCGCCTTCGGCGCCGCCGTCGTGCGGGACGAGCACGTGGTGGGCGTCGTGTCGTCGGCGGAGATCCAGCGCGCGGTCACCCCGCAGGAGGCCGCCGCCCCGGTGCGCGACTTCTACACCGACCTGGTCGGCGAGGTCCCACGGGAAGGCGCAGCCCCGCTCGACGCCGAGAGCCGAGCCGACGAGCTCTGCGTTCGCGACATCATGACGACCTCGCTGATCGTCGTGCCGCCGGACCACTCCGTGCGCGACATCGCCCGCGGCCTGCTCGCCGGCGGCGTCCACCGCGTGCTCGTCACCGAGGGGCGTCGGCTGCTCGGGCTCGTGACGACGCTCGACCTCGTGCGGGTCGCGGCGGAGTCGCGGCACGCCGGCTTCGCGGCCTGACGCGCTCTCTCCCGGGCAGGAGCATGGCGGGCGATGGCCCGCCGGCGACCGCGACCGGTCCCCGATCCGTGGCGGAGGAGGGATGGAGTCGAACCATCCAGCCCCCGAACGGGGGCTCGGCGATTTTGAAGACCGCGCCGGACACCGGCCCGGATCCTCCTCCGTGAACGGTCCGTGACGGACCCGCGCGAGGCTCCCCCGCCGGGGCGCTCCGCGCAAGACGCTCAGGCGACCCGCGTCTCCGGCGCGCGCGCGACCATCGTCGCGAGCCCCAGCGCCGTCGCCATGAGCAGCGCCGACAGCAGGAACGGCGCCCCCGGGAAATGCCAGCGCGGGCCGCGGATCGCCGCGGCGAACACGCCGTTGAAGACGCTCGGCGTGGTCACCTGGCAGGCCGCGCGCAGCGACGCGAGGGCTCCCTGCAGGCGGCCCTGCTCGGCGGGGTCGACGTGCTGGGTCATGAGCGACTGGTTCGCCGAGTTGGAGATGCTCCAGAACGAGCCGACCAGGATCGCGACGAACACGACCGCGGGCCGGCCGGCGAACGCGTAGAGCAGCATCGCCGCGGTGCCGGCGGCGAGGCCGAGCCGCAGCGCGGAAGCCTCGCCGATCGCGCGCACGATGCGGCCCACGAGCACCCCGGAGACCAGGACGCTCATGATGCCGACCGCGGCCATCGCGAGCCCGACCATGCGCGTGTCCCAGCCGAAGCTCTCGTGGGCGTAGAGGAAGAAGATCTGCGGCAGGGAGTCGTGGGCGAGCCAACTGAGCGCCGCCACGAGCGCGAGCCCCCAGATCGCCCGCGCGCTGCCGAGAAAGGCGAGCGCCCCGACCGGGTTCGCGCGCCGCCAGTCGAAGGCCGCGCGACGCTCGGGCGGAAGCGACTCGGGCAGGACGAAGCAGCCGTAGAGGAAGTTCGTCAGCGAGAGCGACGCGGCGATCCAGAACGGAAGCCGCGGATCGGTCGCGCCGGCGATCCCGCCGACGGCGGGACCGATCACGAAGCCGAGCCCGAAGGCGGCGCCGATCATGCCGAAGCTCGCCGCGCGCTTCTCCGGTGGGACCGTGTCCGCGACGTAGGCGCCGGGAATCGAGATCGTCGCCGAGAGCAGCCCCGCGACGACGCGGCCGAACAGGAGCCAGCCGATCGACGGCGCGAGCGCCATGACGACGTAGTCGGCGGCGAGCCCGAGGTTCGAGAGCAGGATCGGCGGGCGCCGACCGAAGCGGTCCGAGAGGGCGCCGAGGAACGGCGCCGCGACGAACTGGAGTGCCGCGAAGACCGTTCCGAACAGGGCCTGCCAGCCCGCCGCGCTCTCCGCATTCCCGCCCTCGAAGCCGAGGATCAGCTTCGGCAGGACCGGGATCACGATCCCGAGCGCCAGCATGTCGAGCACCACGGTGACGAAGATGAAGGCGA
>JAFMJW010000052.1 GCA_017853315.1 Alphaproteobacteria bacterium
TCCGCGTTGGCGCGCGCGCGGGTCGCGTGACAGGATTCGCGTCTCCCCGGCCCCGGTCCGGGACGGTGAAACGATGCAGGGTCCGATGCCCGACACGATCGCGCTCGCGCTCCTCGGGGGGCTGCTCGGCGCCTGCGTCGGCAGCTTCCTGAACGTCGTCATCTACCGCCTGCCCGCCGGGCTGTCGCTGGTGTCGCCGCCGTCGCACTGTCCCGCCTGCGGCCACGCGATCCGCTGGTACGACAACGTGCCGATCCTCGGCTGGTTCCTGCTGCGTGGCCGCTGCCGCGACTGTGGCGTGAGCATCTCGCCCCGCTACGCGATCGTCGAGGCGATCACCGCACTCCTCGCCGCCGCCCTCGCGGTGCAGGGCGGGTTCACGCTCGACACGCTCGCGGCCTTCTGGTTCGGCGCGAGCCTGGTCGCGCTCACCTACATCGACCTCGACCACCGGCTCCTGCCGGACCGCATCACGCTGCCCGGCATCGTCGCCGGCATCGCCTTCGCGGCCGTCGCGACGGCGACCACGGGCGGCGGCGCGCTCGGCCGCTCGGTCGCGGGAGTGCTGCTCGGCGGCGGCATGCTGTGGTTCGTCGCCTGGGCCTACCACGCCGCGACCGGCCGCGAGGGCATGGGCGGCGGCGACATCAAGCTGCTCGCGATGATCGGCGCGTTTCTCGGCTGGAAGGGCGTGCTGCTGACCCTGCTGCTCGCCTCGTTCGTCGGCTCGGCGGTCGGCACCCTGCTCATGATCCGCGACCGCAGCGACTCGAAGCTCGCGATTCCCTTCGGACCGTTCCTCGCGATCGGCGCGCTGGTCACGCTCTTCTGGGGTGACCGCATCGTCGACTGGTACATGCTCGCCTCGGGCCTCTCGGGCGATTGACGTCGCGTGCATGGCGGCCCGCGCCGCCGTGCCCTAGCCCGGTGCGCACCCCGATCGACCGTCCTCCCCGGGCGGCGATCCCCTCGCGACCGACATCGCCGGGAGTGCGCCGTCCTCCGGCCCGCTCCCGCGGGGCCCCCGTCCGCCCGGCGGGCGGGGCAGGGAGGAGGGGCGGGCGATGCGAATCGACGACGGGCGGCGGGGGCCACGGCGCTCCCGCGCGGGCTTCACCCTGCTGGAACTGGTCGCGGGCCTCGCCGTGCTCGGCGCGCTGGTGGTCGCGTCCGTGCTCGGCGCGAGCGCCGCGCTCTCGGGCGTGCGGCTCCGCGCGGCCTGCGTGCAATTGTTCTCGGCCTTCGTCCGCGCGCGCGAGGCGGCGATGGCCGAGGGCCGCACCTGGGAGGTGCGCCGCGTGACCGAGCGGGTGATCGCGGTGGGCCCGTCGGGCGCGCCGCCGGTCGAGGAGGCGCTGCCGGAGGGTACGCGCCTCGCGAGCGCCACGGCCGGCGGTCGCGTGCGCTTCGCCGTGAGCGGGACCGCGGACAACGCGACCTTCGTGCTCGAGAGCGGCGCGGCGGAGCAGCGTCGCGTCGTGGTGAACCAGCGCGGGAGGGTGACGCTTGAGTGACTGGCGGATCGCGACGGACGACGGGTTCTCGCTCGTCGAGACGCTCGTCGCGCTGGGGCTCGTGGCGTCGGTCGCGACGATCGCCTCGGGCGCGGCGGTCTCGATGCTCGAGCTCGCACGCGCGGCTCGCGGCGAGGCGGCGGGTCTCGCCGCGGCGTCCGAAGCGATCGAGGCGCTGGTCGCGACCCCGGCCGCGTCGCGGTCGTCGGGCGACGACCGGGCCGTCGTCGACGGCTTCGCGATCGTGCGAGTGTGGCGGGTCGCCCCCGACGAACCCGCCCCCGGGCTCGCGAGGCTCGAGGTCACGGCGCGCTGGAGCGCGCCGCGGACGACCCTGCTCACGCTGGTCGCGGTGGCGCCGTGAGGCCGGCCCGACGACTCGCGGACGAACGCGGGACGACGCTCGTCGAGCTGCTCGTGGCGGCAGCACTCGCGCTCGTGACCTGCCTCGCCGCGATCTCGCTGCTCGCCCTCCACGCCTCGATCGCGCGCTCGTTGCAGTCGGAGCTCGCCGCGGGCTCGGCATGCGCCTGGGCGCTGGAGGTCGCGCTGCGCGACGTCCAGCTCGCGGGCAACGACCCGAGGGGCGTCGGCGTCGTCGCGCTGCGCGCGGGGTCGGCCGACTCGCTCGAGCTCGACGCGGACCTCGACGGCGACGGGAGCGTGGACACGTCGTCGGCGGAGCGACGCGCGCTCTCGTGGGGCGCCTCCTCCGGCGGACGGGTCCTGCGACGGCTCGGGGCCCAGTCGATCGGCATCGCGTCGCCGGTCGCGACGGGCGGGTTCGCGCTCCGCCATCGCGCGGCCGACGGCTCGGAGATCGGCGCCGGCCGGGCTCTCGCCGCGGCGGAGCTCGGCCGCGTGCGGCGCGTCGACGTCGAGATCGCCGTGCGCACGGGGCTCGTCGGCCGGCCGGAGGTACGGCTGCGGTCGACCGCCGCGATCCGTTCGCGCCTGCCCGCCCGGAGGCCGGGATGAGGTCGTCGCCCCGGGACGGCGAGCGCGACCGGCACGACCAGCGCGGCGGCGCGCTGGTCGCGGTGATCGTGATTCTCGCCCTGCTGCTCGCCACCACCGGGGCGACGCTCGCCATGATGCGGAGCCACCTGTGGGCGGCGGGCCGCGCGCGTGCCGCCTTGCAGGCGCGCGCCTCCGCCGAGGCCGGTGCGCACCACGCTGTGGCGCTGCTCGCGCCGGGCACCTCGTTCCTGCCGGTCGTCGCGGGAACCGGTGGCCTGTCGCGCCCGGAGGCCCCGGGGCCGCTGCCGCTGGCGGGAGGCTGGACCTGGTTTCCCGCCCAGCCCTGGGGCTACGGTGCCACGCCCTCGCTGCTGCCCGGGACGAGCTTCCCCGGAGAACTGCTCGCACTCGACGTCGACGCGATCGGCCCGCGCGGCACGCGACGACACCTGCGCGCGACCGTCGGCCGCGCGCGACAGCCCTGGGCGCCGGCCGTGCTCGTCGTGACGAGCGGCGAGGCCAGACTCGAGCCGGGGGCCTCCGTGGTGGTCGATGCGACCGCAGGCGCAGCCACCGCCACCGCCGCGCTGGCGGCCGCGTCCCGCGAGGCGAGCGCGGCGCTCCTTGCGACGATGCGCGCGACGGGTGCGCGCCTTCTCGGCGTCGCCGAGTCGGCGGTGGCCGACCCGGTCGACGTCGCCGCCTGGGTCTCCGGGTGGGCCGCGAAGGCGGTCGACCCGGAGCGCGTTGCCGCCGACCTCGCGACTTCGCCGGCGGCGATCGCGCGAATGACGGGCGGCGGCACGATGCCCTCGCTCGAAGGCCGTGGCGTGGTCGTCTCGACGGGCGACCTCGAGATCCGCGGCCGGGTCGCGTTCACGGGAGCGCTCCTCGTGGCCGGCGAGCTCCGCCTCGACTCGTCCGACTGCGCGATCGCCGGGCTCGCGAGCATGCGCTCCCTGCGCGCCGCCGGATGCTCGCTGCGCGCCGACCCGGTCGCGATCGCCGCGGCCGACGCCGCGGCGCGGCTCCCGCGGGAGGCCCTGCTGCAGGGGCTCAGCGAGGAGTGAGCGGGATGCCGAGGCTCGCGCCGAGGCGGCGCGCGACCACCTCGTGGCCGCGGCGGTCGAGGTGTCGCCACTGGCGCAGGAAGACGTGGGGCCCGCCGTCGGGCGACTCGCGGGCCGCGCGCGCGAGCGTCGGCAGGAGGTCGATCGTCTCGACCCCGTCCTCCCGGAGCGCCCGGCGGAGGACGCGCTGCGGCCGTCGCCAGTCGGCGCGCCGCTCCGCGAGCTCGGACCGCCACTGCGGTCGAACCGCGACGTCCACCTGCCAGAGCTCGGGGATCAGCATCACGAGCGGCCTCGCGCCCGAGGCGCGCACGTGGGCGACGAGCTCGAGCAGGAGGCGCTCGGTCACCGCGAGAGCCCGCGTGGACTTCGCGTCGGGCTCCGGGGCGTAGACGGAGTTGTAGACGGTCGGATGCCCGGGCAGGCGGTGCCCGGGCGGCGGGGCCGTCCCGTTGGTCGCCTCGGCGATCGCGTTCAGCAGCGCCGACCACCGCATCGCCTCGCGGTAGACGGCGATCCCGGCCTGCACGAGCGGTCTCGGCTCGATCGGCGTGCCTCGCAGCACGAGCTCGCCCGACGCCGTGACGTCGAAGCGCGGCTTGGGATACTGCCACGTGCCGTCGGAGAGGTTGTCCTTCGGGTCGTTGCCGACGAAGACCGCGATCACGACGACGTCGGGCCGCCAGCGCACGACCTCGCGGTCGAAGAGCAGGAGCTCCTGGTCCGTGCCGTAGCCCGGGCAGGCGAAGTCGAGCACCTCGACGCGACCGCGCGCGGCGCGGTCGAGCAGTGCCGCGAAGGTCTCGTCGTCGCCGACGCCGTCTCCCCACGCCTGCGAGTCGCCGAGGATCGCCACGCGCGCGACGCCCGGCGTGCGCTCGAGCGGGTGACTCGGCCCGCGCTGGCCCGCTTCGTTGATCGCGACCCGCGTCTCGAACTCGTTCCCGCCGTACGCGCCGCTCGCGCCCGCGAGGTTCTTCCAGCCGAGCACGGGATCGGGCTCGGCGAAGTGGACGCGGTTGCGCATGTGCGGGTGGAAGCGGAATCCCACCGCCCGCGCGCCGATCTCTCCCGCGGCGATGCCGGCCGCGAGGCCGCCGATCACGAGCGCGGCGCGCGCCTTGGCTGAGGCGCGGGGGGCGCGGGCCCGTTGCCGCGGCGCTCGATCCACGGGGCCCTTCTAGCCGTCCGCGAGGCCCCGGGCAGCACCCCTACGCGCCCCGATTCCTTCCACTTAGGGTTCGCACCTAGGAGATCCGGTCGACCACCCGATGCGCCGGGCGAGCAGTTCGAGGCGAAGTGCAAGCGGGGGTTTCCAATTCGCCGCAGGCGCATCGGGGCGGGAGGGCCCGCGACAGGTTCTCGGCCACCGGATCGCACGCTCGGACTGGGGGTGGAGGCTCGCGCACTAGGTGGATCCCTCACCGAAAAATGAGGTGCCACGACCTCAACCTTCCTATGGCCCGCAACGGCTCCCCGGGTGTAGGATCGCATCCGTCGGTCGGGATGACCTCCCACGAAACGACCTCACGATGAACGACCCCGGAAACAGGAGCGACGCCGAGAGCGAGGGCGGCGCGCACGCCGCGCGGCGACGCCCGTTCGCCCGTCTCACCTCGCAGGCGGGACTCTCGATCGTCGAGCTCGTCGCGGGCCTCTCGCTCGTCACCGTGATCGCGGGAACCGCGCTCCCTTCGATCAACCGGCTCTACGGGCAGAACGAGCTCCTGCGCGGCGCCGACGCGGTGAAGATGGACGTCTCTCGCGCGCGCATGAAGGCGGTCTCCATGAACCGCTACGTGCGCATCCGCGTCTCCAGCACCAAGGTCGCCTACGTCATGGAGACCAGCGCCGACGGGACGACCTGGGCGAACGCCACCACGATCGCGCTTCCGCCCGGTGTGCGCATCGACAACACCGGCTCCGTCGTGCAGTTCGACCGCCGCGGGTTCGCGACCCAGGCCGACTCGATCACGATCGCGAACGCGCAGAACAAGACGCTCTCGGTCACCACCACGTCGACGGGGAGAGTGAGGGTCCAGTGACCCCCCGCCGCCACCTCGCCGGCGCCGCGGGCTTCGGGATGGTGGAGGTGCTCGCGGCCCTCGCGCTGTTCTCGGTGGTCGCGGTGGGCGTGAGCGCGGCGATCGTCTCGGGCACCCGGGCGAACTTCCAGAGCCGCATGCAGGCCGCGGCGAGCGCGCTCGCCCAGAACAAGGTCGAGCAGATCCGGGCGATCGCGCCCTCGAGCGGGACGATCCCCGCGGAGCTCACGCTCGGCACCCACGCGGACCCCGGGAACCCGATCTCCGGGCTCGAAGGGGCCTCCGGGAAGTTCACCCGGACCTGGGTCGTGTCGGGCGTGAAGGCCTACGTGGGCAGCACGATGGTCGGGTACCGTCCCAACATGGTGCGGGTGGAGGTCCGAGTCGCGTGGACCAACCCCGCCGCAGGCAGCATGACCCTCGTCACCTACGCCTGCACGACGACCAACTGCGGCGGCTGAGGTGGACATGGCCGCGAAGGGCAGGATCTCCGGGCAGGTCGGGTCGATGGTCGTCGAGACGCTGACGACCATCGCCGTCGGGCTGCTCGCGCTCGCGGCCTTCACGACGCTGCACGTCGGCCAGATGTACGCGATGCGCGACCAGGTCCGGCAGGTCGACCTCCAGTCCTCGGCTCGCGACATCGCGGACCTGTTCTCGCGCGAGGTCCGGCGAGCCGGGGCGGGCACGAACCCGAACTGCACCGGCACCGCCAGCACCGGCCTCCTGCTCGGGAATTCGAAGCAGGTGCGTGTCCGCGCCGACCTCGACGGGAACGGCGTGCTCACCGGGGCCCAGGAGGACGTCACCTGGACGCTCGACTCCACGACCAAGGCCGTGACGCGGACCCAGAACAACTCCTCGACGACCGAGACGCTCTGGTCGGGGCCCTCGATCGGCAACTCGCGGATCGTCTACTTCGACGCCGCGGGGAACGTGCTCTCGCCGGGCGGCTCGGGGCTGTCGGCGGCCCAGCTCCTCGCCGTCGTCCGCATCCGCATCGAGCTCGACCTGAAGGGCTCGAGCTCCCAGAAGTCGAACACCGGGCTCCAGGTCGCGACGGCGGCCGCCGACGTCGAGCTCCGCAACCGGCGCTTTCTCACGCCGGCGAACTGCCCCTATCTCTGACCGTGGCGCGATGGCACGATCGAGCCGGGAGAAGGGGACGATGAAGCGGTTCTGGCACGGTTTCCGCTGGTCGGGGGAGCAGGGCTTCGCGATGCCCTGGGTGATCCTCCTGCTGCTCCTCGCGCTCACGCTCGGGGCGGCGACCTCGCGCGGGTCGCTGCTCGACGTGCAGACGACGCAGCACTTCGTGAACGGCAACCAGGCCTTCGCCGCGGCGGAGGCCGGTTTCGCCTATTCCCTGAACGCGATCAACAACCGCGGCATCATCGACTTCAAGAACGACGTGATCGACGGCGGGATGCTGACCACGGCCCAGACCGCCCTCGACGACTGGCCGCGCGCGACCTACCAGATCGCG
Organism: Alphaproteobacteria bacterium; assembly: GCA_017853315.1. Classification (GTDB taxonomy): domain Bacteria; phylum Desulfobacterota; class Binatia; order UBA12015; family UBA12015; genus REEB422. The sequence goes on from JAFMJW010000052.1 coordinate 7,076, forward strand.
CTCGCCTCGGGCGCCGACACGAAATCGCAAGGCATCATCACCATCACCGGGAAGTCGAGCCTCTCGGCCGAGCGGGTCTTGCGGGTCACGGTCGCGAAGAGCGCGTTCATCGCGGGCGCGGGTGCGCTCCACCTGACGAACGACGCGGCGGTCGGCTCGATGTCGGGGACGTCCTTCCTGGTCGATGGCAACAACTACCGGCCCGACGGGACCCTCGATCCCTCGGTGGCGCCGCGGCCCGCGGTGTCGATGCGCAACGACACGGTTCGCGACTCCTTCGTGAGCGCCCTCAGCTCGAACCAGCAGACGCAGATGCAGGGGCTCGGGTACTCGGCGAGCCCGCTCACCCCGAGCGTCTGGACGACCGGTGCCGCCTCGACGGCCGACGTGCAGCGGCTCATCGCCGACATCCTGGCGGCCAACGTGGGCCACTTGAACACGATCTCGAAGACCAACCTGAACCAGAGCGACCTCGGCTCCCAGGCGGCCCCGGCCGTGACCGTGCTCACGAACGCGAGCCCGAAGATCGCGGGCGGGTCGACCGGCTACGGCATCCTGATCGTCGAGAACGACATCGACTTCCTCGGCAGCTTCGACTTCTACGGCTGGATCCTGTTCAAGAACCCGTCCTCCGGCGGCATCAAGGTCGGTGGCAACGTCGGAATCCACGGGGCGATGTGGAGCCCGCTTCCGAACTTCAGCGGCAACGGCGGCATCACCATCCAGTACTGCCAGACCTGCCTCACCCAGTTCGCCGACAAGGCCGGCGACGGCTCGAGCAACGGCGGAAACCTGCCCAAGCCGGTGGTCGTCACGAGCTGGTCGGAGGTCTGAGCCCGGATCGAGGCCGGCGCACCCCGAACCCGGCGGTCGCCGCTTCAGGCCCGGGGGCCTGTCACGGGCTCTTCTTCGCATGGCAGGGGACTCTTCCGTCGCTCATGGGTCCGGGCCCCCCGAGCCCCCGGCCGGGGAGCCCCGGGATCCCGGCTCAAGGAATGCCGCCCGCAGGTCGATGACTCCCCCGTGGGGCGGCGAGATCACGTCGGTTCGATGGTGGCCGTCAGGTTTTCGCCGCTCGACGTCCCGCGTCATCCGCCGAGGCGGCTGCCCGCGGGTACGGCCCTTGCTCCCCTAGACTTAGGAAAGCCACCTAATCTAGAAGGGGACTCCTGCTCATGACGAACTCCATGATCGATCGACCGAGCCTCTCGGAACGGAAGCGCGAAGGAGGCTGGACCCTCCTCGAAATGATGGTCGTGTGCGGCCTCTTCTCGATCCTGGGAGCGATCGCCGTGCCTCAGTACAGTGCACTCGCCATGCAGATGCGGGTGTCGTCGGCCTCGACCCAGATCCTCTCCGACCTCTCCTGGGCTCGCGAAATGTCGATGCGCACGGGAGTTCCGCATTACTTGGACGTCGACTCGACCCGCACCGGGGTGAACTATCGGGTGAAGCGGACGGCGGTCGCCGGCGTGGTCCAGTCGGCCACCGATCCCGTGGTCCGGAACTCTCTCCTGGGAAACCGCCTCGCCGGGGTCAGTTTCTCGCTGAACGGTGCGACGGCGGACCCCTACGGCGGCGCCGTGACGGGAGCGACGCCGGGTCGAGTGGTCTTCGACGCACGCGGGCTCCCGTCCTCTTCGGGCGCCTTCTTCGTCGCGTCGGACGACGGACGGGTCGCGAAGGCGATCTCGGTGACCGGCGCCGGCCGTGTCCGCGTCTGGACTCGCTCGGGGAGCGGGTGGAAGTGAGCCGCCGCCGTCGGGCGCTCGACGAGCGCGGGATGGGCATCGTCGAGACGATGTTCGCGATCGTGATCATGGCGGTCGCCTTCCTCGGCATGGCCGGCGTCCAGGCCGTCTCCAGCAAGGCACAGACGCTGGGCCGCAACACCGACGTCGCCTCCTCCCTGGTCGCCCAGGCGCTCGAGCAGGCGCACCGCACGCCCTTCGCCTCGATCGTCGCCGGCACGACCACGACCGATGCCGGCGGCATCCGCTTCAACCTCGCCAAGACCGTTTCATCGCTGGGCACCGCCAAGCGGATCGAGGCGGTCGCGACCTGGACCGACCGCTTCGGCGCGCGCACGCTCAAGATGGCGACGATCGTGAGCCAGGTGACCAACCCTTGACCTCGCCCGCGCCCGACCGCCACGGCGCAGCCGTCGGCGACCGTCGCCCGGAAGTCCGGACGTCACGGTCGCGCCTCGGCGAGGACGGGAACACGATCGCCGAGCTGCTCGCGGCGTCGTTCCTCTCGCTGCTCATCCTCTCGGTGGTGTTCGGTGCGGTGCGCGCACAGGGGCGTTCGGCCGCGATCCAGTCGGGTGCCGCCGACGCGCACCTGACGATCCGGGGCGCGAGCGAGATCCTGCTCTCCGACCTGCGCATGGCAGGCTACGGCATGCTTGCGGTGCCGCCCGCCTCGGGCGTGGCACCGATCGAGGTGACCCGTTCGTCGGGCGCGACCTCGCTCGTGCTGCGCGGGAACTTCGCCAACGCGACCGCCGCGCTCGCCCAGGCTGCTCTGGCCGGTGCTTCCCAGCTCGTGGTGACCCCGTCGGTGGGCAGCGGGGCGTTCAAGGCCGGCACCCGCATGGTGGTCGACAGCGGCCTCGCCTCCGAGGTGAAGACGATCACCGGCGTCTCGGCGAGCGGCTCGAACGTGGTGCTCTCGCTCGAGTCGCCGCTCGCGCGCTCCTACCCGATCGGCCCCGACGTCGTGCAGGTCGAGAGCGTGTCCTACGACTGGACGGGCGGCGTCCTCCGCCGCGCCGGGCAGGTGCTGGCCGACGACGTGACCTCCTTCGACCTCGTGTTCATCGACCAGGCCGGGGCGCAGACCTCGACCCCCGGCGCGAACTCGCGGTCGGTCGTCCTCTCGATGGGCGCGCGACAGGCGGCCCCGTCGGTCGACACGCCCAAGGTCGCCTCCTCGGTCTCGATCGAGGCTCACCTGCGCAACGTGGCGATGCGCTGGGACGCCGGGTGACGTCGATGGACCGCATGCGCAACCAGGACGGCCTGATCATGGTCGTCGCCCTCGGCATCGTCGCCGTGCTCGCGGCGCTCACGCTCGCCGTCGCGACGAGCGGCCAGATGTCGACCGCGACGAGTGCGCTCTCGACCCACAGCGGGGCCGCCTTCCACGTGGCCGACGGCGCCGCCCACTACGCGCTCTCCGACGATCTGAACTTCGTGCCCTACATGGCGTCGAGAACGACGAACCTGAAGGGCACGACGGCCAACCTCGACGGCTCCGCGACCTCGAACTACTCCGAGTACCGCGCGCTGCCGGGCAACGTGCTCGTCCGGACGACCGACGGACTCGTCCGCGCGGCGCAGTTCGGTCAGGCCGAAGGCCTCGGGAAGATGTACATCTTCCGGGTCGACGCGAGGAAGAACACGGCGGTCGCCGGCGTGGATGCCGCCAGCACCGTCTCGATGAAGGTGGCGAAGGCGGCGCCGTGTCCGGACTGCGGCTGAAGGCCCTTCGGGGGCGACGTCCGGGAGCATCCCCGCTCGCGGCGGCGCTCGTCGCGGCGTGCGCCGTCCTGGCGGCTCGTCCGGCCCGAGCTCTCGACATCGACATCTTCACTGCCGGCCAGGTGAAGCCGAACGTGCTCATCGTGTTCGACAACTCGGGCAGCATGAGTTCGCAGGCCTACAACACCTACCCGAACACGATCTACGCGGGGACCTACGCGCCGGGGACGATCTACACCCGCTGCAAGACGGTCACGACCAGTTGCACCTGCGCCACGACGACGACCACCTGGGTCGCGGACACGAACGCCTGCGCCGCGAGTTTCGTCGACCTCCAGCCGCCCCCCTCGGGCGACGATACGGACGACCGCGAGTCGCGGCGCAAGCGGGGCAACCGGCTCAATTTCGAGGCGAACCCCCCGAAGAACTGCACGCTGCCCCCGTTCCAGCCCTGCACGACCGCCACGCAGTGTACCGGCACGGGCAACGCCTGCTCCGCGCAGAGCAAACTCGCGGTGGCCAAGGCGGTGATGAGCTCGATCGTGACGGACCCGGCGAACGACGTTCGCTTCGGGCTCGAGATCTTCAACCCGACGGGCATCAACTACGCTCTCGCCAACTACGCGAGCTCGACCTGGGTGACGGGATGGCAGTCGAACTCCGCCGTCTACCAGTTCCCGGTCCAGGACATGACGACCGCGACGCGCTCCTCGCTCGCGAGCGTCATCAACGGCCTCGCGGCAGGCGGCGCGACCCCGACCGCCCACCGCCTCGTCGACGCCTGGAAGTACTTCAACGGGCAAGCCACGGCAGCGGGCTTCACCACTTCGCCGGTCCAGCAGACCTGCCAGCGCAACTACGTCCTCATGGTGACCGACGGCATCCCGGAGGTCGAAGCCGACTACAACTCCTCGCCGCAGAGCACGTGCCGATTCACGAGGCTCCAGTCCTTCGTCGGAAACCCGGGGGACCTGAACGGCGACGGGAAGGAGGACCCGTCGAGCCCGAACTGGATCGCCAACACCGGCGAGGCCTTCAACTGCGGCTCGGACTACCTCGACGACGCGATGCTGAAGGTTCGCGGGCTCCAGCCGCTCGGCAACTCGTCGAACCAGTCGCTCGCGCTCTACGCCGTCTCCTTCGGCTTCGACTATTGTCAGGCGCCCACGGCGGGCGACACGAGCGCCGGCGGAGGCTCGCTTCTCTGGCGCGCCGCCGAGCGCTACGGCGGCGGCAAGTGCCTGTCCGCGACCGACCCCGACGAACTCGACGTGGCGCTCCGGGCGGCGCTCAACATGATCAAGGCCGACGCCCAGTCCTTCGTGGCGCCGGTCGTGCCGGTCTCGACCTCCTCGCGCACCCAGTCGGGCGACCGCGTCTACCTGACGCTCTTCACGCCCCGGGACGGCGGGCTGTCCTGGGCGGGAAACATCAAGAAGTACGGCCTCGACCACGCGAACGGCACGATCTGCAACGCGTCGAGCGCCTCGAACTGCACGACCCTCTCGGGAGCCGCGACGGACGCCGACGGCACGCTGCTCAAGACCGCCGAGTCGTTCTGGGACGGCGCCGGCACGCCGTCCGGCAATTCGGTGACCGACGGCGGCGTCGGCGGCGTGCTCGCCGCGCGGACCACGCCGCGCGCGATCTACACCTACGCCGGCACCTCGACCGGCAACCTGGGCGGCGTCGCCCTGACGGCGACCTCCCAGGCCTTCGCCAAGACGAACTCGGCGATCACGCCCGCGATGCTGGGCCTGGTCGGCACCGACGCGACGACCGCCAATCGCGACCTCCTGATCGACTACGTCTCGGGGCTCGACTCCTTCGACGAAGACCGCGACGGCGTCCTCGCCGAGAAGCGCAGCTGGCTCCTGGGCGACATCATCCACTCGACGCCGCTGGTCGTGAGTTACGGGACGGACGACGCCCTGATCCTCGCCGGCTCGAACGACGGAATGCTGCACGCCTTCGACGACGCGACCGGACAGGAGCTCTGGGCCTTCGTTCCGCCCGACGTCCTGCCGAAGCTGAACCTGCTTCGCCCCGGCCAGTCGGGCACCCACCCCTTCCTGGTCGACGGGGCGCCGAAGCTGCGCACGCTCGCGGACGGCCGCAAGGTCGTGGTGTTCGGGCTCGGGCGCGGCGGCCGCGCCTACTACGGCCTCGACGTGACGACGAAGGCTGCTCCGAAGCTGCTGTGGCGCGTGAACTCCGCGACGAGCGGGTTCGCCGAGCTCGGCTACACGACCTCGACGCCGGTGCTCGCCCGCTTCGCCAACGGCGGATCTCCGGTCGACGTCGCGGTCGTCGGCGGTGGCACCGACTTCTGGTTCGACCCGGCGACGGTCGTGAACGCGAACCCGAGCGGGATCGGCCGCGCGATCTTCGCGGTGGACCTCGTGACCGGCGCCCGGGTGGCCTCCGCGCAGCCCGCCGGGATGACCTACCCGATCGCGGGCGACGCGATGGTCTTCGACGTGAACGGCGACGGCGTGTTCGACCGCGGCTACGTCGGCGACCTCGGCGGCAACCTCTGGAGGATCGGCGACGACTTCTCGGTGCAGCGCCTCTTCTCGGCGCCGGGGCACCGGATCTACTATCCGCCCGACGCGGTCGTGAACGCCGGATCCGTCTCGGTCTATTTCGGGACCGGCGACCGCAACAACCCGCTCTCGACGGGCGTCTCCGAGCGCTTCTACGCGGTCCGGGACGACGGCACGAACGACCTCGTCGAGGGATCGCTCGTGAACGTGACGACCGACATCGCGCAGCCGGGGACGACCGCGGCGACGGCGCTCGCCCGCCGCATCCAGGCCGCCCACGGCTGGTACCTCGTCCTGCAGGGGACCGGCGAGAAGGTGCTCGCCCCGCCCACGGTCTACTTCAACCTCGCCTTCACGACCTTCACGCCCTCGAACGCCCCCTGCGAGAACGGGGGCCAGTCCCGGCTCTACCTGGTCGACCCGATCACGGGCGGCCCGACCCGCGACCTCCCGGGCACCTCCGGGTCCAACCTCGGCGGTGGTGCCTCGGGCGGGACCGGGGGCGGCGGGTCGACCTCCCTCACGGCGACGGACCGCTCGGCGGTCATCGGCAGCGGCCTGTCGACCGGACTCCGGGTCGCCTTCGGCTCGAACGGCACCAGGGCCTTCCTCGGGGTCAGCAAGAGCGGCGGGGTGGCCATCCAGCCCTTCGTCCTGCCCCAGATGAACCAGAACGTGATCCCGATCTCCTGGCGGCAGGCCTGGTGACGGGCCGGTCCCGGCCCCCGGGAAGGATAAAGAGGGAGAAAAGAGCCGTGAAGCCGCCCGGAATCCGCCTCCTGGTCGGGGTCCTCCTCCTCGCATCCGCCTTGTCGAAGTCCTCCTTCGCGCTCGACGAGTCCCCCCGCCTCGTTTCGGGACGGGTGACCCGGGTCGACGGCCAGACCGTCGAGGTGGGCGGCCAGAGGGGCGTGATCGCCGAGGGAAGCGACGTCCGCAGCGACGGACGGTCGGTCGCCCCGGCGTCGATTCGGGTCGGAATGCAGGCTCAGATGGAGATCGACGCCCGGGGCCGGGTGCTCGAGATCCGGGTCGAGGGCATGCCCGAGTGAAGGGGGAAGGAAGAAGAAGGGCTTGAGTTCGACGCGCATCCGTCGAATAAAGAGGCGAGCAGCCCGTCCAAGAGGGCGGGTGCGGTAGAGACGGTCAGGAAAGGGCGAACGCCACCCCCTCCGACGAGTTCGAAGTCGCACCCCAGCCTTCGTTGCAAACGAGGCCGCTCGCGTCGGCGGGTGCGCCGGTGGGGTTCCTCCTCTCCCCCGCCGGTGCATCCGCCGGCCACCACGCCGGTCAGCGGCGTGCCGCGCGCCAGAGCAAGACCGGATCGCTCTCGTCGCGGTCGATCTCGCCCCGCGCGGCGAGCAGCTCGAGGTGGGCGATCGTCTCCATGACCGCCGCCCCGGCCTGGAAGCGGTCGCCTCCATCCGAGAACACCCAGTGGAACGAGCGACGGGCGACGTCGAGGGCCGTGCAGGGACCCGAGCGCACCGTGTCGAGCATCTCGCGCATGCGGTGCTCGTGGTGCGCGACGATCTGGTGCGCGCGGTGCCGGTGGTCCGCGTAGACGCCCCCGTGCGCCGGGCAGACGAGCGACACGTCGAGTCCCGCGACCTTCTCGAGGGAGGCGAGGAAGTCTCCCAGCGGGTTGCGCGGGCCCGTCGCGTACACGCCGACGTGCGGCGTGATCTTCGGCAGCAGGTGGTCGCCGACCAGCAGCAGCCCCCGTTCGCGCTCGAGGAGGCAGCAGTGGCCGGGAGTGTGCCCCGGGGTCCACACGACCTCGAAGCGTCGGCGCCCGACCCGGATCTCGTCGCCGTCGTCGAGGAAGCGGTCGATCGCGCGCGTCGGCCGGAAGACCCGCGACCACACGTCCATCGGCGAGGGCGCGTCGATCGGCTGGTCGGGGATCGGGATGCCGTGGCGCCGCGAGTGGCGGACCATGTCGTCGGAGCCCGCCGACAGGGCGTACTCGATGCGCTCGAGTTCGGCGGCATGGAGCAGGAACTCGCCGGCCCCGAGCGCGCGCAGGTCCTCGGAGGCGCCGAAGTGGTCGGGATGATGGTGGGTGCCGATCACGACCGCGAGGTCGCGGGGGGAGAGGCCCAGCGAGGCGAGAACTCCGAGCAGCGCTTCTCGGCTCGTCTCGAGCGCCGTCCCGGTGTCGACCAGAGCCCACTCGCCGCCGCCGTCGATCAGCCACACGTTCACGATCGAGGGCTTGGACGGCAGGGGCAGGAAGACCTGGTGGATGCCGGGAGCGACCTCGCGCGACTTCGCCGGTGCCCCGGCTCCGTCGCGCATCGGGTCGGCGGGGGCGCCGGGGCTCGAATCGTCGCGGCAAGGCCCCGCGGCCGGCGGGTCCCTGCGATCGGGAGGGCCGCTCATTCGTGCAGCGAGTCCTTGATCTCGAACGTCACGCGGAGGTCGACCTTCCATGCCGCGATGCGGCCGTTCTCGATCACGGCCTGCGTGTCGACGATGCGCGCGCGGCGCAGGCCCGAGATCGTCACGGCCGCGCGCGAGACCGCGATCGCGACCGCGTCCTCGATCGAGTTCGCCGAGGTTCCCGTCAGGTCGATCGTCTTCTCCACCATGGCTCGTTCCTCCTCGCCCGTCGCGGGTGCCTCCCGTCGACTACCCCGATCCCGACTCCGCGGCGAGCGGGTCCTCGGGGCGGGGGCTCGCTTGACATCGATGCCCGCCGGTGCGGCACTTCGGGCGGGATGAGCACGCCCCCGCACACGCCGGAGATCCTCCAGGGCGAGGCGAACGGCGCGGCCTCGACCGAGCCCGAGCCGCGCGAGGGCGCGCTGCCGAACCTCGTCGTCGTCGGCGCGATGAAGTGCGGCACGAGTTCGCTGCACTACTACCTCGACCTCCATCCCGAGATCGCGATGTCGAGCCCGAAGGAACTCGACTTCTTCGTGGGTCGGCCCGCCGCGTCGCCGGGGCTCTCGCCCGGGGGAAACTGGCACCGCGGGATCGAGTGGTACGCGTCGCACTTCGACCCGTCTGCGCGGGTACGCGGCGAGAGCTCCCCCAACTACGCGGACCCTCTTCAGGAGGACGTGCCGGCCCGGATGGCGGGAGTCGTCCCCGAGGCGCGACTCGTCATGCTCGTGCGTCACCCCATCGACCGGATGATCTCGAACTACCGGCACGTCGTCGCCTCGGGCCGCGAGGCCGAGGACGTCGCGCAGGCCCTGCGGCGGCCCGGGAACATCTACGTCCGCCGCAGTCGCTACGCGACGATGGCGGAGGCGTTCCTGGGCTCGTTTCCGCGCGAGCGCCTCCTGGTCCTGCGCGACCAGGACCTGCTCCACCGCCGCCGGGAGACGATGGCCCGGGTGTTCCGCTTCGTCGGCGTGGACGACTCCTTCTGGAGCGACCGGATGGAGCGCCTGCGACACCAGTCCGCCGGCAAGGGGAAGCTCCGCGCGACCGCCGAGCGACTGGGCCTTCACAACCTCGTCGCCCGGCTCGGCCTGGGAGGCGAGGCGAAGTGGTGGGTGGAGAAGATCGTGAGCCGGCCGTCGAAGTCCTCCGCCCCGGCGATGCCGCCCGACCTGCGCCGCGAACTGCTCTCGGACCTGGAGCCGGAGATCGCGGGCCTGGAGCGTCTCACCGGATGGGATCTCGCGTCGTGGCGGGTCTGACCGGGAACGACGGCGCGCGCGCGCGCTTCGCGGCGGTGAACGTCGCGGGCGGCCTCGCCGTGCTCGCGAGCTACGCGATCTGGCTCTCCAACCGGCCCGAAGAGGCCGGGCGCCTCTGGGGCTCGATCGACGGCCCCCTGCGCTCGGCCTACTTCGCGTCGATGCTCGCCGCGACGGCGGGCTACTTCGCGTTCGCGCCGGCGCTGCTGCGGGCCGATCCCGGCCGCATCGGGCTCGACCGCGCGACCCTCCTGCTGGCCTTCGTCCTGTTCCCCTCGGCGCTCTGGATGCCGCTCGCCTTCGAGTTCCTGGCCCACCCCGGCGCGCTCGCGTGGTGGACGATGCGTGCGGTGCTCGCGACGGTCGGCTTCGCTTCGCTGGCACTCGCCGTCTTCCTCTTGCGCCGGCGCGACGAGATCCCGGGCGGACGCCTCGCCGTCGCCGGTGCGCTCGCCTTCACCTTCCAGACGCTCGTGCTCGACGCGTTCACCTGGCCCGCGAGGTTCCCGTGACGCCGAGCCCCGGGGCCGACGGGTCCCGCCGCGGCGGCGGCGAAAGCGTTCGCCGGCGCTGGCGTCGCCGGTGTCTCACCCTGCCCGCCCTCCTGCTGGGGACCCTGGCCGCCGTGCTGCTGTCGCCGGTCCTGCTCGCGGTGGCGCTGGTCATCGACCTCTTTCGCAGCCCCCGGCTGCCGACGGTTCGGCTCGTCCTGCTCGCGCTGGTCTACCTCG